>NZ_FNUD01000002.1:2656451-2961276 GCF_900106095.1 Pseudomonas deceptionensis | reverse complement strand
GTGACACTTACTTTGAAGGCGCATTGCTGATTGCCCTGTTTGGCTTTGTGGGCTCTTTTGCGTTGGCCAAATTCCTGCTGCGTGGCGAGGTGATCGAATGAATTCCCTCAGCGAGTTGTCGCTCTGGATCGAAATACCGGTGGCCGTGCTGCTGGTGCTCAGCAGCCTGTTTGCCTTGTGCGGCGCTGTCGGGTTGTTGCGCCTCAAGGACTTTTTTCAGCGCATGCACCCGCCGGCCCTGGCGTCGACCATTGGTGCGTGGGGGGTGGCGCTGGCGTCGATCCTGTACTTTTCTGCGCTTAAATCGACACCGGTATTGCACGCCTGGCTGATGCCGATCCTGCTGTCCATCACCGTACCCGTGACCACCTTGCTGCTGGCCCGGACCTCACTGTTCCGCAAGCGCATGGCGGGCGAGGATGTACCGGCGGAAGTCAGCAGCGGCGGGCGTAGCGAAAACGGTAGCTAGGTGGGAGCGAGCCTGCTCGCGAATGATCTTCGCGCGCAGGCTCGCTCCCACAGTTGAGTTATCTCTGTACATCCACAGCTACTCCGGTTGGCGGCTTTTTACATCCAGCCCAACCAGCTCCAGTACGTTGCGGCGAACAGCAACATCAGCAAGTACCCCACTGCGGTAACGATCAGCCCGACCTTGGCAAACTGCTTGGCAGTGAAGGTTTGGGTGCCCAGGCACACCATGTTCTGCGGCGCATTGATCGGCAGGATAAACCCGTAGCTGACTACAAAGCCCAGCAACATGGTCATGCCCAGGCGGTTGAATTCACCCGGCAAGGTTTGCAGCACCGCGATCAAAATCGGCAGCAGCGCCGAGGTCAACGCGGTGGCACTGGCAAAACCCAAGTGAATCAAAATCAGGAACGCCCCCAGAATCGCAAAGATCCCCAACGGCCCCACCTTATCCAGGCCGGTGTTCTGCACCACTTGCACGCCCAGCCATTGCCCGGCCTGGGTGGTCAACAACGCAGTGCCCAGGCTGATCCCGACCCCGAACACAATCACCGTGCCCCACGGAATACGTGATTGAACATCTTTCCAGGTCATGACGCCAAAGCGCGGCAACAGCAAGAAGACCAATCCGGCATAAGTGGTGGATGTCGTGTCAAAGCTGTGCAGCTTGCCTTCGGTGGCCCACGCCAGCAGCAACGCTATCGAAACACCCATCAGGCGTTTCTGCGGCCCGGTCATGGGGCCCAGTTCGGCCAGTGATTTTTCGACCGCCTCTTTGCCGCCGGGGATGCTGTCGCTTTCCGGCGGGAGCATTTTGAGCACCACAAACAGCAATACCGCCGACATGATGATGGCCCAGGGCGCACCGGCGATCAGCCAGTCGAGCCAGTTCACGCGGGCGCCGAGCATCTTGTCCATAAAGCCTACGGTCAGCAGGTTTTGCGCGGCAGCCGTTTGAATCCCTACGTTCCAGATACTGGTGC
The DNA here is from genome assembly GCF_900106095.1 of Pseudomonas deceptionensis. NCBI lineage: Bacteria > Pseudomonadati > Pseudomonadota > Gammaproteobacteria > Pseudomonadales > Pseudomonadaceae > Pseudomonas > Pseudomonas deceptionensis. The sequence continues at coordinate 2,959,825 of NZ_FNUD01000002.1, read as the reverse complement.
CCTGGGCCACGACAATCATGATCCCGGCGGCGATGTTCGAGCGTTTGTCCACGCCAAACGCCAGGATCACACCCATCATGATCGGCACCACGCAGGCACTGCGGGCAGTGGCGCTGGGCACCACCAGGCTCAGCAGGATGGTGACTGCAATAGCCCCCAGCAGGATGCGCCGGGTGCTGGTACCGATGCGCGACAGCGTGACCAACGCAATGCGCCGGTCCAGACCGGTGTGGGTCATGGCGGCGGCAATAAACAACGCACCCGCCACCAGTGCCAGGGCGGCATTGGAAAAGCCAGTCAGGGCCATGGTGATGCCGGCGGACGTGCCGTAGAGCCTGGACGGGTCATCCAGGGTAGGCGCCATGCCGATCAGGAACGCCATCAAGGACGTGATCATGATGGCGCTGGCTTCGTACGACACCGCTTCGGTGATCCACACCACCACGGCAAATGCCAGGATCGCGAGCATGCGATGGCCGGCTACCGGCAAGTCGGCGGGTAATGGCAGCAGTAAAATGCCGATCATGACCAGGACCGCAATCACCAGGCCTATGGGGAGTTTCGCTTTTGCCGTAGCAGGCGTCGGGGTGGTTGCAGGCGCATTCATGGCCATTTCCTTGTGCTTGAAAACCCGTGCAGCATAGGTCAAGAACAAGCGATGGGGCTTGATGCCTGTCAATCGTGAGCGTAGCCGCTGAGGAGCGAAGCGAGGCTGCGATAAGGTCCGCAGGACCTTCAAGATTTCAGGGTCGCTGCGCAACCCATCGCAGCCTCGCTTCGCTCCTCAGCGGCTACTTACAGGTTCTACTGGATCTTGTAGTGAAAGGTATTGCGCACCCCCTGCACCGTGACGGCCTGGCCATCAACCATTCGCGGCTGGTAGCGGAATGTCGCGGCTGCCACCAGTGAGGGCCGGATAAAGGCCGGATGGCAACTGCCCACCACTTTGGGGTTGTCGACCTTGCCTTGCGGGGTCACCGAATACTCCACCGTGCAGTCACCCTCAATGCCCTTGTCCAGTGCCCGCTGCGGGTAGTCCGGGGCTTGTTTGCTGATGGGCAGGTATTGGCGCACATCCGCTGCCGCAGCTGCCTGTTGCGCTCGTCTGGCGTTATCGGCGGCCACCCGGGCCAGCTGCGCCGAAGCATCGGCCAGCGCTTGCCGGCGCTGGGCCTCGATCTGTTCGGCCCGTTGCTGCGCGGCTTTTTGTTGCTCCACCTGCACCTGCTTTTGTTCCTCGACCCGCTTGCGCGCCAGCGCCGCCTGCTCCAGTTTGCGCGCCCTTAGCTGCGGATCAACCGTGGGTTTGACCACCTCGGGTTTTGCCTCCACTACCGGCGCCGGGGCTGCCACCGGCAGCGGTTCTGGCGCCGGTGGCACCGCAATCGGTTCGGCGGGCAACATCACCAGCCGGGTTTTCAGGCTTGAGGGCGCCGGCTCTGTCATCGGTTGCTCCATGCTCCAGCCCAGCACCAAAAAGGCCACCACCGCGCCGTGCAGGGCAACGGTTACCGTCAAGGCCAGGCTGTTGCGCCACAACCGGGTCCAGGGCAAGGGTCGGGCGTGCAGCAACGGGCCGTGCATCAGCGCGGCACTCATTCCGGGGCCTCGGTCACCAGCCCCAGGTGGGTGACGCCACCTTGCTGCAAGGCGGCCATGGCCTTGACCACGCTGCCGTAACCGGCCTCATTGTCGGCGCGGATATACACCTGGGTATCACCGTTTTGCGCCACCACCTCACCGACCTTGGCTTGCAGCTCTTCAAGGCTGACGGCGCTGTCGGTCTGGTTTTTGGTGTCCAGTTCGCTGCCCAGGTTCCAGTAGTAGCCGCCCTCGGCCTTGACCGACAGGGTCAGGATTTTTTGCTGGCTGTCATTGGCCAAGGCTTCGCTGGCGACTTTGGGCAGTTCAATCTTCACCCCCTGGGTCAGCATCGGCGCCGTCACCATAAAGATCACCAGCAGCACCAGCATCACGTCGATGTAGGGCACTACGTTCATTTCGGCCTTGGGCCCGTGTTTGCGCTGTGGTCGAGTTAGCATGTTGAACTCCCTTTCAAGCGACGGCAGACATGTTCCGCGAACCGGCATGCAGGTTGCGGTACAGGCGCATCTGCACTTCGTTGCCCAGGCTGTAGTAACGGGTCAGCAAGGTCTGGCCACGGGCCGAGAAGCGGTTATAGGCAATCACCGCCGGGATCGCGGCAAACAGGCCAATGGCGGTTGCGATCAAGGCTTCGGCAATGCCCGGGGCCACAGTGGACAGGGTCGCCTGCTGCACCTGGGACAGACCGATAAAGGAATTCATGATCCCCCACACGGTGCCGAACAAGCCGATGTAGGGGCTGACCGAACCCACGGTGGCCAAAAACTGCAGGCCTTTTTCCAGACGGATTTCCTGCTCGCTGATGGCCACATACAGCGCCCGCTCGACCCCTTGCATCACGCCCTCGGCATCCACCCCCGGCTGTTGCCTGAGCTGGGCGTATTCACTGTAGGCGGCAACAAAGACCTGCCCGGCGCCAGCATCTTCCTGGCTGGCGTCACGGCTTTCGCGGTACAGCGCATTGAGTTCACCCTGGGCCCGCAGGCGCTGGGCGAAGCTGTCCATGTCGCGCTCACTGCGGCGCAAAATGGCGCTGCGCCGCACAATCAAAAACCAGCTCAACAGCGAGGCCACCAGCAGGGTCAACATCACGCCTTTGACCAGCAGACTCGCGTCGCTGATCAGGCCCCAAATGGTCATGTGTTCCATGGTTGCGTGCATAGTGCTGCTCCTGCCGGGGTTATTCGCCAGCGGTTAAAGGATTGAAAAGGATTCACATGACCGGGTTATGGCAAGTGCAGCGCCTTGGCCACTTCGGCCCAGGGGATGTACTTGAAGTTCTGTGCTTGCTCGGGCATGCGCTTGCGACCGTCCTGCACCACCAGCATCCCTTTGCTCCACGGGCCTCCCAGGTTGGCCGAAGTCACTTCAAGGCCATCGGTCTCCGAGGCACCGTCGATGCCCTCCCCGGCATTGACGCCCACCCGGAATGCGCCACGCAGGGCATAAGGCGGCTCGGCATCGAGCACGACATAGCTGTCATTGCCCTGGCTGGAGATCACCAGGTAGTTGTCTTTGTCGGTCTGATAAAGCGCCAGCCCTTCGATGTCGTCATGCACCTGCTCACCCACCCTGATCACGCTGCTCAGCGTTGCAGGCTGGTCAGGACGGGCATCCACCGCCCATACCGCTACATCCTCTTCACCAAGGAACAGGCGTTGGTGCTTATCGTCTGCCACACAGCCTTCAGGCTGGCTCGGGACCTTGAACTGGCGCACCAGCTCGCCCTCGACCTTGTCACCCCTGGCAAACAGGCGGTGTTGCACAAAGGTGCCGTCCTTGTCGTTGGCAAAGCTGTAGATGTCGCCCGACGGCGCCTTGAACAGGCACAACCCGTAGATGTCGCTGACCGGCGTGGCGATCTCGCCGGCTGGCTGCAACTCACCCGTGGCGCGATCAATGCTGAACACGCTCAGGCTGTTGTGATCACGGTTGGTCGCCACCGCCAGGTCCACAGTGCGCGAACCCAGGGTGAAACCCGGGCGTACATCGACGTTGTTCAGCCGCCCGACCGGCAGGTACTGCACCCGCTTGCCTTGCAGGTCGTACACCTCAAGGCCTTGCTGCTTATTGGTGCCCAAAACACGGCTCAGCGCGGGGTGTTGCGGGTGAACCCAAATCGCCGGGTCATCCGCCGCATCGCCCTGACTCACCACTACTTCGGTCTGCACCACAGGTTTCACGCTCACCAACACCGGCGGCAAACTCACCGCCGTGGCTTGCCAGCCCAAGGTGCCTTCCAGCAGCTTGCTGTTGGCGCCATCCTGCACCAGCACTTGCAGGCCTTGCGGTGTCTGGCGCACGGCCAGATGTTCGGGTTCGACCACACCGGCCAGCGCCAGGCTGGCGACCGGTGACCAGCGTTTACCTTGTTGCTGATAGAGGTTCAGCCGGGCCGCTTGCGGGTCAAGCCCAAGGACTCCACCCGGCACCGACGCCATCGCCCCGGCGCTTGTTTTCACGTTGCCAAACGGTTCGACCATGGCCACCGGCACGCGTGAAGCATCGGCTTCCGCGTGTGCCGGGTACGCCCACCAACCGACGTTTTCTTCGTTGACGAACAGGTTCTGCGCACCGTCGTCGACCTGGCAAAACTTGGCTTGCGGCGGCAAGGGCAGGCTGCGTACCAACAACGGTTTTTGCAAACGCTGGCTATCGGCAGCAACCAGCCATTGCTCACCCTTGCCCTCTTCGCCCACGGTGAACAGGTAGATGTTGCTCGCGTCATCCTGGTACAGGCACACCCCGTTCACCGCATAGTCACGGGGGGGCAGGTACGACGGTGCTTGCCATTGATGGCTCTTGGGGTCGAGGTTAAACAGCGCCACTTGCTGTTTGTCCTTGTCGTTGCTGGCAACCAGTACCTGATCCCCCAGCGCACGGCTGTCCAGCCCGGCAAACACTCCCGGCACCCGGCTCAGGGTTTTGCCCTGTTTATCGAGCAGCAGCAGACCTTCGCGCTTGCTCACGGCCAGGCGTTCGTCGCCCGTGCCATTTGGCAAGTAACTCAAAGCCTGGGCTTTGCTGGTGGACCACGGCTGCAAGACCGGGGCTGTGATTTCAGTCGCTGCCTGAGCGCTGCCAGCGGTCAAGCATGCCAGCAATGGCAAAAAGCGGGGTTTGCGTTTAAACATGAGTGATCAATCCTGAATTCTGTTCAAAAAAAGCACGGTCTTTCAGTGGGAGCGAGCCTGCTCGCGAGGGCCTCGGCATCGCTTACGATCTTCGCGAGCAGGCTCGCTCCCACAGGGGGCTGCGAACGTTTAGAAATGGGTGAAGGTCAGGCCAACCGAGTAGGTCGGGCCGTACTCTTCGTACTGGTTGTTGTAGCGGCTGTTGCCGCTGTAGACGAAGTACGGCTGGTCGGTGAGGTTCTGTGCATCGAAGCTCACTTGCAGGTTTTTGGTCAGGGAGTAACGGGCGCTGAAATCGACAAAGGTCTGGGCGTCGACATGGGTGTCATGGGCCTTGTCGTTGATCCCCGCCAGCTCGTAGAGGTAGTCCGATTTGTAGTTGGCCGACAGGCGCAGGCTCAGCTTGTCGTCTTCCCAGCCCAGCATCAGGTTGCCCACGGTATTGGACTGGTTGGGCAAGTCGATATCGCGCTTGAGGCTGGCCCCCGTTGCTGCATCCACGCCCTTGATGCTGGCTTTTGAACGGCTGAAGGTGGTGTTGGCCCCCAGGATGACGCCGTTCCAGGGTGCCGGCAGCCAGTCGAATTTTTGCGAGTAGGCCAGCTCCAGGCCGTAGAGCTTGGCGCTGTCGCCGTTGGCGTAGCTATGGGCTTCGGTAAAATCGATCCACTCGCCGCTGCCGGCCAGGTCGGTGTTGTAGACGAAGTTTTTGATGTCCTTGTAGAAGAGGAACGCCGACACCGTGCCCGCTTGCCCCATGAAGTGTTCTATCCCGAGGTCGAAGTTGCTCGACTCCAGCGGTTTGAGGTTGGGGTTGCCGAACTCCGCCACGTCATCGTCGATCACGAAACCCGGCGCCAGCTGGCCGAAGGTCGGACGCACCACGGCGTTGGTCCAGGCGGCGCGCACCTGGGTGTTTTTCGCCAACTGGTAGCGCGCATGCAGGCCCGGCAACCAGTGGTGATAATCACGCTTGGTGTCCTGGGCTTCGAACACGCCATCACGCACACCGGTGCCCTTGGCTTCGAACTCAGTGCCTTCGTAGCGCATGCCGGCGATAAAGCGCCAGTCATCGACATCGACGGTGTTCATCAGGTACGCCGAGTTGATGTCTTCGCGCATGGTGAAGTCATTGGCCCGCGACTCCTGCTCATCGTAGTAGTCGTTGGGGTTCAGCCCGCCAATCAGGTCCTTGATCGCCCCGCCACTGATGCCCGGGCCGAACTGGCCGAGGTTGTAATGCAGGTTGCCCTTGTCGAACCGGTCGAGGTTGAGCTGATCGTCGGTATACCCCAGGTCCGAAAAGTCCTTGTAGACCCAGGCATTGAGGTCGTTGTCCTTGTTGCGCCGGCTGACCTTGCCGCCGAATTTGACCTGGGAGGCATAGCCTTGCACGTCATAGTCGCGGGCCAGGTCCAGGCGGATATTTTTTTCCGTGTCCTGGGTGTTTTGTTCTTCCCAGTCCACCTTGTCGAGGGCGAAGTTGGCCGGGTCATAAAAACCCGAGCCAATGATGGGGCGCGGTTTTTCGGTGTCATAAAAACCACCGTCACCAATGCTGGAGTTGCCTTTGAACGTGGCGCCGGCAATGTGCCCGGGGCTGTCTTCGCTGGACTTGCTGTACCCGGCCTGCCCGCTGAGCGTCCACAACCCCATCATGCGTTCGCCGCCGAACACGTATGACTGGATTTCCTGGGTTTCTTCGCGCTGTTTGAGCTTGCGCTTGGTCTTGGTTTTGCCCACCTCGCCCTCGGCCTGGGGGTTGGCAAACTCGATGGCGGTGGAGTTGCGGGTTTCGCTGTCCTTGAAGCGGCTGTACAGCGTGCGCAGGTACAGGCTGGTGTCGTCGTCGGGTTTGTAATCGAAGTTCAGACCGCCGCCGGTACGCTCGCGGCTGATGTCATAGATGCGCTGCTCGAAACTGTTCAGTCGCGCGCCATCGGTGAAATCCCAGTCGCCGCCGGTTTCGACGTTATCAGAACGGAAGTCGCGCTTGTTCCAGCTCAGGGCGGCCGCTACACCGAAGTTGTCGACGCCGTCGCCGAGGCTGAAGCGGTCACTGATGGCGCCCGATACCTTGGGGCTGGTTTGATGGCTGTTCTTGTTATAGGCCGCCTCGGTGCTGGTGGTGTAGAACAGGCCCTCATGGTCGAAGGCCGAGAGGCTGCGCACGTCGACCGTGCCGCCCAGGGAGTTGGCGTCCATGTCGGGGGTCAGGGTTTTAATCACCGACAGCGACTGCACCAGCTCCGAAGGCAATACGTCCAGCGCCACGGCGCGGCGGGCGCTTTCCGGGGACGGCACCAGGGTGCCGTTGATGGTCACGGTGTTGAGGTCCGGCCCCAGGCCGCGCACGCTGACAAAGCGGCCTTCGCCCTGGTCGCGTTCAATGCTGATACCGGGCAGGCGCTGCACGGCTTCGGCGACGTTGGCATCAGGCAACTGCGCCACGCCATCGGCATGCACCACGCTTTCGATATTGTCCGAATTGCGCTGCTGCTTGAGCGCCTTGTCCAGGCTGACAGCCTGCCCTACCACTTCTACGTGCTCGGTGGCGCCAATGGCCGATGCCTCGGCGGCGCTCAGGCGCTCGCTGGCAATTGCCAGGGCCAATGCACTGAACGTAAAGCCGACCCACTGCGCCCTGCTGCGACACTTGTACATGTTTGTCCTCCCCCAAAAACGCACTTCAGGCCGGGCAAATGGCCCGGCAACTTGGGAGCGAACGCTAGGGGCGGTGAATGACAGTGCGGTGACAGTGCTCGGCTAAACGCCCGGAACAGAGGGTTTTGAGCGGTATAACAGGCGCAAATGAGCTGATATGACTCCTGCGCAAATCGCTCTCAAACCTGTAGCCGCTGCCGCAGGCTGCGATAAGGCCCGCAGGGCCTTGCCTTTGTCTCCATAAACGCAGGGGCGCTTCGCTCCCCATCGCAGCCTGCGGCAGCGGCTACAAAAGCAGAGTGCTTGTTTGGGCCTTTTTTGCTCAAGACACCTGAGCTGATTTGACCCGCACACCCCGTCATATCGCTGTCACACACCTCTGTTCTGCTGACCGGTAATACGTATGGGTAGAGCTTTCATGACCTGGTTAAACGTTCTTCAACATCATCGCTGGAAGCTTGCGTCACTCGTGCTGGCGACCCATCTCGGGCTGCTGCTTAACCTGGCCTTCGGTACGCCCAAAACCTTCAGCGAATGGCAATGGCTGGATATAGTCGGCGAAGGCGGCACAGCCCTGTTTATGCTGTTCTGGCTGGGCCTGGTGCTTAAAAGCCGACCGACCGGGCGGGTCACCAACTACCTGGCAAGCGGTTTGTGCTTCATGTTTTTTTCCTGGTGGATCGACGTGCTGGACGAATTCATCCGCCTGCCCAAGCACATCGGCTGGGATCACTGGATCGAGTCGGGCCCCATGCCTGTCGGCATGATTTTGCTGACTGTCGGCCTGTTCCACTGGCACCGCGAACAGCAGGCCATTAACCAGCAAATGGAGAAGCGCGAGCGGGTGTTTCGCGAGCATCGCCTGTTCGACAAGCTGACCCCGCTGGGCGGCGCCGAGTACCTCAAGCGCCAGGTCAGCGACTGCCTGAACCAAAGCCTTGAGCAACAACAGCCGCTGTCACTTCTGGCGCTGGATATCGACGACTTTACTGCGGTCAATCAGCACTACGGCCACCCTGAAGGTGACGCCGTGCTGCAAGCCCTGAGCCAGTTACTGCTGCTCAACCTGCGCCGTCACGACTTGCTCTGCCGACTGGCCGGCGACCGCTTTGTGGTGGTGCTGCCCAATACCGGCGAAAGCCAGGCCCGTCTGCTGTCGCTGGAGCTGCAACAGGCCGTCCAGAGCCTGGCCCACAAGACCCGCCAGCATGGTGAGCGGGTGTACCTGTCGGCCAGCACCGCCGTGGTGATGGCCCTCAATGAGACACCCGATGAACTGCTCAAACGTCTGAACCTGGCGCTGGTGCGCGCCAAGCCGCCCCGGAGCAAACGGGCATGACCCTCGATGCCCCGTGGTACGAAGCCGACAGCCGTTTTATCGCCGGGCATTACCAGCCTGCAGCGCTGATTGATCTGGCACTGTCCCGGGATATCGACAGCCATCGCCTGCTGCGCGGCACCGGGCTGTTTTACGACGATATTGTGGCCGGGCACACGCGACTCAGCCCGCAGCAGTGCTTTGATCTGATTGCCAACGCACAGCGCCTGCTCGAAGCCGATGACAGCAGTTTCCTGTTTGGCCAGCGTCTGTGGCCGGGGCATTACGGCCCCGCCAGCCACGCCCTGCAACAGGCCCAGAATCTGCATCAGGCACTGGAAACCCTGATCCACCATAGGGCCCTGCTCAGCCCCTTGCTGACGCCGCGTCTGTTGCTGGACGACAAATACGCCTACGTGTACTGGCTCGACAGTTGCGGCGCCCGTGAGCAACTGCGCTTTGTCGTGGAAGCCAGCATGACGGCCCTGAAGGCGATGAGTCAGTGGCTCAGCGGCGAGCGCCTGCCATGGGAATGCAGCTTCAGCCATGCCGAGCCGCGTTATGTGGAGCAGTACTGGGTACACCTGGGGGAAAACACTCAATTTGACGCGCAGCTGAACCTGATGCGCCTGCCCCGCGAGTACCTGACCCGTCCCTGGCCCAATGCCTCGGCCATTGCCCGGCAGGTGGCCTACCAACAGGCGCAGGGGCAGTTGCACGACCTGGGGTTCAGCGCCAGCCTGCTGGACCGGCTGTATGTGTACCTGCGCGACAATGCGCAGCACGCCCCCAGCCTTGAGCAGGCGGCGCAGCATTTTTCAATGAGCCAGGCCACCCTCAAGCGCAAACTGAACAAGCACGGTACGCACTTCCAGGCCCAGCAGGACCAGGCGCGCAAGCATATGGCGCTGTACCTGTACCAGATCAAGGGGCTGAGCAACGAGGCGGTGGCCGATTACCTCAACTTCAGCGACCCGGCCAACTTTCGCCGCGCACTAAAACGCTGGACCGGGTATACCCCGCAGCTGATTCGACAGTTTTTGACCTAAGCGCTCCTGTGGGGCTGGAGCATTAACCCGCCCGACGCTGTAAATCGAGCACCGCTTTCGCTGCTTCGCGCCCCAGCTCAGCCATGTCCAGCCCCGGTATCCGATCATCCGTCACCACTTGCCGGCCACCGATCAGCAACGCTTTCAAGCTCGCTCGCCCACCGCACGCGACCGGGCCAATCGCCGGGTCATGCAAGCCGAAATAACGCGGGTCATCCAATCGGTAAATCGCGATATCTGCCGCCTGCCCCACCGCCAAAGTGCCTACCGCAGGCAACCCCAGGACATGAGCACCACCCGCCGTGCCCCAGCGCACCACGTCTTCAATGCTGGCGGCATCGGCGCCGCCTTCGAATGTGCCCCCGGCATAACGCGGCCGGGCCTGCTCGCCCTTGCGTGCGCGTTGCAGCAGCCATGCCGCGTGGGCCTCGGACTGCATGTCCGCCGCCTCATTGGAGGCTGCGCCATCGACGCCAATGGAAATCGGCACCCCGGCTGCTTCCAGCGCCACGATGTCGGCAATACCACTGCCCAACCGCCCATTGCTTTGCGGGCAATGGGCGATGCCGGTCCCGGTCTGGCCCAACAGGCGAATCTCTTCAGGGAGCAACTTCACCAAGTGCGCAAACCATACATCCGCCCCCAACCAATCGTGCTCGGCGCAAAACTGCACCGGGGTCATGTCGAACTTTGCCCTGGCCGCATCCAGATAATCGACGGTTTCGGACAAATGACTGTGCAAACGCAACCCCCACCGCCGCCCCGCCCTCGCGATTTCCCGCAGCTCATGCGCAGTGGTTGAATGCAAGGTAGTGGTCGGCGCCATCACCACACGGCGAAAGGCATCCGGCGCCGGATCGTGATACAGCCCCACAAGACGTTCGACATCCGCCAGATAGTCGTCGAGCTTTTCGGGGCGTAACGCCTGTGGCAAGTCGGCTTCCAACTGCCGGGTCTGGGTGCCGCCACCGCGACACAACACAAAGCGCATGCCGAGCTTGTCGGCCTCCTCGAATAAAATCGCCGCGCTGTCATAGGGCATTCCGGGGTAGTACAGGTAGTGATGATCGGCCACCGTCGCGCAGCCCGAGCGCAGCAGCTCGATCAGGCCAATACGCGCGGCAAGCCGGAAACTGTGTTCATCAAAGGCACCGCGATAACGGTAGGGCGTGGCGGCGAGCCAAGGTGTCAGGCTCTGATTCACCCCCCCGGGCTCACCCTTGAGCAATGATTGAAACAAATGATGATGCGTATTGACCCACGCCGGGTACACCACGCAATCACGGGCATCAATCCGGGTTTCGCCGGGCAAAGGTGTCAGCGCACCCATCGCCACTATGCGCCCATCCAGCACACGGATATCCGGCCCGTGGTGCCGGGCTGCGGCGCCGCGCAACCCGGTCAGCACATGCACGGCATTGCGGATCAAGCAAGAGGTGTCAGCCGTCATCGCATTCTTACTCCCTGTCATCGGTTAACCCTGCTCACTTTCGTGCCAGTGCCCCATGCACATTTTCGCCAGTACGGCCATCAGGCTGAACAGCAGAATGCCCGTCATGGCAATTAACACCAGCGCTGCAAACAGCCGCGGGATGTTCAGTTGAAATCCAGCCTGCAAAATCTGATACGCCAAACCCGCGCCCGTGCCACCCGTGCCCGCGACAAACTCGGCCACCACTGCGCCAATCAGCGCCAGCCCGCTGGCGATGCGTAAACCACCAAAAAAATACGGCAAGGCACTGGGGATGCGCAGGCGCCACAAGGTTTGCCAGCGTCCTGCCCGGTTGAGCTTAAACAGGTTGAGCAACCCCGGATTAACGCTGCGCAAGCCCAGCACGGTATTGGAAATCACGGGGAACACCGTCACCAGCGTGGCGCAAATCACCAGGGCCAACGTGGTGTTGCTGACCCAAATAATAATCAGCGGCGCAATTGCCACCACGGGGGTCACCTGCAACAGGATCGCGTAAGGAAACAGGCTGGCTTCAAGCCATCGGCTTTGCACAAACACAAAGGCTGCCATCACTCCCAACACCACGGCCAAGGCAAACGACAGAAACGTGATCTTCAGCGTGACCCACAACGCGCCCATCAGCAGCGGCCCGTCCTGAATCAGCGTTTGGCCGATATCCAGCGGGCTCGGTACCAAATACACAGGCACGTTCAACCCCACGCACAGCAATTGCCAAAGCCCCAATAGCAGAGCGCCCACCAGCAACGGCGCGAGGATTTTCTGCAACGCCGGATTGGCCATCCACGCCTTGGGTTCAGTGTCCATATGCCACGCCTCCTTGAGCACCCATTTCACCATTGGCCTGTGCCAGCAGCGCAGACAACTGCGCGCACTGGGCGATAAACCCGGTCGAGGTACGAAACGCTTCGTCACGCACAGTCGGACCCTCGATCGCCACATCCGCCAGCACTCGCCCCGGACGCGCGCCCATCACCACCACCCGCGATGACAGAAATACCGCCTCATAAATACTGTGCGTGACAAACACCACCGTCAGGTCGCGCTCGACCCACAGCACACGCAAATCGCTGTCGAGGCGGTTGCGGGTGAACTCATCCAATGCTCCGAAGGGTTCGTCCATCAGCAACACATTCGGTTCGGTGACCAGAGCGCGAGCAATCGAAGCACGCATCTGCATGCCACCCGACAGTTCCCGTGGATAGGCCTCGGCAAACTCGCCGAGGCCCACCCGATCAAGCGCCGCCTGCACACGAGGCCCGCGCTCTGCAACGGGCACACCGCAAAGGTCCAGCGGCAGGCTGACATTCGCCGCGAGGGTGGCCCAGGGCATCAGTGTTGCTTCCTGGAACACCATGGCCATTTTTTGCTCAGCTTCGGCCTGGCGAATGTCGCCCTTGCCCCACCAGCGCACATGGCCTGCGCTGGGTTGCTCCAACCCGGCAAACATCTTGAGCAACGTGCTTTTGCCGCAGCCTGAGGGGCCGAGCAGCGAGACGAACTCACCACGGCCGATACTCAACTTCAAGCGTTGCAGGGCATGCGTGCCGTTGCTGTAGGTTTTTTCAACCTGATTAGCCAGCAATACCGGAGGTTGCACGCCTGCCTGAGGACGTTCCATGTGCAGGGCGGCGTTCATAGTGCTGCTCCTGCGGGACGGAATTGCTCCTCTTCACCGTGGGCCTGCAGCAGATCAAACAGCATTTTGCGCATGATCAGCCCCGGCTTGTCGGACTCCATATGGAACTCCACCCGCCGCCGCGTATCGACGCACGCGTCGTAGTCAGTCGCTTCGAGAATGTCCTGGTCCTCGCGGGTAATTGGCGCATCCCAGGCAATCAATTCGGCGCTGGTGCACTCGGCTTCCGTGTCGTTGCGATACAACCACTGCACTAACTGGATAGTTTTGTCGTCAATCGGCGTGGCGCAGTTATAGATGATGTGATGCACGCCGCTGTCAGGGTAAGTGCAACCAAAACGCCTTACGAACGGCAGGTCCCAGCGATTGAACAGGTGCCGGGTGGTGGTCGGCGCATCACTGCCGGTAATCCGGTGCCCGGCTGGCGGGTTGTTGATGGGCACAATGGTTTCGGCTTCAAACCCCCACTCTTTCTTCACAAACTCATACTTGGATGGCTTTGGCTGATTGAGCATCCCGAAGTTGGCTTTATGCACGAAGGAAAAGTGCGAGTTATCGAAGGAGTTTTCCATAAATCGGAGTGGGCTGGTTTTCCACTGCTCGTAGAACTGGAAGATCCTGCGGTAGGCCGGCGCACCGTCCTCTTCGAACACAGGAATGGGCTGCAAAGGTTCATCAAGGCATACCCACACGTAGCCGTATTTCTCCTGACAGTGATAGGCCGTGGTTCTGGCCCCGACGGGGATAGGTGCCCCATCGGCCTGCTGCGGAATGCACACACAGGCGCCGGTCTGGTCGTAGCGCCAGCCGTGATAGCCGCACACAATCACGCCATCCTCTACCCAGCCCCTGGACAGTTGAGCAGTGCGGTGGCAACAGCGATCGGCCAGCGCCACCGGGCCTTGTCGGCCCATAAACAGCACCACCCGTTCACCGAGCAAGGTGAACGGTTGCGGGCCAGCCTCCAGGGCAGACACGGGCATCAGGGCATACCAGAAACGACGCAATACAGGTTGTTGAGTGACGAGCATGGTGGAGTTCCTCAATTCTTGGCGGCAACGGTCTTCTGCGAAACCGGATCACGGGCAGTCGGTTATTGGCTGGCCTGGCTCTGGGCCAACGGCAGTACGTTCAGGTCTTTCACAAAACGGGTGTCGTAGGCTTTGCGCCAATCGGCGTCGGCCTTGAGCAAACCGGCCTCAACCATGAAATCGCGGGTCGCCTGCCAGCGGGCATCGGTCATCACGCCAATGCCTTGGGTCTGCGCATCCCCGCCGTCCACCAGCCGGTACTGCTTGAGGGTACTGACGCCCCAACTCAGCAGTTCATCGCTCATGTTCGGATTGGCCTGCTTGATCAGCTCATTCCCCGGCGCCGGGTTGGCCAGATAGCTGCGCCAGCCTTGCATCGTGGCCTCGATAAAGCGCTGCAACACCTCTGGCCGCTGCTCGATAACGTCAGGCCGGGTCACCAGCGTTGAGCCGTAAGGCGGATAGCCCGCCTCGGCAAACAAAAAAAAGCGGGCGCCCTGCTCGGCCTTGCGCCCCTGAAACAACTCAGAGCTGGCATACGCTTGCTGCGCGGTATTGGGGTCGTTGAGGAAAGGCTGCAAATTGAAGGTATAAGGTCGGGCCTGAGACTCGTCGAGCCCGTATTTTTGCTTGAGCCATGGCCACCAGGTCTGCTGGCCCGATGTCGAAACCAGAATGTGCTTGCCCTTGAGCTGGGTCAGGTCTGCGACATCGGCATGCGCCATCAGCCCTTGGGGCTCGCCCTGAAACGCGGCAGCAACCGCCACCACCGGCAACTGCTGCTCCATGCTTTTGAGCACTTGCAGGTCGTAATTGATGATCACATCGGCCTGCCTGCTCAACAGCAACTGCATGCCATTGACCTGCGGACCACCCATGCGGATAGTCACGTCCAGCCCCTGCCTGGCGTACAAGCCCTCAGCCACGGCCTGATAAAAACCACCCTGCTCGGCCTGCGCGTACCAGGACGTGAGTAACACAATTTTATCGCTGGCCTGGGCCAGAGGCGTGATCAGCAACGCGCACACCAGCGCCGCTCGACACCGGCAAACCTTGGCTGTAGACATGGGTATTGCTCCTGCAAAAGAACCACACAGAGGTAGCCGCGATGCAAGAGGCACAGAACGAGGTGAACGGTTGGGAGGGGGCGACACGCGAGGTCAATACACCGGCCACACGCTTACTCTCCCGCCCTGCCAATAGCCAGGTTCAGGCACCCGCATCACGGGTGTGCGACAACGTCGCAAGAGCAATGCCCGGCACAGGATTGGGAATGTGCTGACCGCTTCTACTCGGTAGAAGTCATAGCAGGAGGCGTGCCAAGAAAGGTTAATCAAGGCACCTTGCAGGAGCGGGCTTGCCTCGCGATACGACTACTGCGGTTTGTCTGATCAAACCGAGTGATGCTATCGCCCCCACAGAGTGCACACAGGTTGGGCAGGCACTAAAACAGTGCCTTGGGCTTATTCCGCCAACGCGCGCAATTTGGCCAGCTCTTCTGCCCCCATCGGAATACCCGCCTCCTGCGATTTGGCACGCTCGATAAAGCGTCGATCACCCGGCATGCGCTCAAGCCCAACCACGTGCATCTGCCGCACCAGTTCTGCGCTGCGCTGGGCGAAGCTGTTACCGCCGGATTTAGTGGGGTCGATCACGATCAGCAATTGCCCGGTCCACGGGGTTTGCGCACCCGGGTGTTTCGACCAGTCGAACTCAAACGAGAAGTTGCCTCCGGTCAGCGCTGCGGCCAAGAGCTCAACCATCATCGACAACGCCGAACCCTTGTGGCCGCCAAACGGCAGCAAGGCACCGCCGTCCAGAATCTCTTTAGGGTTCTCTGTCGGTTCGCCATGTTTGTCCACGCCCATCCCGGCCGGCAGCATATGCCCCTTGCGCGCGGCAATCTGCACATCGCCGTGGGCAATGGCGCTGGTGGCCAGGTCGAAGACGATCGGGTGGCCGTCGGCACAGGGCGCGGCAAAGGCTATCGGGTTGGTGCCAAACAGAGGCTTGTGCGCGCCGTGGGGCACCACGCAGGTCATGCTGTTGACCACGCTCAAGGCCACCAGACCTTCTTCGGCAAAAGGCTCAACGTCCGGCCAGAGCGCTGCAAAGTGATGCGAGTTACGAATTGCCAGTACCGCGATCCCGGCACTGCGGGCCTTCTCGACCAGCAATTGACGGGCGGCCGCCAATGCAGGCTGGGCAAAGCCACCGGCCGCGTCCACGCGGATAAAGCCAGAGGCCACGTCTTCGACCACCGGGACAGCCTGGCCATTGACCCAGTTGCTGGCCAGCGAAGACAGATACCCCGGAATACGGAACACCCCATGACTGTAGGAACCATCGCGCTGAGCACGGGCGCAGTTGTCGGCCAAAACCCCGGCGACCGCTGACGAGGTGCCATGACGTTCGAAAATCTGTTGCAGCAAGGTGGTCAATTCACCGAGAGAAAGCGACTCCGGGGCCTGCGTGGAGGTGACGGGCTGAGACATTCTGGCGCTCCAGTCTGATTGTTATTGTGCGTGGCAAACTATCCAGCGATGACAGTTATCTGTCAATTGTTGACTTAATGACAGAAAACATTCACTTTCTGCATCGCGCTGAAATAAAAACAGGAAGCAGTCGTGAGCCAGCCGATTAAACAACGCCTTGAAAGCAGTCTGTCAACCGCCGCACCTTCGGGCCGGGCGATTGCCAGCTACATGCTGGCCAATCTTTACGAGCTGCCTTTTCAGACTGCTGCCGACATCGCCAGCAAACTGGGGGTGAGCGAATCCAGTGTCGGGCGCTTTTGCCGCTCACTGGGTTACAGCCATTTCAAAGACCTTAAAAACGATCTCAAGGACGACCTGGGCGATGGCCCGTGGCTGGTGGGCGACCGCTTGCAAGAATTTCGCCTGCAGTCGAGCCAGAGCCCGCAGGCATTGCCCCGCAGTTTTGAGCTGGAAGTCGGCGCACTGGTCAAGGTCTACGAATACAGCCTGACCCCTGAGTGGCGCACCGTCAGCCAACGCCTGGCCACCCGGCGCAAGGTGTTTGTCGCAGGCTTCCAGACCGAGCGCGGGATCGCCGCCTCCATGGTGCATTTGCTGCAATACCTGCGCGATGGTGTGCAACTGGTGGACGGCGCCGCCGGGCATTACGCCGACGTGTTGCTGTGCCCGGCCGATGACTGCGCGCTGGTGGTGTTCGAAGCCCGCCGCTACTCGCGCCACGCCCAGTTGCTGTGCCGCAAGGCGCGCGAAGCAGGGATCCCGGTAACGCTGATCACCGATACCTTTTGCGACTGGGCTGACCAGCACGCCAATGAAGTGTTCCGCGTACCCACCGAGTTCAACCTGTTCTGGGAATCCACCGCGGCAATGCTGTCGCTGGTGCATCTGCTGATCAATGAAGTGTGCAAACAACTGGGGCCGGACGTCGAGAAGCGTCTTGAGGCAACCGCGGCCTTACACAATGAGTTCGTGGGCTACACATCCTCACCCGGATCAAAACAATAAAACGAGGTGCTAGATGAAATACGTCATTCGCTTTGCAAGTGCTTGTGCACTGGTGGCAGCCGTTGCTGCCAACGCTCACGCCGATACGCTGACTATCGCCACGGAAGGCGCCTACCCTCCTTTCAACACCACCAATTCGGACGGCACGGTGTCCGGCTTTGACGTCGACATCACCAAGGCCCTGTGCGAACGCATGAATGCGCAGTGCACGATCGTCGCTCAGGATTGGGACGGGATCATTCCAGGCCTGATGGCGAAAAAATACGATGCCATCGTGGCCTCGATGATCGTGACCGATGAACGCAAAAAGAAAATCGCGTTCACCAATCACTACTACCGCACCCCGCTGTCAATCGCCGTACCCAAGGACTCTGACATCACCGATGCCCAGATCAACTTCAAGGGCCGCACCATCGGTGCCCAGGGCGCAGCCACCCAAGGCATCTACGCCGAAGATCACTACGAGAAAGCCGGCGCCAAACTCAACCTTTACCCGACCCTGGACGAGGCCAACGCCGAGCTGAAAAACGGCCGTGTCGATGCAGTGATCGCCGACAAGTTCCCGCTGCTGGAATGGATCAACAAGGCCAGCGACGACTGCTGCAAAATCATTGGTGACGTAAACGGCACCGATGCCGATGCGGCGATTGCCGTGCGCCAGAGCGACAACGCCCTGCGCGAGCGCTTCAACAAGGCGCTGGACGAAATCGTGGCAGACGGCACTTACCAGAAAATCTCCAGCAAGTACTTCGACTTCAATATTTACTGAGTCGCCCGCCCTCGTTTGAGGGCCTCCCTGCCCATGACCCTGCCCTGCGCACATAACGTGCGCGGCGGCTGAATTTCGGCCTAATTTTGCCCGGGGATTCGAGCATGCTCGATCAACTCTCACTACTTTCTTTCGCCAGTGGCGGCTGGGGCTCGGCGCTGCTCGCC
Organism: Pseudomonas deceptionensis; assembly: GCF_900106095.1. Lineage (NCBI taxonomy): Bacteria > Pseudomonadati > Pseudomonadota > Gammaproteobacteria > Pseudomonadales > Pseudomonadaceae > Pseudomonas > Pseudomonas deceptionensis. Next base: position 2,941,475 of record NZ_FNUD01000002.1, on the reverse strand, counting down.
GGGGCGCTGGTGACCATTGCCCTGGCCTTGAGCTGCCTGCCCATCGGTTTGCCCCTGGGGCTGGCCGTCGCCGTGGCGGCACGCTCGAAAAACCGCTGGGTGCGCGCCTGGGCAACGACCTTTTCCACCGTGTTCCGTGGTTTGCCGGAACTGCTGACGCTGCTGATCATTTATTACGGATGCCAGATCGCCGCGCAAAAAATCCTCGCCATGATGGGCTACGACGCACAGGTCACGATCAATACCTTCGTGGCCGCGATGGTTGCCTTCAGCCTGGTGTTTGCCGCCTTCTCCAGCGAGATCTGGCTAGGCGCGTTCAAAACCATCCCCAAGGGCCAGTTCGAAGCCGCCTCGGCGCTGGGCCTGAGCAAATTCACCACCTTTCGCAAGGTCGTGCTGCCGCAACTGGCGCGCATCGCCCTGCCCGGCCTGTCGAACAACTGGTTGTCGCTGCTCAAGGACACCTCGCTGGTATCGACCATTTCGCTGGTGGACCTGATGCGTCAGACCAACCTGGCGGTCAGCGTGACCAAGGACCCGATGCTGTTCTACAGCGTCGCCTGCCTGGGCTACCTGTTTTTCTCGGCCATTTCGGGGCGGCTGTTCAGCTTCCTTGAACGCTACTTCAGCCGCCACCAACGGAGCGTGCAGCCATGAGCCTGGCGGACCTGCAAAACATGTTTCTCAACCCCGACCTGCTGGAACGCTACGGCCCGCGCTTTATCGACGGGCTGCTGGTGACCGGCAAGCTGGTGGCGATCTCGTTCACCCTCGGCGCCCTGCTGGGCTTGCTGATTGCCCTGGGGCGTTTGTCCAGCAACCGTTTTTTGCGCAATTTCACCGGCGCCTATGTGTACTTCTTCCGTGGCTCGCCGCTGCTGGCGCAATTGTTTTTGCTGTATTACGGCCTCGGTTCGTTCAAAAGCTTCTGGCAAGACGTAGGCCTGTGGTGGTTTTTCCGCGATGCGTGGTTCTGCACCCTGCTGGCCTTCACCCTCAATACGGCGGCGTACCAGGCCGAGATCCTGCGGGGCAGCATCCTGGCCGTGGCCCAGGGCCAGCGTGAAGCCTGCAAGGCGCTGAACCTGTCGCGTTGGACGGCCTTTCGCAAAATCATCCTGCCGCAATCACTGCTGGTGGCCATCGGCCCGCTGGGCAACGAACTGATCCTCATGATCAAAGCCAGCGCCATCGCCTCGCTGGTGACCATTTATGACTTGATGGGCGTCACCAAAATGGCGTTCTCGCGCAGCTTCGACTTCCAGATTTATCTGTGGGCCGCCGTGCTGTACCTGCTGATCGTGGAAGTGGTGCGCCGCAGCCTGAAGCTGATCGAAGGCCGCCTCGGCCGCCATTTGCAGTAAGCCCATTGTCCGGGCTGTGAACACGGCCCCCGATTTAAGGATTTGTTTATGCATTGCGACATTATCGTTCTGGGTGCCGGCATCGTCGGCGTCAGTACTGCGTTGCAACTCCAGGCCCGAGGTCGCAGCGTGGTGCTGCTCGACCGCGCAACGCCCGGCAGCGGCACCAGCCACGGCAACGCCGGGTTGATCGAGCGCGCCAGCGTCATCCCCTACTCGTTCCCCCGTGAACTCTCGCGCCTGCTGCGCTACGGCCTCAATCAGCAATCCGACGTGCGCTACAGCCTCAAGCACCTGCCCAAGGCCGGGCCATGGCTGATGAAATACTGGCAGCAGTCCGGCGTCAAAGGCCTGGCCAAAGCCACCCGGGCCATGCTGCCGCTGATTGAAAAATGCGTGACCGAGCACGACCTGCTGGCCGAGCCTGCGGGCGTGACCGGACTGATTGACGACAGCGGCTGGATCGAGGTGTACCGCACCCCGGACGACTTCGAAAAAGCCCAGCGTGACGCGGCGGCCCTGAGCGAGTTCAAGCTCAACTACCGGGTGCTGGGTGAGCAGCAAGTCCACGCCCTGGAGCCGGGCCTGCACACGGATGTCATCGGCGGCATTCACTGGCTCGACCCCAAGACCGTCAGCGATCCGGGCGGCCTGACCCGGGGCTACGCCGAACTGTTTATCAAGCGCGGCGGCACCTTTGTGACCGGCGATGCCACCCGCCTGCGGGCCACGGCCGGGCAATGGCAGGTCGAAAGCAACAAGGGCCTGATTGTCGGCAATGAAGCCGTGGTCGCCCTAGGGCCCCAAGCGCGGGAGATTTTCGAACCCCTGGGTTATCGCATCCCGCTGGCGATCAAGCGCGGCTACCACATGCATTACGCGGCCAAGGACGGCCATACCATGCAGCACCCGATTCTTGATTCGGTGGGCGGTTATGTACTGGCCCCCATGGTGGGCGGTATCCGTCTGACCACAGGGATCGAGTTCGCAGACAGCAATGACCCGATCAATGAAATCCAGCTGCGCCGCTGCGAAGAGCGGGCCCAGCGACTGTATCCGCTGGGTGAACGGGTTGATGCCGAGCCCTGGCTCGGTCGCCGCCCGTGCCTGCCGGACATGTGCCCGGTGATCGGCCCGGCCGGTCTCCATAAAGGCCTGTGGTTCAACTTTGGTCACGCCCACCATGGCCTGACTCTAGGCCCGGTCTGCGGTCGCCTGCTGGCCGAAATGATGACCGGCGAAAACCCTTTCACCGACCCTGCGCCCTACAGCGCCGAGCGCTTTCACTGATCACTGGAGACACACCATGCACGCACAATCTGCTTACGTTCACCCTGTGTCACCAGTCACCGACACCCGCAAGGTGGTGGTGGATATCGCCGGCCTGAACAAGTACTACAGCGCCTTTCACGTCCTCAAGGGCATCGACCTCAAGGTCCGCGAAGGTGAACGCATCGTGCTGTGCGGCCCTTCCGGCTCCGGCAAATCGACCTTGATCCGCTGTATCAACCGGCTGGAAATCGCCGAGCAGGGCCGCATCCTGATCAACGACACCGACCTGTCGCAGCCCACCCGGGAAGCGAGCAAGGTGCGCAGCGAAATCGGCATGGTGTTTCAGCATTTCAACCTGTTCCCGCACATGAGCGTAATCGACAACTGCATCCTGGCGCCGATGTCGGTGCGAGGTTTGTCGCGCAAAAAGGCGATTGAACTGGCGCAGCATTTTCTGACCAAGGTCGGGATTGCCAGCCAGGCGGACAAATACCCGAGCCAGCTGTCGGGCGGCCAGCAGCAACGCGTCGCCATTGCCCGTGCGCTGTGCATGGAGCCGAAGATCATGCTGTTCGATGAGCCCACCTCGGCGCTGGACCCGGAAATGGTCAGCGAAGTGCTGGACGTGATGGTCAACCTGGCCGGCAGCGGCATGACCATGCTGTGCGTGACCCACGAAATGGGTTTCGCCCGTCAGGTGGCCGAGCGGGTGTTGTTTCTGGATGGCGGCATGGTGATCGAGGACTCGCCGCCCGAGGAGTTCTTCAACGCGCCGAAAAGCCCGCGGGCCAAGGCGTTTTTAGCGCAGATCGTGCATTAAGAGCCCCTCACCCTAGCCCTCTCCCGGAGGGAGAGGGAACTAAAGGCCAAAGCAGCTCTTCGCAACGCCACAAACCAGCCCCCTCTCCCTTTGGGAGAGGGTTGGGGTGAGGGTTAAAGCTGCGCCGCCAATCTCGACCCCTGGTTGATCGCACGCTTGGCATCCAGCTCGGCCGCCACGTCGGCGCCGCCAATCAAATGCACGCTCTGACCTGCCGCAACCAGACCATCCTGCAACTCGCGCAACGGGTCCTGCCCGGCGCAGATCACAATATTGTCCACCGGCAATACCTGCGGCTCGCCCTCGCCAATGCGGATGTGCAGCCCTGCATCGTCGATGTTCAGGTATTCAACGCTGTTGAGCATCTGCACCTGCTTGTTTTTCAGGCCTGCACGGTGAATCCAGCCGGTGGTCTTGCCCAGGCCGTCACCCACCTTGCTGGCTTTGCGTTGCAGCAGGAACACTTGACGCGCCGGGGCATGCACTTCGGGTTTGATACCGGCAACGCCGCCGCGGGCTTCCAGTTGCGTATCAATGCCCCACTCTTTCCAGAACGCTTCGCGGTCCTGGCTGGTGGACACGCCCTGGTGCACCAGGAACTCGGACACATCAAAACCGATACCGCCGGCGCCAATCACGGCGACCTTGCTGCCCACCGGCTTGCGCCCCAGGATCACGTCCAGGTAGCTCAACACCTTGGGGTTGTCGATGCCCGGGATCGCCGGTGTACGCGGCGCAATCCCGGTGGCCAGGATAATCTCGTCAAACTGGCCCGCCAGCAGTTGCGGCACATCCACCCGGGTGTTCAGGCACAGCTCAACGCCGGTGGTTTGCAGCTTGCGCTTGAAGTAGCGCAGGGTTTCAAAGAACTCTTCCTTGCCCGGTACACGCTTGGCCACGTTGAACTGGCCGCCAATCTCGCTGGCCGAATCGAACAGCGTCACTTCATGCCCGCGCTCCGCCGCCACGGTGGCCGCTGACAGCCCCGCCGGACCAGCACCGACCACGGCGATTTTTTTCACCGTAATGGTGGGCAGGTAGTTGAGCTCGGTTTCGTGGCACGCACGGGGGTTGACCAGGCAACTGGTCAGCTTGCCGCCAAAGGTGTGATCCAGACAGGCCTGGTTGCAGCCGATGCAGGTGTTGATTTCATCGCTGCGCCCGGCGGCCGCCTTGTTGACGAACTCCGGGTCGGCCAGGAACGGACGCGCCATGGACACCATGTCAGCGTCGCCTTCGGCCAGGATCTGCTCAGCGATTTCCGGAGTATTGATACGGTTGGTGGTGATCAGCGGCACGTTGACCGAACCACGCAACTTGGCCGTGACCTTGCTGAACGCCCCGCGCGGCACCTTGGTGGCAATGGTCGGTATGCGCGCTTCGTGCCAGCCGATGCCGGTGTTGATCAGGGTCGCACCGGCCAGCTCTACGGCCTTGGCCAGCTGCACGATTTCTTCCCAGACGCTGCCGCCGGCCACCAGATCAAGCATCGACAGGCGATAAATAATGATGAAGTTCGGGCCCACGGCTTCGCGTACGCGGCGCACGATTTCCACCGGCAAACGCATGCGGTTCTCGTAGCTGCCACCCCAGCGGTCAGTGCGCTGGTTGGTGTGCGCGGCCAGGAACTGGTTAATCAGATAACCTTCCGAGCCCATGATCTCGACACCGTCATAACCGGCGCTCTGGGCCAGCCTGGCGCAGGTCACGAAGTCGCTGATCTGCTTTTCGATGCCCTCTTCATCCAGTTCCTTGGGCTTGAACGGGTTGATCGGTGCCTGGATCGCACTCGGAGCCACCTGACGCGGGCTGTAGGCATAACGCCCAGCGTGCAGGATCTGCAGGCAAATCTTGCCCCCGGCATCGTGCACGGCGCGGGTCACCACCACGTGTTTTTCTGCCTCTTCAACCGTACTCAGCTTGGCCGCGCCGCTGTACACACCCCCCTCGTCGTTGGGCGCAATGCCGCCTGTCACGATCAGGCCGACACCGCCTCTGGCACGCTCGGCAAAGTAGGCGGCCATGCGCTCAAAGCCACCGGGCTTTTCTTCGAGGCCGGTGTGCATCGAACCCATCAGGCTGCGGTTGCGCAAGGTGGTAAAGCCCAGGTCCAGCGGGGCCAGTAAATGCGGGTAGTGAGCGGCAGTCATCAGTAAGCTCCACAACAGTCTGAATCACGGAACGCGAGGAGCTCTGCGGCCCCCGTCGTTGATGTGAGGCACAGTAAAGACTCAATCGACCCCACTCAATGACCCAAAGTGACAAATTATTAACCCAAATGTGCAGCACCCCTTGGCAAGCCCGCATACGCCACCTACCCTAGACCTCGAATTCCGCTGATAGCTGTCCGTTCTATGTCTATACGCACATTATTTGGCTGCACCTTACTGATCGCCCTTGCTGCCGCCGGCGGCGGTTATGCCTACTGGACCACGCAACGGGATGTCGGCCATTACCTGTCCGACCTGCGCATCGAGCTGGCGATCAACGAAGGCACCGACCAGGGCCGGGGCAACCTGCTTGGCATCGAACCCGACCTGTCCCCCCGCGACTATCAAAGCCTGGAGCTGGTGCGCCTGAAACTGGCCGCCTACTTGAACAGAGCCCGTGACGCCGGTTTGCTCAACGACAAGACCGTGGTGGTGTTGCCGGAACATATCGGTTCCTGGCTGATGTTTCGCGGCGAAAAGAACGAGCTGTACCAGGCGCCCAACCTCAATGAAGCGATGCGCTGGCTGGCACTGAGCAACCCTCTGGACTTTGCCGGGGCATGGCTGCGTGCCAACGGCGAAAGCCGGGTCAACGATGCACACCTGCGCATGAAGGCCAAAAGCATGGCCGCTGATTACCAGGCCCTGTTTGGCGGCCTGGCCAAAGAGTTCGGCGTGACCCTGGTGGCCGGCAGCATTGCCCTGCCCGACCCCCGTATCGAAAACGGCAAACTGCTGCCCGGTACAGGCCCGCTTTACAACAGCAGTATCGTCTTTGGCCGTGACGGCGCACCCCTAGGTGCACCGCAGTTGCAGCTATTGCCGACCTACGAAGAACAAAGCTATATCCAGCCGGGCCCCGACCATGAACTGAACGTAGTGGACACCCCCGCCGGGCGCCTGGGCATCCTGATCGGCAGCGACAGCTGGTACCCCGAGAACTACCGCACGCTGAACGAAAAAGGCGCACAACTGATTGCCGTACCGGCATTCATCATTGGCAAGACCACCTGGGACCAGCCCTGGGGCGGATACAAGAGCGTATCGACCCCCAGCGAGATCAGTCTCAAGCCCGGCGAAGTCACCGAAGGCGACGCCTGGCATCGCCTGACCCTGACCAGCAGCGCTCCCATCAGCACGGCCGAGGCCGGGGTCACGGTGTTTTTGCGCGGCAAGTTCTGGGACAAGTACAGCGGCGGCCATGGCTTTATCAGCCGCAACGGCCAGACCAGCCCCGACCAGCCGGGCACTGGCGCCCGACTGCTGAACCTCTGGCTGTAGCTCGATGAAACCGCTGCCCATGCGCCTGGGGGATCTGTCGGTCGGGTTCGTGCAGGCCCTGGCAGACGCCGTGCACAGCTGCGGCCACGACCCTGCGCCCTTGCTTGAACAGTTCGGGCTGGACCCGGCCCGCCTCGCCCAGCCCCTGGCACGCCTGTCGATCCCGCGCTACATGCGCCTGGGGCACGCGGCGATTGCCCTGACCGGCGAACCCGCGCTGGGCTTGCGCATGGGCCAGCTCAGCCGCCTGAGCCAGGTCGGGCTGGCCGGTGTCACCGCCGCCCAGGCGCCCACCGTGCGCGAAGCGGCACGCACCCTGATTCGCTTTGAAGCCCTGTATGGCTCCAACTACCGCGGCCAGTCGAGCCTGCACGAAGACGCCCAGGGCGCCTGGCTGCGGTTTTACTCCATCAGCCCGTACAACGCCTACAACCGCTTTGTGGTGGACTCGATCATTGCCGGCTGGTTGCAACACCTATCGTCCGTCGCGGCCCGACCGTTGAGCTGCGAACAGATCGATATCGAGTTCAGCGAGCCGGCCTACGCCCACCACTACAGCGTGCTGGGCAGCGCGGCGCTGCATTTCCGGGCCGAGACCAACCAACTGCGCCTGAACCACGCCACGCTCGACCTGCGCAACCCGCAGCACTGCCCAAGCACCTGGGCCTACCTGCTGCAATTGTGCGAACGGGAACTGGAGCAACTGACCCGCACCCGCAGCCTGCGCGAACGCATCACCCAACTGCTGGGGCCTTTGCTCAATGGCGGCCGGGAGCCCGACCTGGAAGAAGTGGCGGCACGCCTGAAGCTGCCGACCTGGACCTTGCGCCGCAAACTCGCGGAGGAAGGCACACAATTTCGCGCCATTCTCAACGACACGCGTCGCGACCTCGCCATGACCTATATCCGCGATACGGAACTGGCCTTTGGCGAGATAGCCTATTTGTTGGGGTTTGCCTCAGCCGAGGCGTTTCAGCGGGCTTTCAAGCGATGGAATGCGCAGACGCCGGGAGAATACCGACGTCGTCAGCGCCAATCTGCTTGAAGCGACCTGGAGCTCAAAGTTCGGTTGCGTCGTCAGCAGGGTCCAGCGGGTCCAGCTCAGAAGCCTGATACTCAAGCAGCTCTTCCTGATAATCGTCCATTGCAGCATCCCTTTTCAGTCTGTTTTGTTTAAGTCATGCCTGAGCATAAAGTGCCCGCATGAAGGAAAAATGACACCTTCACCGGCACTGTCAAGACTCATCAGTAAACGTAGCAGAGCTTTTGAGATTTACCGCACATTTATGGAGCCGCCAAAGGCTCTACAACGGCAGGTTCAGCTACAGGGGCGGGCTCAGGGCCGACCACTGGCGTAACCGGCTCAGGCGGCACGCTGGCCGGCGTGAGCGGCGACGTGAGCGTCACCGGGATCTCCACCGGGGCGATGACAGGCACAACGACGGCCGGGGCTACGACAGGCTCGCTGACGGGCACTACAACCGGCTCAGGCGCTGGGGCCGGAACTGGAACCGAGACCGGGACTGGAGCAACCGCTTCGACCTTGGCAGGGGCAACTTCCGGCACACCCAGCTCGACCTTGGGCTTTTCCGGGGCGTGAGGCGCTTTTTCCACTTCCTTGGGCTTGGGCAGGAACACCTCGACCAGACCAAAAAAACGGTCATAGAACTGCGGCGAAGACACGGTTTCGCTGGCGACCTTGACCATTGAGTCATCGCTCGAACCGATCGGCATCGACACCGAGCCCAACACACCGACCCCGAGGCTGGCGGAGTTGTTGACCTTTTTCAGCGCGTAACGGTCCTGCAGTGCGTTGGCAAACATCGTGGCGTGATGCTGCGAGCCACCGTCATCGGCACAGACCACGTTGAAGCTGATTTCCAGATGGCTTTCGCCGGTTTGCTGGAAGCTCTTGTGGCCGCTGATCATTTTCGGGTCGTTGCTGGTAATGATGTAACCCTGGCTGAGCAAGGCGCGGCGTGCGGCTTCGCACGAGGCTTTGTCAGTGACCGGGTAATTGCGCGAGAAGGTCCCGGAGTCGTCGAAACTTTCATGCTCGTAGACCGCGGTTTTCTTCGACGAGCAACCTGCGAGTCCAGCCAGCACAAGGGCGACTACCACGGCACGCAAGGGAAATGACATGAGCATTAAGGATCCTGAAGAGAACGGTGCGGGGCGTATTGTGCATCAAGTCGTGATAATCGCGGGCAGTTTGTCGCGTCCGATCGGGGTCTGAAGACCCAAACGGCCTCACTGTGGGAGCGAGCCTGCTCGCAAAAGCGCTAAGAGCTTCGCGTTAATCCGGCAAGTACGCGCTATCGTCCAGTATCTTCGCGAGCAGGCTCGCTCCCACATTAGCTGGAGTCTTGCAAAATCCCGGGCACAAAAAAAGCGACCCTAAGGTCGCTTTCTTTGCAGCTACAGAGAGTTCAAGGGCTCTGAAGCAAATATGGCGCAGCGGACGGGACTCGAACCCGCGACCCCCGGCGTGACAGGCCGGTATTCTAACCGACTGAACTACCGCTGCGTATCGCTCGGACTTGCGTCCGTTTGAAACTTTGAAACCTGTGAATGAAAAGCTTCGGTGCTTTTCAATCGCAAACCAGGCGAACCTGATTTGTACAAATATGGCGCAGCGGACGGGACTCGAACCCGCGACCCCCGGCGTGACAGGCCGGTATTCTAACCGACTGAACTACCGCTGCGCGTCGGTGGCAGCTCCTTTCGGAACGACCTTTCTCTTGCGAGAATCTCAAGAAGTGGTGGGTGATGACGGGATCGAACCGCCGACCCTCTGCTTGTAAGGCAGATGCTCTCCCAGCTGAGCTAATCACCCTTTGCTTCGTTGAGGCCGCGAAATTTACGCAGGTATTGAACCTAAGTCAAGGACAAGATTGAGTTTTTTTCAAAATAAGCAAAAAAGACTCACCTGCAGCGCGCGGCCCCTATTCCTCGTAAATCATCTTCCTGCTCATGCCGCCGTCGACCACAAACTCCTGCCCCGTCACAAACCCGGCGTTACGCGACAGCAGCCACGCGACCATGGATGCAACGTCTTCCACGCACCCTGCCCGGCCAACCGGGTGCTGGGCATGATCGGCCTCTGTCAGGGGCTCTGCGCGCCTCACGGAGGGGGCCCGGGCATCGATCCAGCCCGGACTCACCGCATTGACCCGCACCTGCGGCCCAAGACTGATCGCCAGCGCGTGGGTCAATGCCAGCAACCCGCCCTTGCTCGCCACATAAGCCTCGGTATCAGGCTGCGACTGGTGAGCGCGGGTGGAGGTCAGATTGACGATCGAACCGCTATGCGTACGCAAGTACGGCGCGCAATGCTTGGCCAGCAACATCGGCCCGGTGAGATTGACCGCCATGACCCGGTTCCACTGCTGCAGATCCAGACTTTCCAGGGGTTTGTTGTGCGGGTCGGCAATCGCCGCGTTGCACACCAGCCCGTCCAGCCGGCCAAATTGACCCAGTATTTGTGCGACGCACTGAATGACATCGGCCTCGACCGAAACATCCAGGGTCAAAAACCAGGCACTCTCGCCCAACGCCTTCGCCACTTTGGCACCCCGGGCACGGTCGATGTCAGCCAGCACCACTTGCCAGCCTTCGCTGACCAGCCAGGCAGCAATCCCCAGGCCAATGCCCCGCGCAGCGCCTGTTACCAGCGCTACGCGGCCATTCTCACTCACCGGTGCTTCGGTCATGCGGTCGATCACAGCGCAGCCAGGCCACGCGCAAGGTCCGCTTGCAGGTCGGCGACGTCTTCCAGACCCACCGCCACACGGATCAGGCTGTCACGAATACCCGCCGACGCACGCTCTTGCGGTGCAAGGCGACCATGGGAAGTGGTCGCCGGGTGGGTAATGGTGGTTTTGCTGTCACCCAGGTTGGCCGTGATCGAGATCAGGCGCGTTGCATCGATAAAGCGCCAGGCGCCCTCTTTGCCACCCTTGACCTCAAAGCTGACGACCGCACCGAACCCGCGCTGCTGACGCATGGCCAACTCATGCTGCGGATGGCTCTTGAGACCCGCGTAGTAAACCTTTTCAACGCCGTCCTGTTGCTCCAGCCACTCTGCCAGCGCCTGGGCACTGGCGCAGTGAGCGCGCATGCGCAGGTTCAGGGTTTCGAGGCCCTTGAGGAAGATCCAGGCATTGAACGGGCTCAGGGTTGGCCCGGCAGTGCGCAAGAAGCCGACGATCTCTTTCATCAGCTCGACACGACCGGCAACCACACCCCCCATGCAACGGCCCTGGCCATCGATGAATTTGGTGGCCGAATGCACCACGATGTCCGCACCCAGCTTCAGCGGCTGCTGCAAGGCAGGCGTGCAAAAGCAGTTGTCGACCACCAGCATGGCACCCTTGGCCTGTGCAATCCGGGCAAGAGCCGCGATGTCCACCAGTTCAGCCAGCGGGTTGGACGGCGACTCGACAAACAGCAATTTGGTGTTGGACTTGATGGCTTCGTCCCAGCCAGCCAGTTCGGCCAGAGGCACGTAATCAACCTCAATACCAAAGCGCTTGAAGTACTTCTCGAACAGGCTGATGGTCGAACCGAATACGCTACGCGACACCAGAATATGGTCACCGGCGCTGCACAGACTCATAACCACCGACAGGATGGCCGCCATGCCCGTTGCAGTCGCCACGGCCTGCTCGGCACCTTCAAGGGCAGCGATGCGCTCTTCAAAGGCGCGAACGGTGGGGTTGGTGTAACGAGAATAAACGTTGCCTGCCACCTCGCCCGAGAACCGTGCCGCAGCATCCGCCGCCGTACGGAACACATAGCTGGAGGTCAGGAACATTGCATCACCGTGTTCGCCTTCTGGCGTACGGTGCTGGCCGGCACGCACAGCCAAGGTGTCGAACGCTACGCCATCGAGGTCGCTGTCCAGCCGACCCGCATCCCAATCCTGACTCATGCTGACCACTCCTTGCTCTGTATTTGCTTTGTATTGGAGAAACGCAAACCGGCCCATCAGGGCCGGTTTGGTGAACACTTAGTTGTTGTACAAGCCTATCGTCGCACCGACACCTTGAGCAACCACCTTGGAGGCATCGTTGCGCGCACGCTCGATTCGCTCCAGGTAGTCCGCGTCGACGTCGCCGGTCACGTACTTGCCGTCAAACACCGCACAGTCGAACGTGTCGATCTTGACCTTGCCACCACCTACCGCCTCGATCAGGTCAGGCAGGTCCTGATAGATCAGCCAGTCAGCACCGATCAGTTCGGCCACTTCCTGGGTGGTGCGATTGTGTGCAATCAGCTCATGAGCGCTTGGCATGTCGATGCCATACACGTTCGGATAACGAACTGCGGGAGCAGCCGAGCAGAAGTAAACATTCTTGGCACCGGCTTCGCGGGCCATCTGAATGATCTGCTTGCAAGTGGTGCCCCGTACGATCGAGTCGTCCACCAGCATCACGTTCTTGCCACGGAATTCGAGTTCGATGGCGTTGAGCTTCTGACGCACGGATTTTTTACGTGCAGCCTGGCCCGGCATGATGAAGGTACGGCCGATGTAGCGGTTTTTCACGAAGCCTTCGCGAAACTTGACGCCAAGGTGGTTGGCCAGCTCCAGCGCAGCGCAGCGGCTGGTGTCCGGAATAGGGATAACCACGTCGATGTCGTGCTCAGGACGCTCGCGCAGGATCTTCTCGGCGAGCTTCTCACCCATGCGCAGACGGGCCTTGTATACAGAGATACCGTCGATGATCGAATCCGGGCGCGCCAGGTACACGTGTTCGAAGATGCACGGGGTCAATTGCGGGTTCACCGCGCACTGACGGGTGTGCAGCTTGCCATCATTGGTGATGTAAACCGCTTCGCCCGGCGCCAGATCGCGAATCAGGGTGAAGCCCAGCACGTCCAGCGAAACGCTTTCGGAAGCGATCATGTACTCGACGCCTTCGTCGGTATGACGCTGACCGAAGACGATAGGACGAATGGCGTTAGGGTCACGGAAGCCGACGATACCGTAGCCGGTAATCATCGCTACAACGGCGTAACCGCCGCGGCAGCGGTTGTGTACGTCAGTGACTGCGGCGAACACGTCTTCTTCGGTCGGCTGCAGCTTGCCACGCTGGGCCAGCTCGTGAGCGAAGACGTTAAGCAGGACTTCCGAATCGGAGTTGGTGTTGACGTGACGCAAGTCAGATTCGTAAATCTCCTTGGCCAGCTGCTCAACGTTGGTCAGGTTGCCGTTATGCGCCAGGGTGATGCCATACGGCGAGTTGACATAAAACGGCTGGGCTTCAGCTGAAGTCGAGCTGCCTGCGGTTGGATAGCGCACGTGGCCAATGCCCACGTTGCCGACCAGGCGCTGCATGTGACGCTGATGAAACACGTCACGAACTAGCCCGTTGTCCTTGCGCAGAAATAACCGGCCATTATGGCTGGTCACAATACCGGCAGCATCCTGGCCGCGGTGCTGGAGGACGGTTAGCGCGTCATACAGCGCCTGATTGACGTTCGACTTACCGACGATACCGACGATGCCACACATGCGACGCAACCCCTACTTAATGGATCTGAACTGAGCACCGCTTACTTGGCCAGATTGGCCGGCAAGAGATGCTCCTTGAACGGAATATCAGCAGGTACGCTGATACCGCTGGCCAACCACTGGCTACTCCACCCCAAAATGAGGTTTTTCGACCAATCGGCAACCAATAGAAATTGTGGCACGAGCCTCGACTCTTGCCACCACGAGTCTTGCTGTACCGGCCCCAGGCTCAACAGCCCGACTGCCACGACCACCAGCAACGCGCCACGCGCCGCGCCGAAGGCCATGCCAAGAAAACGATCGGTCCCGGACAACCCGGTGACGCGAATCAGTTCGCCGATAAGAAAATTGATCATTGCGCCTACCAGGAGGGTGGCGACAAACATGATGGTGCACCCGACGATAACGCGGGCGGAAGGTGTTTCGATATATCCGGAGAGGTATTGCGACAGTGAACCGCCGAACATCCAGGCTACAACCCCGGCAATGATCCACGTGCACAGCGACAAGGCCTCTTTAACGAAGCCGCGCTTCAAGCTGATCAAAGCGGAGATGGCGATAATTGCAACGATCGCCCAGTCAACCCAGGTAAATGGCACAGTTCAGCCTACGGACAGATAAGGCGGCGCATTTTAGCAGAGCGCCGCCGCTCAGGTAAGGCGATTTATCCGTGCTTGAGCAATCAGATTGAACCTTTTTACAGTCTCAACCACGTTCAGGCTGGAAGCGCACCACAAAACCCTTGAGATTCTGCTGCTTACCGAGCAAATCACGCAGGCGGTCAGCCTCTGCACGCTCAAGCAATGGCCCGACAAAAACCCGGTTCATCCCGCCAGAAGAACGCACATAGGCGTTATACCCTTTATTTCGTAGGGTTTTTTGCAGGTTATCGGCGCTTGCTCGGTTGGACAGACTCACCAGCTGAACCGACCAGCTGATTGGCAAACCATCAGGATCAACGCGTTTTTGTGTGGTATCGAGCTTCGACGGTGCCTGGGCAACGGTTTGCGCCGGCGTAACAGCCGGTGGCTTTGGCGCAACCACTGGCGGCTTTGCCACCACGGGGGCCACCGGTGCAGGGGCTGCGACCGGAGCGGCAACCACTTCCTGCACGGCCGGCGCAGGCTCTTCGGCAATCACTTGCGGCTCTGGTACGGCCACAGGCTCGACCTGAACCGGCGCCATGACCGGCATTTCAGGTGCCGTAGGCGCATCCACCTGGATCTGACGCTGCTCGTCCTGACGCGAGAACAACATCGGCAGGAAAATCACTGCCAGCGCCACCAATACCAGGGCGCCTACCATTCGCTGCTTGAATACCTTATCCAGCAAAGCCATTTGCAGCTTCCTCCATGGCACGCCGCTGCAACCACTCGAGCGCTTCGGCGACACAGTAAAATGATCCGAACAATACGATTTCGTCTTCCGGGGTGGCCCGTTCGCACTGAGCCTCCAGCGCCGCAGCCACACTGTCGTGGGCCGAAACCGACGCTTGCAGGCCTTGCAGCGCGGCCTGAACCTCGGCCACCGGCCGCGTACGCCCAGTGTTCAACGGCGCAACTGCCCAATGCTCGACCGACGACGCCAGCGGTGACACTACGCCATCCAGGTCCTTGTCCACCAGCAGGCCGAACACCGCCAGGCGCTTGCCGACCACCGGGCGCTGGGCAAGACGCCGCACCAGGTACTCGGCGGCATGGGGGTTGTGCCCCACATCCAGCAGCAGGTTCAGGGTTTTGCCCTGCCAGTTGAACTGGCGACGATCCAGACGCCCCGCAACCCGGGTACCGGTCAACGCACTGATGATACGCGCCGGCTGCCAGGGCAGTTCAGTCAATGCATACGCCTGTACCGCCAGGGCGGCGTTTTCCATGGGCAGATCCAGCAACGGGATGTCGCGCAAATCTACAGCTTGCCCTTTGGCATCAAGGCCGCGCCAGTGCCAGACCTGCTCCGCACTGGCCAGGTCAAAGTCACGCCCCCGCACGAACAGCGGGCAACCCAGCTCGCTGGCCTTGTCGAGCAATGTGTGGGGCGGATTCGTATCGCCGCACAGGGCAGGTTTGCCCGCACGGAAAATCCCGGCCTTTTCATAGGCCACCGATTCGCGGGTATTGCCTAGATATTCAACGTGATCCACGCCAATGCTGGTAACCAGCGCCATATCGGCATCCACCAGATTGACCGCATCCAGTCGACCGCCCAGCCCTACTTCCAGCACCACAGCATCCAGCTGGGCACGCTCGAACAACCAGAACGCCGCCAACGTGCCCATTTCAAAATAAGTCAGGGAAGTCTCGCCCCGCCCTGCTTCCAGGGCCACGAAAGCCTCGCAAAGCTGTTCGTCAGAGACTTCAACACCGTCAATTTGTACGCGCTCGTTATAGCGCAGCAGATGGGGAGAGTTGTAGACCCCCACCTTGAGCCCTTGCGCCTGCAGCAACGCTGCCACAAACGCACAGGTCGAGCCCTTGCCATTGGTGCCCGTAACCGTCACCACCCGAGGCGCAGGCTTTTGCAGCCCCATGCGGTTCGTTACCTCGCGCGCGCGATCCAGGCCCATGTCAATGGCGGATGGATGCAGCTGTTCAAGATAGGCGAGCCACTCGCCAAGGGTGCGCTGAGTCATATGTTTGCAGGTACCGGCGGAACAACAATCGCCACGACCGGCGGGGCAACGTATTCAGGTTTCGGCAGGCCCATCATTTGGGCCAGCAGGCTGCCCAGACGCGGACGCAGTTCCTGACGCGCAACGATCAGGTCGATTGCACCGTGCTCCAGCAAAAATTCGCTGCGCTGGAAGCCTTCTGGCAATTTTTCGCGAACGGTCTGCTCGATTACGCGCGGGCCGGCAAAGCCGATCAGCGCCTTTGGCTCAGCCACGATCACATCGCCAAGCATCGCCAGGCTGGCCGAAACGCCACCGTAGACCGGGTCGGTCAGTACCGAGATAAACGGAATGCCTTCTTCACGCAGACGCGCCAGTACCGCAGAGGTCTTGGCCATTTGCATCAGGGAAATCAGCGCTTCCTGCATCCGCGCACCGCCAGAAGCAGCGAAGCAGATCATTGGGCAACGGTTTTCCAGGGCGTAGTTGGCAGCACGGACAAAACGCTCGCCGACAATGGCACCCATCGAGCCACCCATGAAGGAGAACTCAAACGCAGACACCACCACCGGCATGCCCAGCAGGGTGCCGCTCATGGAAATCAGGGCGTCTTTTTCGCCGGTCTGCTTTTGTGCACCGACCAGACGATCCTTGTACTTTTTGCTGTCGCGGAACTTGAGACGGTCAACCGGTTCCAGGTCTGCACCCAGCTCGGCACGGCCGTCGGCATCCAGGAAGATATCGATGCGGGCACGCGCACCAATGCGCATGTGGTGATTACACTTGGGGCAAACGTCCAGGGTCTTTTCAAGCTCCGGACGATAAAGCACAGCGTCGCAAGACGGGCATTTGTGCCACAGGCCTTCAGGTACCGAGCTCTTTTTGACCTCGGAACGCATGATCGAAGGAATCAGCTTGTCTACCAACCAGTTGCTCATGCTTTCTTTCTCCAGTACCGGTGGCCAGAACGCTTGGGTTCAGGCCCCGTGTATGCCCTTGAGCTAAATTCATTAGGTGTGTGGCGATGATTGCCAGGGGAGCGGTCAGCACACGGCAAACCAGCGACCCCCTGAAACCCTCAGCCTTCCCGACAACACGCCCCAGAGCGGCTGTCACTTTAATTTCTGCCCGTCAAACTACCGGGCCCGCCTGCTTTTTTACGACGGTATGGATGGACGGCGGCAGATTGCCAGCCGTCACATCGGGCATCAGTTTGTTGCGCGTACCGCTCGCATGAAGGCACGAATCCTGTCGTGGTCCTTGATGCCCTTGCTCTTTTCTACCCCGCCACTCACATCGACGGCATAAGGCCGCACTTGCGCGATGGCATCGGCAACGTTCCCGGGCGTCAGACCACCCGCCAGAATAATCGGCTTGCTCAGGCCCTGTGGTATCAAAGACCAGTCAAAGGCCTGTCCGGTTCCACCCGGCACGCCCTCAACATAGGCATCGAGCAAAATACCGCTGGCCCCTGCATAGGCCTTGCAGGCACCGGCAATGTCATCGCCGGCCTTCACTCGCAAGGCCTTGATGTAAGGCCGGTGATAACCCTCGCACTGCTCGGGGGTTTCATCACCATGAAACTGCAACAAATCCAGCGGCACGGCATCCAGCGTTTCATTCAGCTCGCAGGCGCCGGCATTGACGAACAACCCCACCGTGGTCACAAAAGGCGGCAAGGCCGCAATGATGGCTCGCGCCTGCTGCGCCGATACGGCACGCGGGCTTTTTGCATAAAACACAAAACCAATGGCGTCAGCCCCGGCGGCTACTGCGGCCAGCGCATCATCTATGCAGGTAATACCGCAGATCTTGCTGCGAACGGCTGACATGTCGACTACACCCCAAGGCTGAACGTGAAAGCCCCGGATGGTAACAAATGCTTATCCGGGCGTCAGCCGTCCAGTTCAGTAAAACCGGTCAGGAAGTGTGGACCGATGTAACGTTCCGGCAATTGGAACTCATCGCGATACTCAACTTGCACCAGATACAGGCCATAGGGATGCGCCGTCACGCCACCGGAGCGACGCTCACGGCTTTCCAGCACTTCCTTGATCCACTCCACAGGCCGCTCGCCCGTGCCGATGGTCATCAACACCCCGGCGATATTGCGCACCATGTGGTGCAAAAAGGCACTGGCACGAATATCCAGCACGATCATCTGCCCGTGACGCGTCACTCGCAGATGGTGCATTTCCTTGATCGGGGATTTAGCCTGGCACTGGCCGGCGCGAAAAGCACTGAAGTCATGCACGCCCAGCAGGTAACGGGCCGCTTCGGCCATCCGCTCGACGTCCAGCGGGCGGTGATTCCAGGTCACTTCCTGGTTCAGGTGCGCGGGTCGGATCTGATCGTTGTAGATCACA
Source organism: Pseudomonas deceptionensis (assembly GCF_900106095.1). NCBI lineage: Bacteria > Pseudomonadati > Pseudomonadota > Gammaproteobacteria > Pseudomonadales > Pseudomonadaceae > Pseudomonas > Pseudomonas deceptionensis. Next base: position 2,923,037 of record NZ_FNUD01000002.1, on the reverse strand, counting down.
TAGCGGTAGCGTCTGGCGATGGCCTTGAAGCGCGCATGAAAGTGCGCCGGCATGACCTTGGCCCAACTGACGCTGATGTCGTGGGGCAAATTGATATTAGCCCCCATCACCCAGGCTTTCAGCGAGCGTTCGGCCCGGGTGTCAAAGTGCACCACTTGTCCGCAGGCATGCACACCGGCATCGGTACGCCCGGCGCACATCAATGACACCGGAGAGGCCGCGACTTTTGACAAGGCGTTTTCCAGGGTTTCCTGAACCGTCAGCACACCATTGGCCTGACGCTGCCAGCCGCAGTAGCGCGAGCCTTTGTATTCCACGCCTAGCGCGATTCGGGAAAAACCGTCGGCAGCCATTTCAGCGGCTGGGTTATCTATATTTGCCAAGGACTTACAGCCTGCTCATAAACGCAAAGGCGGCCATTATAGGGCGCGCCCGGCAAGACGCCATGAAACAAATGATGAGCGAGCAACAAAAACCACTGGAACCTTGAGGCAGGCACAAGGCTGTGATCGCTGCAGAAGACTGGAAAGATGAGCAACCGGCTTTCAAATAACGGCTTGCTCCGCACCCCTTCGCAGCCTTCGGCAGCGACTACGAAGGGCTGTGGATTCAGGTCAGACGCGAAATCATTTCCAGGGCTTCGGCCTGCTGCTGCGGGTTACCCTCTTCCATCACTTCGGTCAGGATATCCCGCGCGCCCTCGTCGTCGCCCATGTCGATATACGCCTGGGCCAGATCGAGTTTGGTTGCCGTTTCATCGGCACCCGAAAGGAAGTCGAACTCAGGCTCGTCATCGGCAAAAGGCTGCGCCAGGGACGACTCTTCCATGCTTTGCGACAGGCGCTGCAACTCGGCATTGACCTTGTCCAGCTCAAGCGAAAAGCTGTCCGGTGCCGCCGGAGCCGGAGCGCTCTCGTCCGCCAGGGACAGATCGAAATCCGCCGGCAGGTCCAGATCAAAATCCGTCACGTCTTCATGGGCAGACTGGACCTGCGCCTGCTGCTCAAGCACCGCTTCAAAGCTGTCCGCTGCAGGCTTGTCGAGGACTGGCTGCGACGGAACTTCGGCAGGCGAGGCCGCTTCCAGTTCGTCAAGGCTCAGGTCGAAATCGTGATCAAAGGCTTCAACGGGAGGTGCAGTTTCGGGTTCCGGCTCTACCTCGCGGTCGTCACGCATCATTTCCTGGACGAACTGCGCTTGCAGCTGCGTGGCCACTGCGGCGGTGGCGATGCCCGCCGCCCCCGCCAACATGGCCGGGTATTGCTTCTTAAGCTGCTCGACTTCGGTGTGGTTTTTGCCATTGGCGACCAGCTGACGCTCTTGCGCGACAAAGGCTTCCCGCTCGCCCAGCTCGCCATAGACTTCCATCAGCCTGAGGCGCAGGTCACAGCGGTCCGGGGCCTGATCGATCGATGCCCTGAGCAACGCTTCGGCTTCGCGCAACTGGCGCTGCTCGATCAAGTGCTGAGCCTCAGCCTGCACATCTGCTGCGGGCCTGGGCTTGCTCAACGACACGGGCGCCGCTACGGGAGCGACGGTGTGAACGACAGATGCAGGTGCCGGCTCAAGTGTGACGCTGCGCGAAGGGGTTTCCAGCCCTTCGAAGCTGCTTGGCGGCATGTCCAGATCCATCGCAAAGCCGGACTCTTCTTCGAGATCCCGCGCCATGCGCTCATGCCGCTGAGAGGCCAGCAGGGCTTTGCGCCGGCGAACCAGCAGCAATAGCAAGAGCAGCATCAAAACCGCTGCGCCACCGACCAGCCCGAGCAACAGCGGGCTACCCAACAGGTCCTGAATTTTACGCTCGACGCTCGGTGCCGCAGTGCTTTCAACCGGCGCTGGCGCGACCGCCGTCGCAGGTACGCCCTCGAGTGCCGGCGCAATATCGGCTTCCGGCGAGTCCGCCGGCTGCACCCCGGGGGCGGCCGCTATGGCAACGGCCGGGTCCACAGGCGCCTCGCTTCCAGCCTCAAGCCTGGCCAGTTGATTGTTTTTCAAATCAATCAGGCGTTGCAGTTTGTCCAGCTGGCTTTGCAAGTCTTGCATGCGGCTTTGCAGTTCGACGTTTTCACGGCGAGTGCTGTCCAGCCCTTCCTGGGCCACCGCCAGCTTGTCATTGACCTGGCTGGCATCCCCGGCATTTCCCTTGCCCGCGGCTTTACCCGCCTGCCCCGACACCAGGCTCAGACCGTCCCGGGTTGGCGTTTTGGCAACAGGGGGCCGCGCCGGCTGGCGACCGGTTGCGTCCAGTTGCTGGGCCAGTGGCACCGTGCGACGGCCGTTACGCCAGTCGGCATTTTGCGAAGCAACTTCGTTGACGGCCTTGGCCTGAGCCAACTGCACGCTTTGCGTGGCATCCGGCAAACGCAGCACCTGGCCGGTTTTAAGACGGTTGATATTGCCGTTGATAAAGGCATCTGGGTTCAGAGCCTGAATCGCCAGCATGGTCTGCTGGACCGAGCCACCATTGCGCGCCTTGGCGGCAATTTCCCACAGGGTGTCGCGGGCCGTGGTGGTGTATTGCCCAGGCTCGGCAGATGCAGAAGCGGGTGCCGATGCAGCAGCGGCTGCGGTCTGGGGCGAGAACTTTGCAGGGTCGAGCAGAACGCTGTAGTCGCGCAGCAAGCGGCCATTTGGCCACATCACTTGCACCAGGAATTTTACGAAAGGCTCGGACAACGGCTGGCTGGAGGTAACGCGCAGCACGCTCTTGCCGTCGGCGTTAATCACCGGGGTAAAGCGCAGATCCTCCAGAAAGGCCGGCCGTGGCACGCCCTCGTTGCTGAAGTCCTGGGCCGGGGCCAGGCTCGGCACCACTTGCGCAGCCGTCAGATCCTTCACGTCCAGCAACTCGATTTCGGCCAGCAACGGCTGATTCAGGGTCGACTTGAGGGTCAGCTCCCCGAGCCCAAGCGCCTGTGCCATACCGGATGACAGCGCCGAAGCGGCGGCGATTGCTAACACTAATTTGCGAACCTGAACCATAGCCTCTTCCTTATTGGTACAGAACTCGTCCCACGAGGCCTGTATAGCTGCTGCCTGAAGGCAGGCCCGGGGCTTTTACCCGGCACACTGCCCCGTTACACCTGCAAGCCCTGACAGCAGCTTAACTGCGACGACCGCCGCTGGTCCTCTGTGACAACCTGCTACAAATTGGCGCCAAGTATCTTTTACAGCAGGTCTTTTATCAACAACTCAGCCAACTGCACGGCGTTCAGCGCAGCGCCCTTGCGCACGTTGTCCGAAGTCAGCCACAGGTTGAGCTGCGATGTGTCGTCCACACCGTGACGCACGCGTCCGACATACACCACGTCCTGCCCGACTGCATCCCCTACAGCTGTAGGATAGTCGCCATCTTCGACAAGTTCGATGCAGTCCCCGGCTTCAAGTGCCGCATTGACCGCCTTCAGATCCACCGGCCCGGCCAACTGCAGCGACACACTAAAGCTATCGCCAAAAAATACCGGCACTTGAATGCAAGTGACCGACATTTTCAGCGCGGGCATGCCCAGCACTTCACGCAGTTCGGTCACCAGGCGCTTTTCGAGCGGCACATGCCCCTGGGCGTCCGGCTTGCCGACCTGGGCCAGCGCGTTGAACGCCACCTGGCGATCAAAGAAGCTGGTTTCCAGCGGGTGCAGATTCAGCAGTGCCGTGGTTTGGCGTGCCAGCTCGGCAACCGCTTCGCGCCCCTGGGTAGACACCGCCAGGCACGCGGTCACATTGAGCTGCTCGATCTGGAGCAAACCGCGCAAGGGGGCCAGTGCCACCGCAAGGGCTGTCGCCGAAGGGCTTGGGCTGCTGACCTGCACCGGCTGCGACAAACCGCTCAATGCCTGTGCATTGGCCTCGGGCACCACCTGCGGCGCCTGGGCCGAAGGCAAGGCTCCGGACAAGTCCACGATCATGCAACCGGCGGCGCGAGCCTTGGCGGCAAAGCTCAGGGTAACGGCGGGACCAGCAGCAAAGAATGCAAGCTGTACTTTGCTGAAATCGAACTCGTCGACTTCACGCACTCTTACGTTTTTGCCTCGAAAAGGCACCGAATGCCCGACTGACTCGCTGCTTGCCAGCAGGTGCAAGTCCGCTATCGGGAAATTGCGCTCTTCCAGGATCTGTACGATGGTTTCGCCGACAGTGCCGGTGGCGCCAACAACGGCGATATCGAAGGACTGGTTCATGTGTCTACCTCAGGCGAAACGTGGGGAGCGGCACTGTACCGGGCGCAACTGCGACAGGCAACGCAACCGACCTATTTGATGGATGATGACAACGCTACGGTTTATAGCCACCTGATAATCCAACAAAAAGCCCGCGCCTCTTTCGAGATGCGGGCTTGGGTGTTGCCAGGGGCGAATTAACGCTCCAGCAAGATCCGCAGCATGCGGCGCAACGGCTCAGCCGCACCCCACAACAACTGGTCGCCCACGGTGAACGCACCAAGGAACTGCGAACCCATGTTCAGCTTGCGCAGACGGCCAACCGGCACATTCAGGGTGCCTGTCACCCTGGTCGGGCTCAGCTCTTGAATGCTGGCTTCACGCTGATTCGGCACCAGCTTGACCCAAGGGTTGTGCTGGCTGATCAGGCCTTCGATATCCGCAATCGGCACATCTTTGTTCAGCTTGATGGTCAACGCCTGGCTGTGGCAACGCATCGCACCGATACGCACGCAGATACCATCCACAGGAACCGGGTTCTTGAAGCGACCCAGGATCTTGTTGGTTTCGGCCTGGGCCTTCCACTCTTCGCGGCTTTGACCGTTTGGCAGCTCTTTGTCGATCCACGGGATCAAGCTGCCAGCCAGTGGCACGCCGAAGTTTTCGGTCGGGTAGGCATCGCTGCGCATGGCTTCGGCCACACGACGATCAATGTCGAGGATGGCGCTGGCCGGGTCGGCCAGTTGATCCGCAACCGCAGCATGGGTCGCGCCCATTTGCTTGATCAGTTCACGCATGTTCTGCGCACCGGCGCCCGAAGCCGCCTGGTAGGTCATGGCGCTCATCCACTCAACCAGACCTGCTTCGAACAGGCCACCCAGGCCCATCAGCATCAGGCTGACGGTGCAGTTGCCGCCGATGTAGTTCTTGGTGCCCGCATCCAGCTGCTGGTCAATCACACGACGGTTGACCGGGTCCAGAACAATAACCGCGTCATCCTGCATCCGCAGGCTCGACGCCGCATCAATCCAGTAACCCTGCCAGCCCGCCTCACGCAGTTTGGGGAACACCTCGGTGGTGTAGTCGCCGCCCTGGCAGGTCAGAATCACATCGAGGGTTTTTAACTCTTCAATGTTGTAAGCATCCTTGAGCGGGGCAATATCCTTGCCCACGGACGGACCTTGTCCACCGACATTGGAGGTAGTGAAAAACACTGGCTCGATAAGATCGAAATCCTGCTCTTCCAGCATCCGCTGCATGAGCACGGAACCAACCATACCGCGCCAACCGACCAGACCTACACGCTTCATCACAACGACACCTTTAACAAAAAGTGGGGTCGTTACTTCCACCAACAGGAAGTAACGGGCCAGAGAGATTACAGATTCTGTAGCGCGGCGACTACTGCATCGCCCATTTCCTGTGTTCCGACCTTGGTGCAACCCGCCGACCAGATGTCACCGGTACGCAAACCCTGGTCCAGAACCAGGCTTACCGCCTGTTCGATTGCGTCAGCTGCGCCGGCCTGATTGAAGCTGTAACGCAGCATCATCGATACCGACAGAATGGTCGCCAGCGGGTTGGCAATGCCCTGCCCCGCGATGTCCGGCGCCGAACCGTGGCATGGCTCGTACATGCCCTTGTTGTTGGTGTCCAGGGACGCCGACGGCAGCATGCCGATCGATCCGGTGAGCATCGAAGCCTGATCGGACAGGATGTCGCCGAACATGTTCTCGGTCACGATCACGTCAAATTGCTTCGGCGCACGCACCAGCTGCATGGCGGCGTTGTCGACGTACATGTGGCTCAGCTCAACGTCCGGGTAGTCCTTGGCCACTTGTTCGACCACTTCACGCCACAGTTGGCTGGAAGCAAGTACGTTGGCCTTGTCTACCGAACACAGCTTTTTGCCGCGAACACGGGCCATGTCGAAACCGACACGGGCGATGCGACGGATTTCGCTTTCGCTGTACGGCAGCGTGTCATAGGCCTGACGCTCGCCATTTTCCAACTCGCGGGTGCCGCGCGGGGAGCCGAAATAGATGCCGCCAGTCAGCTCGCGAACAATAAGGATGTCCAGGCCCGCAACGATTTCAGGCTTGAGGCTCGAAGCATCCGCCAGTTGCGGATACAGGATCGCAGGACGCAGGTTGCCGAACAGACCCAATTGCGCACGGATTTTCAGCAGGCCGCGCTCAGGGCGGATATCACGGTCGATCTTGTCCCATTTAGGGCCACCCACGGCGCCCAGCAGTACCGCGTCGGATACACGGGCACGCTCAAGGGTTTCATCCGCCAGTGGCACGCCATGCTTGTCGATGGCTGCGCCGCCGATCACGTCATGGGTCAGCTCAAAGTCCAGGTTGAACTTGTCGTTGGCCAACGCCAGCACCTTGACCGCTTCGGCCATGATTTCCGGACCAATACCGTCGCCTGGGAGAATCAGAATCTGCTTGCTCATGGGTTCCTCTTTCTTGTCTGTCGATGCCCCCGGGGGCGCATCCTGAAATTTTTAGGGTTACTTCTCAGCCCAAAGCACCAGCACATCTGTACTGAACGAGCCATCGGCTTCAATGTCGAAATAGTCGCGAACTTCCGCGCCCATCGACTGTTGCAACTGGCGAATGGCCGCGCTCATGACCTGCGGCGTACGCATGCGCTCGATCCAGGAGCTGAACTCTAAACGCAAACGCTGACGCTGTGTGCTGCGCGTATGCAAACCGGCTTCGCTGATCTGGCGCAGCCACTCGGCCGTCGAATAATCGCGCACATGGCTGGTGTCGCGCAGCACCTCGACACTTTGCAGATAGGTGTCGAACAGCGGGCTGCCGGGAGAAATCACATCGATAAACGCTGCCACCCCACCCGGCTTGAGCACCCGGCGCACTTCACGCAGGGCCAGGCCGAGGTCGCTCCAGTGGTGCGCCGAATAACGGCTGAGCACGTAGTCGAACTCACCATCGGCAAACGGCAGGCGCTCGGCCGCACCGCACACGGTACTGATATTGCCCAGCTCGCGATCGATCGCGGCGGCGCTTACGACATCGAGCATTTGCTGCGACAGGTCGTAAGCCACCACTTCCTTGACCAGTGCCGCCACATGGAAACTCACATGGCCCGCGCCACAGCCCAGATCCAGCACCCGCGCCTCTGACTTGCCGGCCAGCTCGGCCTTTAGCAGGCCGAACTCTGTGCCTTGCGCGTGCACGGCACTGCTCAGATAGGCCGAAGCCTGTTCGCCGAACTGTTTTTGTACAACCTGAGTGTGCTGGGCGGTGCTGGTCATGAAAACTTCCTTGAGTAATGACTGTGTAGCCGCTGCCGAAGGCTGCGATGGATTGCGCAGCAATCCTCAAAGGCTTGAAGTTCCCGCGGAACTTTTCGCAGCCTGCGGCAGCGGCTACAGGGTTAAGCGTCGCGGAACAACCACGGCTGGCTTGCGCGGTGCTTGCTTTCGAACACGGCAATCGCATCGCCGTCCTGCAAGGTCAGGCCGATATCGTCCAGACCGTTGAGCAGGCAATGCTTGCGAAACGCGTCTATCTCGAAGCTCAACACCTTGCCATCCGGACGGGTCACGGTTTGTGCTTCAAGGTCCACGGTGAGCTGGTAACCCGGCTCGGCTTCGACCTGGGCAAACAGTTCATCCACTTCAGCGTCGCTCAAAATGATCGGCAACAAACCGTTTTTGAAGCTGTTATTGAAGAAGATGTCGGCATAGCTCGGCGCGATGATGCTGCGAAAGCCGTACTCTTCCAGCGCCCAGGGCGCGTGCTCACGGCTGGAGCCGCAACCGAAGTTTTCACGGGCCAACAGTACGCTGGCGCCCTGATAACGCTCGGCATTGAGCACAAAATCCTTGTTCAGCGGGCGCTTGGAGTTGTCCTGGTACGGCTGCCCCACATCCAGGTAGCGCCATTCGTCAAACAGGTTCGGGCCAAAGCCGGTACGTTTGATCGACTTCAAAAACTGCTTGGGAATGATCTGGTCAGTGTCGACGTTGGCTCGATCCAGAGGTGCGACAAGCCCGGTGTGCTGAGTAAAAGCTTTCATGCTGCGCTCCTTAGATCAATTCGCGGACGTCGATGAAACGACCGTTTACAGCGGCGGCGGCGGCCATGGCCGGGCTCACCAGGTGGGTACGCCCACCGGCACCCTGACGGCCTTCGAAGTTGCGGTTGGAGGTAGAGGCGCAATGCTCGCCCGACTCCAGCCGGTCCGGGTTCATCGCCAGACACATCGAGCAACCCGGCTCGCGCCATTCAAAACCGGCTTCAAGGAAAATCTTGTCCAGGCCTTCCGCCTCGGCCTGGGCTTTCACCAGACCCGAACCCGGTACCACGATCGCCTGCTTGATGGTGGACGCCACTTTACGGCCTTTGGCAATCACGGCTGCAGCACGCAAATCTTCGATTCGAGAGTTGGTGCACGAGCCGATAAATACGCGATCCAGCTGGATATCGGTAATTGCCTGATTGGCCGTCAACCCCATGTACTTCAACGCACGTTCGATCGAACCGCGCTTGACCAGGTCGGCTTCCTTCGCCGGATCCGGCACGTTCTGATCAACCGCCAATACCATCTCGGGCGAAGTGCCCCAGCTGACTTGAGGCTTGATCTGGGCAGCGTCGAGTTCAACCACGGTGTCGAAGGTTGCATCACTGTCGGAAACCAGGTCTTTCCAGGCTTCGACTGCCATGTCCCACTCGGCACCTTTAGGAGAGAACGGACGACCCTTCACGTAATCGACGGTCTTTTGATCCGCCGCTACCAAACCTACGCGGGCGCCGGCTTCGATGGACATGTTGCAGATGGTCATGCGGCCTTCAACCGACAGGTCGCGAATGGCGCTGCCGGCGAACTCAATGGCGTGGCCATTGCCGCCCGCAGTACCGATCTTGCCGATCACTGCCAGCACGATGTCCTTGGCGGTCACGCCGAACGGCAATTGCCCCTCAACCGACACCAGCATGTTCTTCATTTTCTTGGCGACGAGGCACTGAGTGGCGAGCACATGCTCAACCTCGGAGGTGCCGATACCGTGGGCCAACGCACCGAATGCGCCGTGGGTCGACGTGTGCGAGTCGCCGCAGACCACGGTCATGCCCGGCAAGGTGGCGCCCTGCTCCGGGCCGATCACGTGAACGATGCCCTGGCGCACGTCGTTCATCTTGAACTCGGTGATGCCGTACTCGTCGCAGTTGTCGTCGAGGGTCTGGACCTGCAAACGGGAAACTTCGTCAGCAATCGCTTCGATCCCGCCTTTGCGCTCCGGCGTGGTCGGTACGTTGTGGTCCGGGGTCGCGATGTTGGCATCGATGCGCCAAGGCTTGCGCCCGGCCAGACGCAGGCCTTCAAAGGCTTGCGGCGACGTCACTTCGTGAATGATATGACGGTCGATATAGATCAGCGCCGAGCCATCGTCGCGCTGCTTGACCAAATGCGAATCCCAGAGCTTGTCGTAGAGCGTTTTGCCGGCCATCAGACGGTTTCCTCATCAGCTACTTTTCTGCGCCAATAACCACTTGGCTTGTGAGGTCGATCCTATGGCGTTACAGTTAATAACTCAAATTCATAATTTTCATGCTTTGGATAACCAACAGGAATTCGAATAGATGGATCTCGCGAATCTCAATGCCTTTATTGCCATAGCTGAAACCGGAAGTTTCTCCGGGGCCGCCGAGCGGCTGTTTTTGACCCAGCCCGCCATCAGCAAACGCATCGCCAGCATCGAGCAGCAGTTGAAGCTCAGGTTGTTCGACCGCCTGGGCCGTGAGGTCAGCCTGACCGAAGCGGGCCGTGCCTTGCTGCCGCGGGCGTATCAGATTCTCAATGTGCTGGATGATACCCGGCGGGCGCTGAACAACCTGAACGGCGAGGTCAGCGGACGCCTGACCCTGGCTACCAGCCATCATATCGGCCTGCACCGTTTGCCCCCCCTGCTGCGCGAGTTCACCCGCACCTACCCCAAGGTCGCACTGGATATCCAGTTTCTGGATTCAGAAGTGGCCTACGACGAAATTCTCCATGGCCGTGCCGAACTGGCGGTGATCACCCTCGCACCGGAACCCCATTCGCTGATTCGTGCCGTGCCCGTATGGGATGACCCGCTGGATTTCGTGGTGGCCCCGGAGCACAGCCTGACCCGGCAAAAGGCGGTCAGCATGGCTGACATTGCGCGCCATCCGGCGGTGTTCCCCGGCGGCAATACCTTCACCCACCATATTGTCCATCGCCTGTTTGAAGCCCAGGGCCTTACGCCCAATATCGCCATGAGCACCAACTACCTGGAGACCATCAAAATGATGGTGTCCATCGGTCTGGCCTGGAGCGTACTGCCGCGCACCATGCTCGATGAGCAAGTAGCATCGATTGCCCTGCCCGGCATCCAGTTGACCCGCCAACTGGGTTATATCGTGCATACGGAGCGAACCCTGTCCAATGCCGCCCATGCCTTCATGACCCTTCTGGATGGTCAGGTCGACACTCAGGCCCCTCAAACGGACGACTCCCGACTTCGTCACCCAGTGAAATAATCCAGCGCATTTGGCCCAATAAAACAACAAGGATCCGCCATGCAAGCTTCTGAAATTTTCATCCTCAGCGCCCAGCGCACGGCCATCGGCACCTTTGGTGGCGCACTCAAGGACGTGCCTCTGGGCGACCTGGCCACCACCGCCATAAAAGCGGCGTTGCTGAACAGCCAGGTCGAGCCCGAGCGCATCGGCCACGTGGTGATGGGCAACGTGATCCCGACCGAGCCCCAGGATGCCTATCTGGCGCGAGTCGCCGCGATCAATGCCGGGATCCCCAAGGAAACGCCGGCCTATAACGTCAATCGCCTGTGCGGCTCCGGTTTGCAGGCGATTATTTCAGCTGCCCACACCCTGATGCTTGGCGATGCCGAGTTCGCCATTGGCGCCGGGGCCGAAGCCATGAGTCGTGGCCCGTACCTGCTGCCTGCCGCCCGCTGGGGTGCGCGCATGGGGGATACGCCGATGCTCGATTACATGCTTGGCATTCTGCATGACCCGTTCCACGGCATTCATATGGGCATCACCGCCGAGAACATCGCCCAGCGCAACAACATCAGCCGCCAGACCCAGGATGCGCTGGCGCTTGAAGACCAGCAGCGCGCAGCGCGGGCCATCGCCCAAGGCTACTTCGACAGCCAGATCGCCGCTGTCGAGGTACGCAGCCGCAAGGGCACCGTGTTGTTCAGTCAGGATGAACACCCGAGGGCCACAACCCTTGAACAGCTGGCGCAGATGAAACCAGCCTTCAAGAAAGACGGCAGTGTGACCGCGGGTAATGCATCGGGGCTCAATGACGGTGCAGCGGCACTGGTATTGGCCAGTGGCGCTGCGGTACAGGCGGGCAATCTGGCGCCGATGGCCCGGCTGGTGGCCTACGCCCATGCCGGAGTTGAACCTGAGCTGATGGGCCTGGGGCCGATTCCGGCGACCAGGCTGGCGCTCAAACGGGCGGGGCTGAAGATCGAGGACATGGACGTTATCGAAGCCAATATCGCCTTCGCCGCCCAGGCCTGCGCCGTGATGCAGGAGTTGGGCATGGATCCGGCCAAGGTCAACCCCAATGGCTCGGGGATCGCCCTGGGGCATCCGGTTGGCGCCACCGGCGCGATCATCGCCACCAAGGCCATCCACGAACTGCACCGGATCAAGGGCCGCTACGCCCTGGCAACCATGTGCATTGGCGGAGGCCAGGGCATAGCGGTGATTTTCGAACGGGTTTGAAATCCCATTCCTCGTCCCCGTAGCAGCAGCCTCGTTCCTTCGGCAGCTGCTACGGGTTATGCGTAGATCAAGCAGGCATCCGGCCAAACTTGCCCGACTGGAAGTCAACAAATGCCTGTTGTATTTCGGCATCCGTATTCATTACAAACGGGCCATGCCCCACGATCGGTTCGTCTATCGGCTCGCCACTCAGGATTAGCAGCACTGCATCGTTATTGGCCTCAAGCCGGACGTGAGAACCGTCACGCTCGAACAGCGCCAACTGCCCTTCACGCACCACTTCCTGACCGTTGACCTCAACCGCACCGTGCAACACCACCAGCGCCGTGTTACGGCCCTGATGCACGTCGAACGTGGCGGCCTTGCCCGCGTTCAAGCGGATATCCCACACGTCGATATCGGTAAAGGTCCGCGCCGGACCGCGTTTTCCATCGAACTCACCGGCAATCAGGCGCAAACGACCTGCATCGTCCTTTAGCGCCAGATCAGGAATGTCCCGATCCACAATGCCCTGATAACCCGGTGCGGACATTTTGTCCCTGGCCGGCAGGTTGACCCACAACTGAACCATTTCCAGCGGGCCGCCACTGCGGGCAAACGCTTCGGAGTGAAACTCCTCGTGCAGGATCCCCGACGCAGCGGTCATCCACTGCACATCGCCAGGCCCTATCACCCCGCCGTTGCCGGTGGAGTCGCGGTGCTCGACTTCGCCCTTGTAGACGATGGTCACCGTTTCAAAACCACGATGCGGGTGCTGCCCTACGCCCCGACGCTCTGTAGTTGGCGAGAACTCGGCTGGCCCGGCGTAATCGAGCAACAGGAACGGGCTGATGTGTTTGCCCATGCTGTCGTAGGAAAACAGCGTGCGAACCGGAAAGCCATCGCCAACCCAATGGGGACGGGGAGCGGTGTAAACACCAAGAATCTTTTTCATGTTGCACCTCCTGTAAATCATGGTGACCAGTTTAGATTCGACACACCGATACGACTAGACAGGTTTTTTAGCACTCAGCGTTCTACCAGCAGAACAATTCCCTGACATAAAAGGCCAGGGGAATCGATCAGAACATTAAATCCGGTTTTTCCAGAAACTTGTTTCTGGTTTCTCAATCGCGCTGCGTCTAATAACTATTCCCATTAACAAAAAAGAAATTTCATCTCGGAGCCTAGGCACGCAATGCAACGACCCAACCTGAACCGGACCCCTCTTTCGATCGCCACCCAGCGTCAAACTGTTCGCCGCACCTTGTTGACCAGCGCCTTTGTGGCCTCGGTCCTGCTGGGTTCGACCATGGCCCAGGCAGCTGCGGTGGCCTTGAATATTCCGGCACAGTCGCTGGCCAGTGCATTGAATGAACTGGGCAAGCAAGCCAACCTGCAGATCCTGTATAGCCCGGATCAGGTTCAAGGCATCAAATCGCGTTCCGTCTTGGGTTCTCTGGAGCCGGTCAAGGCACTGGAATCCCTGCTTCAAGGCAGCGGCATTTCGTATCAACTCAATGGCGACACGGTAATTTTGAGCGCACACCAGGGCCAAGGCCTGGAGCTGGGTGCGACCAATATCTCTGGCCAAGGGATGGGCACCTCGCTGACCACCGAAGACACACATTCCTACACCACTGGCGCCAGCAACAGCTCGACCAAATTGCCACTGTCGATCCGCGAAACCCCGCAAACCGTGACCGTGATCACCCGTCAGCTGATGGACGACCAGGCGGCCCAAAGCATCGGCGATGTGCTGCGCAACGCGCCGGGCATTTCCACTCAGGCCTACGACAGCGACCGCATGGAATACTCGGCCCGCGGCTATGCCATCACCAACTTCCAGTACGACGGCGTTAACACCTTGTATGACGGGGTTTTCGACGAAGGTGCCACCAAGGTCGACATGGCCCTGTATGACCGGGTTGATATCGTCAAGGGCGCCACCGGCCTGCTGTCCGGTTCGGGCGAGCCTTCGGCCACGGTCAACCTGATCCGCAAAAAGCCGACACGCGAATTCAAGGCTTCGGTCACTGCCAGCGCAGGCTCGTGGGACAACTACCGCACCGAAGGCGATATTTCCGGGCCGCTGAATGACGATGGCAGCGTGCGCGGCCGCTTTGTGGGGGTGTATCAGGACGCCGATTCGTACCGCGATCACTACTCGAAAAAGAATGATGTGTTCTACGGCATCATCGAAGCGGATCTGACACCGGACACCCTGTTTACCTTCGGCATGGACTACCAGAACATCAAGCCTCGTGGCTCGTCCTGGACGGGTAACCCTTACTACTTCTCCGACTACACCAAGACCGACTTCAGTCGCTCGTTCAACCCGGCTACCGACTGGAGCCGTCGCGATGTTCAGATCCAGTCGACCTTTGCCGCCCTGGAGCACCGCTTTGCCAACGACTGGAAAGTCAAAGGCACCCTGACCCAGCAAACCAACGATCACGACACCCTGTTGGGCTCGGCCAGCGGCGGCAAGCCGAACCCGGTCACCGGTGACGGCATGTTCTTCTACTGGGGCAAGTGGGAAGGCCATCGCGTACAGAACACCTTCGATCTCAATGCCACCGGCCCGTTCACCCTGTTCGGCCGCGAACATGAACTGGTGGTGGGTGCGACCTCTCAGTCCTCCCGGCAAACCGGCGCGACCTTTGACGGCAGCGAGTACCGCAAACTGAACAGCAGCATCTTTGACTGGAACGGCAAATACCCGCAGCCCGATTTCCCGAAAAACGGCAAGTATGAAACCAACCAGAACCAGAACAGCGCTTACATCGCCGCGCGTTTCAAGCCGGCAGACGACTGGTCGATCATCCTCGGCAGCCGCGTGAGCGACTTCCAGTACAACAGCACCTACACGTACTACCAACAGACCAGTACTTTCCAGGACAACAAAACGACTTCCAAACAGCACGGCAAGGTCACGCCCTACGCAGGGGTGGTGTATGACATCAACGATACTTACTCGGTCTACGGCAGCTACACCTCGATCTACAAGCCCGTCACCGAGCAGAGCAGCTCCGGGACCACCCTGGCACCAACTGAAGGGAACAGCTACGAAATCGGCTTGAAGGGTGAGTACTTCGATGGCCGTTTGAATGCCAGTGCAGCCGTGTTCCGGACTGAGCAAAAAAATGTGCCGATACAAACAGGCACTGATGTGAACACCAACCTGGGCATCTACGAGTCCCTCGACGGGGCAACCACCAACGGTATTGAACTGGAACTGGCCGGTGAGCTGATGCCGGACTGGAACCTTATGGCCGGTTACACCTACGCCAAAACAAGGTCCGAAGATGGCAAGCGCGTGTATGGCTACCCGCTTGAAACCACCAAGCCGGAAAACGTGGCGCGGGTGTTCACCACGTATCGCCTGCCGGGCGTGATGAACAAGGTGACCGTGGGCGGTGGCGTGAACTGGCAAAGCCCGTTCTACGGCAAGATCTACAACGATGCAAAAGGCGACTCCGACTTCATCGAGCAACAGAGCTACGCGCTGGTCAACCTGATGACCCGCTACGAATACAACGAACACCTGACGTTCAACCTCAACGCCAACAACGTGTTCGACAAAAAGTACCTCTCGGGCCTGGGCAACTTCAACACCACTTACTACGGCGAGCCACGCAGTTTGATGCTGACTTCCAAATACACCTTCTGATCTGAAGTGCGGGAGCGGCCCTGGCCGTTCCCGCACAGGATTGGGGTGAGTAACCGCCTGTTCTCCCTTACACTGAACGCCCCTTGCTGACTGGCGCGTTTATGGACCTCGACCTGGCCCGCACCTTCCTCGAAATCGTTCGCTACGGCAGCCTTGTCGGCGCAGCCGAAAAGCTGCATGTAACCCAGACGGCCGTGACCGCGCGGGTGCACAAGCTCGAAAGCCTGTTGGGCGTGACCCTGTTTATCCGCAACCGCGCTGGCGCCAGGCTGACACCCGAGGGTGAAGCCTTTGTGGTGTACGCCAATCAACTGCTGCAAACCTGGGAAGCCGCCCGCCGTGATCTGCCACGCCCTGAAGGGCTGCACCAGATGCTGCACATCGGTGGCGAAGTCAGCCTGTGCAACCCGCTGATCCTCAGTTGGGCCAAGGCCCTGCGCCAGCACCTCACCACCCATGCCCTGCGGGTGCAGATCCGCGATTGCGAGTGGTTGTTGCGCCAGCTCGAAATGGGCCTGCTGGACGCCGTGCTGGTCTATCAGCCGGCCTATTGGCCCGGCGTGCAGGTCGAGCAGTTGCTGGAAGAAAAACTGATCCAGATTCGCCGCCCCGACCTGCCCGATCCCTATGTTTACGTTGACTGGGGCGACGACTTTCGCCGTCAGCATGACGCCGCCCTCCCCGACAAGGCCCGGGCCGCCATCAGCTTCAACCTGGGCCCCGTCGCCCTGCATTTCATTCTGCAAAACGGTGGCAGCGGCTACTTCCGCACCCGGGTGGTACAGAGCTACCTGGACAGCGGAGCCCTGGAGCGGGTGCCCAAAGCCCCCGAATTCAGCTACCCGACCTATCTGGTGTATTCCCGCGAGCGCGACAGTGCCGCCCTGCAACAAGGCATTGAATTGCTGCGCGACGTGGTCAGGCATGACAGTGACTGGTCCCAGGGCTGGGTGCCGGAGATTTAAGCCCCGGCCCCCTGCCGCTGCCGGCGACATTGAGCTACATTTTCTCAGGCCGCTGCGCGCCTTCACCACAAGGACCCACCATGAACCTGATCAATGCCCGACTGCGTCACATGGATGGCCTGCACACCCTGAGCTGGGAAAACCGGGTTTTCACCGCGATCACTCCACAAACCGCAAGCCTGACCCCGGGCGCACGGGACCTTGACGCCCGGGGCTGGCTGGTGATCCCGCCGCTGGTCGAACCCCATATTCACCTGGACGCAACCCTGACCGCCGGGCAACCCGAGTGGAACATGAGCGGCACCCTGTTTGAGGGCATCGAGCGCTGGAGCCAGCGCAAGCAGACCATCACCCTTGAAGACACCCGGCAGCGGGCCCATGCCACCCTCCGCATGCTGGCCGAGCACGGCATTCAACACGTGCGCACCCACGTCGACGTGACCGATCCGTCGCTGGTTGCTCTGCAAGCCATGCTGCAAGTGCGCGAAGAAGCCAGCCACCTGATCGATTTGCAGATCGTGGCCTTCCCCCAGGAAGGCATCGAGTCCTATGCCGATGGCCGGGCCCTGATGGAGCGTGCCGTGGCCATGGGCGCAGACGTGGTGGGCGGCATTCCGCACTTTGAAAACACCCGCGAACAGGGTGTCAGCTCGATCCACTTCCTGATGGACCTGGCTGAGAAACATGGCTGTCTGGTGGATGTGCATTGCGATGAAACCGACGACCCTCATTCACGCTTTCTCGAGGTCCTGGCCGAACAGGCCAGGGTGCGCGGCATGGGCAGCCGGGTAACCGCCAGTCACACCACCGCCATGGGCTCCTACGACAACGCCTATTGCTCCAAACTGTTCCGGTTGCTCAAGCAGTCGGGGATCAATTTTGTCTCGTGCCCCACCGAAAGCATTCACCTGCAAGGGCGCTTCGACAGCTTCCCCAAGCGCCGGGGCGTGACCCGTGTGGCCGAGCTGGATCGCGCCGGGATGAATGTCTGCTTCGGCCAGGACTCAATCATGGACCCTTGGTACCCACTGGGTAATGGCGCCATTTTGCGTGTGCTGGATGCCGGGCTGCACATCTGCCACATGCTGGGGTTTGAAGACCTGCAGCGCTGCCTTGACCTGGTCACCGACAACAGCGCCCGCACCCTGAATCTTGGGGATCGCTACGGCCTGGCTGTAGGCCGCCCGGCCAGTCTGGTGGTGCTGGAGGCCACCAGCGATTTTGAAGCCGTACGCCTGCAGGCCAAACCGTTGCTGTCGGTGCGCGGCGGCCAGGTAGTCATGACCCGCACCCCGCAGGTGGTTCATCTGAATGCCTGAGCGGCGCAAGGATGAAACCTTTCAGCTATTCACTTCAAGAGCAATCCCTTAGGCTGCGAACGTTGAATAACGACAAGAACACCACAGGTGGCCAATGACCGATCTCACCCGCACCAGCGACAGCTGGCTCACATCCTTACCCCATCAGCAGTGGCTGCGGGATCAGGGCCAGGCGCTGGTCGACTTTGCCAAGGCCGCACGCGTGCCCGACGGGTTCGCCCAGCTGGACTGTTTTGGCCGCCGCCCGGACGATGCCCCGGCGAACACCGTGACCACGGCGCGCATGGTGCACAGTTTTGCGCTTGCCCATATTCAGGGCCTGCCGGGCTGCACCCCGCTGATCGACCACGGCCTGGCCGCACTGGCCGGGCCCTTGCGTGATGCCAGCCACGGTGGCTGGTTTGCCAGCGCCCATGGGCAGGACGGCAATACCCGCAAAGAAGCCTATCTGCATGCCTTCGTGGCCCTGGCTGCCAGTTCCGCAGCCGTTGCCGGTCGTGGTGGCGCCGATCAATTGCTCAGTGATGCGGTGCAAGTCCTCGAAGAGCACTTCTGGTCGGAGCCTGAAGGCGCCCTGCTGGAAAGTTTTGCCGGTGACTGGAGTGACTGCGAGGCCTATCGCGGAGCCAACAGCAACATGCATGGCACTGAAGCCTTTCTGGCCCTGGCCGATGTCCTCGACCAGGACCTGTGGCTCAACCGCGCCCTGCGCATCGCCGAGCGAGTGATTCACCAGCACGCCGCACAATCGCACTACCTGCCGATCGAGCATTTCGATGCCCGGTGGCAGCCGCTGCCCGACTACAACCAGGACAACCCGGCGGACGGTTTCCGCCCGTTTGGCAAAACCCCGGGCCACGCCTTTGAATGGGCGCGCCTGTTGCTGCACCTTGAAGCTGCGCGCAAACAGCGTGGCCTGCCGGCACCCGAGTGGCTGCTCGAAGACGCCCGCCAACTGTTTCGCAGCGCGTGCCAGCATGGCTGGAATGTCGATGGCAACAGCGGCATCGTCTACACCCTGGACTGGAACAACCAGCCCGTGGTGCGCGAGCGCCTGCACTGGACCCTGGCCGAAGCGTCTGCTGCTGCGGCGGCGTTATTGCAGCGCACCGAAGAGCATGAGTACGAAGTCTGGTATCAACAGTTCTGGGACTATATCGACCTGTACATGATCGACCGCCAGCACGGCAGCTGGCACCACGAGCTGGGGGTCGACAACCAGCCTACGCAAAAGATATGGCCCGGCAAGCCGGACCTTTACCATGCGTACCAGGCCACGTTGCTACCGCGCCTGCCGCTGGCCATCAGCCTGGCCAGCGCTCTGAAACTGCGACGCTGAAAAAAACCTCGGCCTGTAGCCGCTGCCGAGGAACGAAGGCTGCGATGCAGACGCCTCGATGTATCAGATACATTGAGGCGTCTGCATTTGCGATCGCTTCGCGACCGGTCGCAGCCTCGCTTCGCTCCTCAGCGGCTACGGGTCGATTGCAGTGGCATCACCAATCGTATTTGACTTCCAGCGCTGCCGTTCTTTGCTGCCCGTAATAACAGCCAAAGCTGTAGTTGCACGAGGACACGTACTCGCGATCAAACAGGTTCTGCACGTTCAGTTGGGTACTGACCCCTTTGAAGCTCGGGTCCAGGGCTGCCAGGTCGTAGCTGAGCGTGGCGTCGTACACGACAAATGACGGGGTCTTGAAGGTGTTGGCCGAGTCGCCGAAGTTTTTGCCCGTGTAACGCGCACCGCCACCGAGGGTCACGCCCTTCAGCGCTTGCGCAGTGAAGTGATAGTCCGCCCACACACTGGCTGCCCACGGTGCTTGTGCCTCACTGCGGTTGCCTTCGTTGCCGTAGTTGGATTTGCTGTAGAACACGTCCAGGTAAGACAGCGAGGCAATCAGGTCAATATCGCCCAAGCGGCTTTTGCCCTCCAGCTCTATCCCCCGCGAGCTGACCTCGCCTTCCTGGACTTGATACTCCAGATACTCCAGGTCGCCGGTCAGGACGTTTTGCTGCTTGATCTCAAACACCGAGGCCGTGAGCAAGGTCGTATCATTCGGCTGGTACTTGACCCCCACTTCGTATTGCTTGCCGGTCATGGGCGCAAACGCCTTGCCTCCGCGGGCCGGCGCGCTGGTGCCCACCGAGGGCAGGAACGATTCGGTGTAGCTGATATACGGTGCCAGACCGAACGAAGTGACATAGGTCAGGCCCACACGCCCGGTGAACTTGTTGTCGTTCTGCGTCTCCCGCGAATGGGCGAGCAAGTCATTGTTTTCAACTTTCGCCCAATCCTGGCGACCGCCAATGGTCAGGATAAAGTTGTCGAGCTTGATCTGGTCCTGCACATAAAAACCGGTTTGCTTGACCCGGTTATCCCATTTTGTGGTCAGGGTCGGCACACCCGTGGTGCGATAGTTGCTCGGGTTGTAGAGGTCGATGACCTCGCTGCCACTCAGGTTGTAGCCCTGGTATTTGCGAATGAAGCTTCGGTAGTCCAGGCCCACCAGCAAGGTGTGCTGCAACGGCCCGGTGACGAAGTCGCTTTGCAGGTGGTTATCGAAGCTGTACGAGCTGTTCTGCTGGCGCCAGTCGAGCTTGGTGCGGCTGGCGTGGGTGTCGGTCGCGCCGTCCGGGGCCGTGACAAAGCGGTTCAGGTAAAACCCCTTGTAGCGGTCGTCGACGTCGATGTAGCTCAGGCTCTGGCGATAGGTCATGGTCTCGTTGAAAGCATGGGTGAACTGATAGCCCAGCACATATTGGTCGCGCTTGTAGTCATTCCATTTCGAGTCGCCCAAAAACGTGTCGCGATCAATCTTGTTGCCCCGGGAGTTGCGGTACAGGCTGCCCACGGCAGGCAAGGCCTGGTAATCGGCCAGGGCATCATCGCGTTGCAATTGCGCGTACAACGTCAGTTCGGTGTCGTCATCGGGTGCCCAGGTGAAGCTGGGGGCCAGCAGCATGCGCGAGTCTTCGGTGTAATCCACTTGTTCGCTGCCGGTGTTGCCGACACCGATCAGGCGATAGCCAAGGGTTTTGGCATCGTCCAGTGGCCCGGTGAAATCAAAGCCCAGGTTGTAGCGGTCAAAACTGCCGGTGCCGACCTTGATCTCATGCCGGGCCTGCATGCTCGGACGCTTGGACACCATGTTGATCATGCCCCCCGGCTGGTTCTGGCCATACAGCACCGAGGACGGCCCCTTGAGCACTTCGATGCGTTCCAGGGTGTACGGATCGATTTGCGGTGTGCCGCCCAGGCTGCCCGCCGACGGCAGATACGCGCCATCGAGGTAGAGCAGGGTCGGTGCAAACCCGCGGCTGGTGATTTCGTCCGCGATGGTGTTGCGATCGGTGTAACCATTGGTACTCAGGCCCGGCGTATACCGCAGCGCCTGGGTCAGGTCGCGCGCGCCCTGCACCTCCACTTGATCGGTGGTCACCACGTTAATGGTTTGCGGGATTTCCAGGATCGGCGTATCGGTTTTGGTCGCCGTCGCCGAACGGGTAGCGACAAAACCGTCAACATGACCACGGCCATCTTCGGCCACAAGCGCCGAAACCGTGGTCGCCCCCAGGTTCAACGCGCCCGCTTCGGCCTGCGGGTAAACACTCAAAGCCCCGCTGTCTGTCACGCTCAGGCCCAGGCCACAGCCCACCAGCGCGCGCTCGGCCGCCTGTTGCGGGGTGTACATGCCGTTTACCGCAGCGCTGGTTTTGCCCTGCAACAAGGCCGGCGCAACGGACAGGGTCAGGTTACTGTCACGGGCGATCCGGCTCAGGGTCACACCCAAAGGCGCAGGCGGCAGATCAAAAAAACGGACGGCCCCCTGGTCAGCGTGCATCGCCTCGGCCACCGCGCTTGGCAGGTGGCCGGCAATGCCCAGGGTGATTGTCAGTGCCAGCAGGCAGGGTTTAAGCGGGGCGTACGGCATGGGGCGTCCTTTCTCGTTGCACGGTAGGCAGTTGTAACCTTGACCAACGAGCAAGGGTTTCCCCTCAGACTATTTGTAATTAATTCGCATTCATTGAATTTTTACCGACGTACATCGATCAGCGTCAGCCAGGGGCCGTAACGCGTGACCTTGATCGGCAAGGTCTGCGCCAGTGCACTCAAGGTTTGAGGGGTGTTGTCCAGCGGGAACACGCCGAACACCCGCACTTTGGCGGCTTCGGGGCTGATGCGCAGCACACCGCTCTGGTACGGTCGCAGCGCGTCGACAAGGGCTTGCAACGGCTCATCATGCAACTCGACCCGGCCCTGCAGCCAATCGGTCTGGCTGCGCGAGGTCGGGATTTGCGGGTCAATCTGACTGGCCGTGAAAGACACCGCCTGGCCGGTGTCTATACGCCGTTGCTGGCCGCCCAGGGTATCGAGTTGCACGCTGTGTTGTTGCACGCTGGCCAGGCTTTCTTCAGCTCCCTGGCGCACCATAAAGCGCGTCCCCAGTGCCTGAACCTGGCCCTGGGCGGTGGTGACCACAAACGGGCGCCCGGGATCGACGGCCACATCCACTTGCAACTCGCCTTCGCGCAAATGCACACGCCGCTGGCCGTGGCTGAACTGGATATCTACCGCGCTGCGGGCGTTGAGCGTCAGAAGGCTGCCATCGTCCAGCTGGATGGTTTTGCGCTCACCGGTGCCGGTGTGCTGGTCGGCCATCAGGCCTGCCAGTGGGGTAACGCGGTCAACCAGCCCCGCCGCCCCCAGCCCGAGCAGCAACAGTAACAAGCCGCCCTGCAGGGCCTTTTTGCGCGAACCTGAAGTGCCGCCCAGCAGTGCCCGGCGTGCCGCCTGCAATTGCCCCGGGCTGCGCCGCTCGACCGATTGCAGGTCGGCCATCGGGGCTTTCAGCACCCCGGCCACGCGCTGCCATGCGGCCATGTGGTCGGGGTTTTCAACCAGCCAGGCTTTGAACACCTGACGCTCCGAAGGGCAGGCATCCCCGGACTCAAGGCGCAGCATCCAGTCAATGGCTGCACGGGTGATCGGATCGACCTTGGCGGTACTCATAGGGGCTGCACTCTGTGTGTCAGGCAGTGAACGAAGGCGCGGCGCAAATCGCGTTCCACCGTCGCCAGCGAAACCCCCAAAAGGTCAGCGATGGCCTGCTGGGGCATGCCTTCGAGGCGATTGAGCAAAAAGGCCCGCTTAACGCGTGACGGCAATCCTTCGAGCGCGTGATCGATGGCTTCAATTGCCTCGCGCACCAGGGCAATGTCTTCGGCAGAAGGTGCATGGGCGGTTGGCAAATCGGCCAACTGGTCCAGATAGGATTGTTCCAGCTTGCGCCGACGCCACAGCGAACACAGCAGACGGCGGGCAACGGTGCTCAAATAGGCGCGGGGTTCCTGGATGCGGTCCAGTTGCCGGGCATCATAGGCGCGCAGAAAGGTGTCCTGGGTCAGATCGGCCGCATCCTGCGGGCAACGCACCTGTCGCGACAGCCAGCCGCGCAACCACGCATGATTGTCCTGATACAGGCTGGCAAGCAGGCTTTTGGGATCCACAGGAGTAGGCACGATAGATAACCGGACTTAAATAGCAATAAGTCGCATTATCGTCGGATCAAGCGTAAAAGCAAGCAATGTGGGAGCGAGCCTGCTCGCGAAGATCATTCGCGAGCAGGCTCGCTCCCACGGCCAGAGTGTCTAAGGGAGATAGTGGGGGCTTACCGCCCGCCGCCCAGATCCAGAAAGGTGCCGGTGGTATACGAGGCCTTGTCCGACAGCAGCCAGATAATCGCTTCGGCCACTTCTTCCGGACGCCCGCCACGGCCCATCGGGATGATCGGTTCAAGTTTGCTGACCCGCCCGGGGTCGCCGCTCAAGGCGTGGAAGTCGGTAAAAATGTAGCCCGGGCGCACCGCATTGACCCGGATACCTTCGCCCGCCAGTTCCTTGGACAAGCCCAGGGTGAAGGTATCCACTGCGCCCTTGGAGGCGGCGTAGTCGACATACTCGCCGGGCGAGCCCAGACGGGACGCCACCGACGACACGTTGACGATATTGCCACCCTGCCCGCCGTAACGTGGCGACATGCGCAGCACGGCATGCTTGGCGCACAGGATGGGGCCCAGCACGTTGGTTTTCAGCGTGTGCATGATGCGCAGCTCGGACAGCTCGTCCACCCGTGACTTGAGGCCCACGGTGCCGGCGTTGTTGACCAGCGCCGTGACCGGGCCCAACTGCTCGTCAACCTCGATGAACAGACGGACGATTTCCTCTTCGTCGCTCACATCGGCACGCACGGCGATGGCCTGCGCGCCCAGAGCGCGGACTTGTGCCAGCACCTCATGGGCCGCGGCATCGTCGGCCAGGTAGTTGATGCAGATCCGATATCCCTGCTGCGCCGCCAGCACGGCAGTGGCGGCACCGATGCCACGACTGCCACCGGTGATCACGATGACTTTATCCATAAACACGCGCTCCCCTTCAACGATCCAAGTCTGGCGGCCAGAATAACCGCGAAGGACCAGTCTTGTCAGGTCGGTATCGGGTTGCGATCCGTGCAGGGCTCGGCGCGATGGATATCGTGCATGAACTGCTCGGCAGGCAGAGGCTGGCCCAGCAGAAAACCTTGCAGGGCATCACAGCCCAACGTGGTCAGAAAGCTTTGCTGGGTATCTGTTTCGACCCCTTCGGCCACAATCCGCAGCCCCAGTGCCTGACCCAGCGCCACAATCGCCGAGACGATCGCCGCATCGTCGCTGTCATGCTCCAGATCACGCACAAAACCACGGTCGATTTTCAGCTCGTTGGCCGGCAGGCGCTTGAGGTACATCAGGCTGGAATAGCCGGTGCCGAAGTCATCAATGGACAGGTCCACGCCCATCTGCGACAGGCGTTGCAGCACCACCATGCTCGCATCGGCATCGTTCATGGCGGTGGTTTCGGTGATTTCCAGGGTCAGGCTGTTGGCGGGTAAACGGTGGCGCTCCAGGGCCGCGACAACGCTGTCAACCAACCCCGAATAGCAGAACTGCAAGGCCGACAGGTTGACCGCGATGCGCCAGTGGCTATAGCCCTCATCGAACCAGACACGCATCTGGCGGCACGCTTCGTTGAGCACCCAATCGCCGATGGGGATGATCAGGCCGGTCTTCTCCGCCATGTCGATAAAGTCTTCCGGCAACAATAAACCCTGCTGCGGATGCTCCCAGCGCAACAGGGCTTCGGCACCCACCGGCTGGTTGTTGCTGGCGTCGAACTTGGGCTGGTAGAACAAGCGAAACTGTTGCAGTTCCAGTGCCTGACGCAAGTCTTGCAACAGCTGCAATTGCTTGCGGGCGTTGGTGTTCATCGACGCATCGAAAAAGCTGTAGCCGTTTTTGCCCGCGCCCTTGGCGTGGTACATGGCCGCATCGGCATTCATCAGCAACTCTTCGGCGGTCTGGCCGTTGCCGGGGTACAGCGCGATACCGACACTCGCAGAAATCAGCAGGTCATGGTCGTCCACCCGGAACGCCTTGGACAGCAGGCCGACCTGGCGCGCCGCCACTTGCGGTGCATCGTCCGGCTCAAGCAAGCGCACCAGCAGCACAAACTCGTCGCCACCAATGCGCGCCAGGGTGTCCTGACTGCGCAACTGCTCGCGCAGACGCAAGGCCACCTCACGCAGCAAGCGGTCGCCCAGGTGATGGCCGAAGGCGTCATTCACCGGTTTGAAGCCGTCCAGATCGATAAACATCAACGAGAAACACCCGCCTTGCTCGTGCACTTTGCTCATCGCCTGAGCGATGCGGTCTGCCAGCAAAATCCGGTTGGGCAACCCGGTCAGGGTGTCGTGCAGCGCCAGTTGTGTCAGCTCTTCATTGGCCAGGGTCAGTGAGTCCGCCAGGGCCGAGGTGCGGGCATCCAGTCGGGCATCGAAAACCGAGGTCAGCAACGCAATGACCAGCACCGCCAGGCTGGACACCAGCACCAGGTTATCCAGGCCATTGCCACTCAAGCCGTCCACGGCAGCACCGCAAAAACTGCCAACGGGGAAGTTGGCCGCCGCCATGCCGGTGTAGTGCATGCCGACAATCGCCAGGCCCATGATGACCGCAGCCCCGCCCCGCGCCAGACGGACGTAAGGGGTTTGCCGGCGCAGATGGAAGGCGATCGACAGCGCAGCAGCCGAAGCCCCAACGGCTATCAGCAAGGACAGACCAAACAGCGTCGGGTCGTAATCGATCCCCGGCTGCATGCGCAACGCAGCCATGCCGCTGTAGTGCATGGCACTGATGCCCGCGCCCATGATCAAGGCGCCGAACAATAGCTGCAGCCAAGGCAGGCGCGGCTGGCTCACCAGCCACAAGGCAAAGCCTGACGACAAAATGGCCACCAGCAACGACCACAGGGTCAGCCCCAGGTCGTAACCCAGTGCCAGCGGCAGCTCCAGCGCAAGCATCCCGATAAAGTGCATCGACCACACCCCAAACCCCATAGCCAGGGCGCCGCCGCCGATCCACAGGTACACGGTCCGGCCTCGCGCCGTGGCGATACGCCCGCTCAGATCAAGGGCGGTGTATGACGCCAGAATCGCAACACACAGGGAAATAAAAACCAGCGAGGGAGAGTAACTTGCAGAAACCATGGGTCTTCTCGTGAGCGTGTGCCGAACAGCATCCATGCCCGGTAAAAAGTGCGCGATTGTACTGCTTCCCGGCTTTAACGCACGTATATGGCCGACTAAATGCTGCAGTCTTTCAGCACTATTTCGCGTCCAGCCCGGCTGTACGCGCATCACGTTTGACCTGCTCGATGTAACGGGTCACAACGGCTGACTTTTCAAATCGGCGGTAGATCAAGGACAACCACGACTGCGCCTCGCAGCCCTCGATCGGGCGGTAGAGCACATTGGGCAGACTGATATGCCCCACCACCGACGCCGGCACCACCGCCACCCCCTGACGCAGCGAAACCAGCGCAATCACCGCCACCAGCCCGCCGGGCTGGGCCCCCAGTTTCGGAGCGTAGCCCCCTTGGGCCGCTACGTGCAGCGTGCCGCTGATTTGCTCGGGGAGGATAAAGGTCTCGTTTTGCAAATGCCCGGGGCTGATGTTCTTGAGGCGCGCCAGCCAGGTATCAGCGGCCAGCGCCAGTACAAAGCCCTCCGCATTCAGCCGAATTGCCTCCAGCCCCTCGGGCAGCGTCATGGGTGAGCGCACATAGCCCAAGTCGAACCGACCTTCAACGATCCGCTCCGGCAAACTGGCCATCGACGCTTCACGCACATTCAGACTGACTTCGGCATAGTCGCTGGCAAACGCCTGCACCTGGCGCTGCAACACCCCCGAATACACCGCCGAAGCGACGTAACCCAACTCGATGTGCCCTGTCTCACCGCGCCCGGCGCGCTGGGCATTGCGTTGCGCCAGCTCGAACTGGCGCACCGTGGCTTCGGCATCGGGCAACAACGCCAGCCCCGCTTCGGTCAAGCGTACTTGCCTTTGCTCGCGCACAAACAGGCGCACCCCCAGGGCGTGCTCAAGGTCCTGGATTTGCCGAGTCAGGGTCGGTGGCGCAATCCCCAGTGTTTCAGCCGCGCGGGTAAAATTGCGTTGCTGGGCAACGGCCAGAAAATAACGGAAATGACGTATATCCATAGCAGCATTAGCTCAAAGGTAATGAAGTCCGGGCTGCCAGCTAACAAACCCCGGGATGTGCGGCGATACCCTGTGACCACCGTCACACTAGAGAGCCGCGAGCATGCCCGTCAAACTGATTGCCCACAAAGTAATGCGCGAGGTGCAACGATGAAAAGCGTCAGCCCGCGCCTGACCCTGCTCACCGCCAGCGGGGTGTGCTCACTCATCGTGCTCGATACCAATATTGTCGCGGTCACCCTGCCCAGCATCGCCCGTGATCTGGGGGCCAGTTTTGTCGACATCGAATGGGTGGTCAGCGCTTATATGCTGGCGTTTGCCGCCCTGCTGCTGCCGGCCGGCAGCATTGCCGACCGCTTCGGCCGCAAAAAGACCCTGCTCTGGGGCTTGAGCATTTTTATCCTTGCGTCCCTGGGCTGCGGCGCCGCGCCCACCAGCCTGCTGCTGGAAATCGCCCGTGCCGTCAAAGGCGTGGGAGCGGCCCTGCTGCTGACGAGTGCACTGGCTTCCATCGGGCACGCCTTCCACGACGAAGTGGAGCGGGCCAAGGCCTGGGCCTTCTGGGGCGCCTGCATGGGCGTGGCCATGACCGCCGCACCGACCCTTGGCGGGCTGATCACCGAGTACCTGGGCTGGCGCTGGATTTTCTACCTCAACCTGCCAGTGGGCCTGCTGCTGATGGCGCTGGTCAGGCATGCCATTGGCGAGTCCCGCGACCCGCAATCCGCACGACTCGACCCCTGGGGCAGCCTGGCTTTCAGCGCCAGTCTGCTGTGCCTGATCTGGGGCCTGATCGAGGCCAACCGCATTGGCTGGAACTATCCGCTGACCTATGCACGAGTGTGTGCCGGGGTGCTGTTGCTGGGCCTGTTTGTGCTGATCGAAGCCTTGCAGCGCCGGCCCATGATTGACCTTCAACTCTTTCGCCATCCGCGCTTTATCGGCGCTCTGCTAGGCATGTTCGCTTACGCGGGCTGTGCTCAGGTAATGATGACGCTGCTGCCGTTTTATCTGCAAAACGGCCTGGGCTTCAGCGCAGTCGCATCTGGCCTGGGGATGTTGCCGTTTGCCCTGACCATGCTGATTTGCCCGCGTATCGGCGCTCGCCTGGCGTCGCGCATCAGCCCCGCCAGCATGATGGCTGCGGGCTTGACCCTGGTGGGTTGCGGCAACCTGCTCAGCGTCTGGGCGGTGGACCATGGCAGCTATTTGAGTTTTGCGCTGACCACCGCGGTGACGGGCGCCGGGGCGGGTCTGCTCAATGGTGACACCCAGAAAAACATCATGGCCTGCGTGCCCCGTGACCGTGTGGGCATGGCGTCCGGCATGAGCACGACCATGCGCTTCAGCGCCATCGTGTTAGCCATCGGTGTGTTCGGCGCCTTGCTGGGCAGCCATACCGAGCAAAATCTGCAGGCAGCCCTGCGCCAGGACGCCGGGCAATGGCTGGAGCAGAGTCACTTTATTGCTTCGCGGGTGGTGGCCGGGGATATGCCGGGGGCACTGAGCCAACTGCCGGCGCAGGTTCAGGCGCAGGTTCAGCCGATGGCGACCCGGGCTTTTGTGGCGGGGTTTGCCGTGGTGCTGTGGGTGGCAGGCGTGCTGGGGCTGATCGGTGCGGTGCTGGTGGGGACACTGATGCGTAATCCAATCCCGCCCCAACCCTCACTCCAGCCATCCCCCGGAGGCAGAGGGCTGGGGTGAGGAACACTTCATCAATTCAGCTCGAACAACCCCGCAGCCCCCATCCCGCCGCCGATGCACATGGCAACCACGACATAACGCGCGCCACGGCGGCGGCCTTCAAGCAGGCTGTGGCCCACCATCCGCGCACCCGACATGCCGAACGGGTGACCAATGGAAATTGCCCCGCCGTTGACGTTGAGGCGGTCGTTGGGGATCTGCAGGAAATCGCGGCAGTACACCACCTGGCACGCGAACGCTTCATTGATCTCCCACAGGTCGATGTCCGAGACGGTCAGGCCGAACCGTTTGAGCAGCTTGGGAATCGCGAACACCGGGCCAATGCCCATTTCTTCCGGCGCACAACCGCTCACGGCAATCCCGCGGTACACACCCAGCGCTTCGATCCCGCGCTGCCTGGCTTCGGCACGGCTCATCAGCAACACGGCGGCAGCACCATCGGAAAACTGCGAGGCGTTGCCCGCTGTAATGAACTCGCCCTGCTGCACCCATTTGCCGTCTTTCCACACCGGCTTGAGTGCAGCCAGATCCTCAAGGGTGGTGGACGGGCGATTGCACTCGTCACGGTCGGCAATCACATCCTGATAACCGCTGGGCTTGCCTTCCTTGTCAAAGCACAGCTTGCGCGCAGCCAGCGGCACGATCTCGTCGGCAAACAGACCTTCGGCCTGGGCGGCGGCGGTACGCTGCTGGCTTTGCAGGGAATACTGGTCTTGCACTTCACGGCTGATGTTGTAACGCCGTGCCACGATCTCAGCGGTTTCGAGCATCGGGATATAGGCCGTGGGCATGCATTCAAGCACCGCCTCGGACTGAGCGCGGTACGTGTTTTTATACTTGTTCTGGGTCAGTGACAGCGACTCAACGCCACCGGCCACGGCAATCGACATTTCGCCGGTCATGATGCCTTTTGCGGCCACGCCGATACTCATCAAACCCGAGGCGCACATGCGGTCGATCGCCATGCCCGGCACCGTGTTGGGCAGGCCGCCGGTGTTGGCGCACAAGCGCCCGATGTTGTAGCCCTGGGTGCCTTGCTGGGCGGCCGCACCCATGATCACGTCTTCCACGGAACCCGGCTCGATGCCTGCTCGCTCAACCACCGCACGCACCACATGCCCGCCCAGTACCGGCGCTTCCGTGTCGTTGAACGAACCACGGAAGGACTTGGTCAGGGCCGTTCGGGCGGTGGATACGATCACTACGTCATTCAGATTCATGCTCAAGGCTCACTTCTCAAGAGGGTTGAAGGTGTAGCGGCTGATGGTGTCCACCACGCAGCCGGGGCGCTCGCTGCCCTCGATTTCGACGCTGATGCGCACCACCGCCTGCAATGCCTGGCCCAGAGCCTCGACCTGCATGATCTGGCCATGCCCGCGCACCCGCGAACCGACCTTGACCGCTGCCGGAAAGCGCACCCGGTCACTGCCGTAGTTAACGCCCATGGCCAGGTTTTCGAATTGCATCAGTTGCGGCATAAACAGATTGGCCAGGGACAGGGTCAGGTAACCGTGGGCGATGCAGGCCCCGAATGGTCCCTTGGCGGCACGTTCAGGGTCGACATGAATCCACTGGTGATCGCCCGTGGCCTCGGCAAACAGGTTGATCCGCTCCTGAGTCAGCAACAGCCAGTCAGTGCGGCCCAGGTCTTGCCCTTGTGCCGCGAGCAGCTGCCCGGCACTGCTAAATAGCGTACTCATGCCTGTTGCGAGCTGACGGGCAGCACTTCGCCGACCATGTACGAGGCGTAGTCGCTGGCCAGGAACACCATCACGTTGGCCACTTCCCACACTTCAGCCGCACGGCCAAAGGCTTCGCGACTGGTCAGTTGTTCCAGCAGTTCGCTGCTGGAGGCTTTTTTCAGGAAGTCATGCAAGGCAATGGACGGCGCCACGGCATTGATGCGCACGCCACTCTCGGCCGCTTCCAATGCACTGCAACGGGTCAGGGCCATGACGCCGGCCTTGGCGGCGGCATAATGGGCCTGCTCTTTCTGTGCGCGCCAACCCAGCACCGACGCGTTGTTGACGATGGCACCGGCGCCTCGGCGCTCCATGTGCGGAAGCATGGCGCGGGTCATGCGCATGGTGCCGGTCAGGGTGATATCCAGCACCGAAGACCATTGCTGATCGGTCATTTCGGTCAGTCGCACCTGGCCGCCAAGCCCTGCGTTATTGATCAGCACATCGACCCCGCCCAATGCGTCTTCAGCCGCGGCGACCAGCGCCTGTACATCGGCTTCGACGGTGACGTTGCACAGCTGCCCGTACACCGCCTGCAACCCGGTTTCTGCCTTGAGACGCTCGACTGCTTCTTCGAGGCGGCGCGGATGGATATCAGAAATCATCAGGGCGCGGCAGCCCTCTTCGGCGCAGCGCTTGGCGGCGGCATAACCGATCCCGGCACCGGCAGCGGCGGTGATCAAAATCGACTTGCCGGCGAGCAACTGGTGGCCGGGAACGTAAGGAGGCGCTTGTCTCATGGTTGAATTCTCTTTTTTATCTAAAATCAAAAAGCCCCTCACCCTAGCCCTCTCCCCCCGGGAAAGGGTTGGGGTGAGGGTCAGGGATATCAGCTACCCCAAACCCTTTGCGGCGCAGGTGCTTCGGCCAGAATCTGCCCCATGGCTACGCCCACTTCTTCTGGCTGCCATTGCGCACCCTTGTCGCGGGTCACGCCGGTGCGCCAGCCGTCGCCCAGGGACAGGCGCCCGCCCTGGCTTTCGATGATCTGCCCGGTCACATGGCCCGACAGTTCGCTGCCCAGCCACACCACCAGCGGTGCGACGTTTTCCGGAGCCCAGGCATCGAAGCCGCCGTCTTCGGGCTTTTTCACCACGTCCGGCATCGCGCTTTCAGTCATCGAGGTCCGCGCCGCCGGGGCCAGCGCATTAGCCGTAACGCCATAACGCGCCAGCTCTGCGGCCTGCACCAGGGTCAAGGCGGCAATCCCGCCTTTGGCGGCGCTGTAGTTGGATTGCCCCACCGAACCCTGCAGGCCCGCACCGGAGCTGGTGTTGATGATTCGAGCCGCTACCGGATGGCCGGCCTTGGCCAGGTCACGCCAGCGCTTGCCAAGGATATTGGCCAGGCAGAAATGCCCCTTGAGGTGAACGCGCATCACCGCGTCCCAGTCATCTTCGCCCAGGCTGATAAACATCCGGTCGCGCAAAATCCCCGCGTTGTTAACCAGCACATGCACTTCGCCAAACGCGGCCAGGGCGGCGTCCACAATGAGCTGTGCCGTGGCAAGGGTGGTGATGTCGTCCGCGCTGGCAATGGCCTGACCGCCCGCCTCGAGAATTTCAGCGACGACCTCTTGCGCGGCTTCACGACGAATATCGTTGACCACCACGTTGGCGCCCTGCCCGGCGAAAGCCAATGCATAGGCCCGGCCCAAACCGCCGCCGGCGCCAGTAATGATGACGGTACGTCCTGCACAAATTGCCATGTCAATGCTCCTAGAGGCGCTCAATAATCGTCACGTTGGCTTGCCCGCCGCCTTCGCACATGGTCTGCAAGCCATAACGGCCGCCGCTGAGTTCAAGCTGGTTGAGCAGGCTGGTCATCAACCGCGCACCGCTGGCCCCCAGTGGATGACCGAGGGCAATCGCGCCGCCGTTGGCATTGGTTTTGGCGGGGTCGAAATCCAGCTCCTTGGCCCAGGCCATGACCACCGAAGCGAAGGCCTCGTTGATCTCCACCAGGTCGATGTCGCGGATGCTCATGCCGGCTTTTTTCAGTGCGGCACGGGTCGCGGCAATCGGTGCGGTGAGGTGCCAGATCGGGTCGTCGCCCATCACCGACAGGTGATGAATCCGCGCCCGCGGGGTGAGGTTGTAGCGTTTGAGCGCCGCTTCCGAGACCACCAGCAATGCCGCCGAGGCATCACAGGTCTGGCTGGAAACGGCGGCGGTGATCGACGGAAACTCGGCGGACACAGGCTCCAGCTCAGCCATTTTTGCCAGGCTGGTGTGACGCGGGGTTTCGTCGTCCCATACCCCTTCGCAGGGCACGATTTCGTTGACAAAACGGCGCCCGGCAATGGCATCCAGCGCCCGACGGTGGCTTTCCAGCGCGTAGGCTTCCATCTGCTGACGGCTGATGTTCCAGTGATCGGCAATGCGCTGGGCGGCGTAGAACTGGTTCACCGGCTGATCGCCGAAACGCGCTTTCCAGCCTTTACTGCCGGAAAACGGGTCACTGAAACCCAGCGGCTGACCAGCCAGCATCGCGGAAGAAATCGGGATCTGGGTCATGGTTTGCACGCCGCCAACTGCGATCACATCCTGGGTGCCGCTCATCACGGCTTGCGCGGCAAAGTGCAGCGCCTGCTGCGAAGAGCCGCACTGTCGATCAATCGTGGTGCCGGGTACGTTCAGCGGCAAACCGGCGGCCAGCCAGCTTGTGCGGGCGATATCACCGGCCTGCGAGCCGATGGTGTCAACGCAGCCAAAAATCACGTCGTCGTATTCGTCGGCCGGGATCTGGTTGCGCTCTACCAGCGCCTTGAGCACATGGGCGCCCAGGTCGATCGCATGAACATGGGCCAGACCGCCCTTGCGCTTGCCGGTCGGAGTGCGCAGGGCATCAACAATATAGGCTTGGGGCATCAATCAATCCTCGAAGGTATGGCCAGGGCCCAAAGGCGCCGCACCGCTGAGTACATGTTCGGCCACGCGATTCTTATGCAGCGCGCGATCGCCCCAGGCGTTGTCCAGTGCCCAGGCGCGTTTCATGAACATTTGCAGGTCGACTTCCCACGTGTAGCCCATGGCGCCATGCACCTGAATGCCGTGGCGCGCGGCCAGCCAGCTGGCTTCGCAGCACGCCAGGCGGGCTTGCGACACCCACACCGAGGCGTTTTTCTCGCCGTGAGCCAGGGCGTAAGCGGCGCGGTACAGCACCGGTTTGGCAAATTCGAGCTGGGTGGCGACGTCCGCCAGGTGATGTTTGACCGCCTGAAAACTGCCGATCGGCTTGCCGAACTGCTTGCGCTGGGCGGCATAGTCCACCGACAAATCCAGCATGCGCTGGGCAAGGCCAACCAATTGCCCGGCCACCGACAGCGCGCCACGGTCCAGGGTTTGCGCCCACAAGGCGCGGCCCTGCTCACCTTGCGCCACCCGTGTGGCGGCGCAAGGTTGCCAACTGACCAGCGCCAGACGCCGCGAGGCATCGATGCTGCTGTGCCCTTGCACATCCACCTGGCTGCGCGGCACGGCGTGAACTTCATCGCCATGGGCCAGCAGCAGCAAATCCGCGTGGGCGGCATCGGCCACCAGCGGGTTCACCGGATGGCCGATGGCAATCCGCAGGCTGCCGTCGGCGATGCCTTCCAGCCATTCGCCGCGACAGGCAACGCTGTCGGGCAACCCGGCGATCAGGGCGCTGGCCACATAGGCGGTGTCGGCCAGGGAGTCCGGGATGGCGTAGTAACCCAGCTCCTGAGTCATCAGGGCCCAGGCCACATCATCCATGCCCAGGCCACCGAAGGCTTCGGGCACCGACAACGCCGTGAGGCCCTGTTCGGCAATTTTGTTACGCAGGTCCGGGGAGCGACCGACGTCGGTTTCCCAGATTTCACGGAGCATTTCCGGCGCTGCTTCGGTCATCAAGAAACGGCTGATGGCTTCGCGGAAGGTGTGCTGGTCGTCAGTAAAGGTAAAGTCCATCCCCGGCCTCACTTCGGCAGGCCGAGCATGCGCTCGGCGATGATATTGCGCTGGATCTCGTTGGTTCCGGCGTAGATGGGCCCAGCCTGGGCAAACAGGAAGCCCTCCATCCAGTCGTGGCCATCTGCCGATTTGCCGGTCAGTTCGCCGCTGGCGCCGAGGATGCGCATTGCGGTTTCATGCATGCGCAAATCCAGTTCCGACCAGATGATTTTGTTGGTGCTCGACTCGGCGCCAATCTGCGCCCCGCGGCTAAGCCGGCCCACCGTGTGGTAGGCGGACAAGGCGTACGCTTGCGCATCCATCCAGGCTTTGCACACGGCCTCACCCAGGCTAGGGTCGCGGTCGGCGCTGGCGCGGTTGGCCTGATACAGCTCGACCAATTTGCGTGCGGTGTACTGAAAGCGCGCCGGGGAACGCAGCAGCAAGCCACGCTCAAAACCGGCGGTGGCCATCGCCACGTGCCAGCCCTGCCCTTCTTCACCGATGCGGTTTTCCAGGGGGATGCGCACGTCGTCAAAAAACACTTCGGCAAACGCATCCTTGCCGTTGAGGGCCTTGATCGGGCGCACGGTCACGCCCGGTGCGTTGAGCGGCACCATCACGAACGACAGGCCGTGATGACGGCTGGACGCGGGGTCACTGCGGAACAGACCGAACAGCCAATCGGCAAAAATGGCCCGAGTCGACCAGGTCTTCTGACCGTTGAGCACATAGCCGTCGCCATCGCGGGTCGCTTTGCTGGTGATCGCGGCCATGTCCGAACCGGCATTCGGCTCGGACCAGCCCTGGGCCCACATATCGGCACTGGCGGCCATGCGTGGCAGAAAGCGTTTTTTCTGTGCTTCGGTGCCGAACTCCATCAGGGTGGGGCCAAGCAGTAACTGGCCGTTCTGATTGACCCGCATCGGTGCGCCGGCACCGTAATATTCTTCTTCGAAAATCAGCCACTCGATCAGGTCGCAACCGCGCCCGCCCAGCTCGGTGGGCCACATCACCATCGACAGGCGGCTGTCGAACAGCTTGGCTTCCCACTGGCGGTGCTGTTCAAAACCTTCGCGGGTGTCGTAGCTGGCCAGCGGTTTGTCCGGCAGGTTGGCGGCCAGCCAGTGGCGCACTTCGTGACGAAAGGCCTTTTGTTTGGGGGAGTAAGTCAGTTCCATCGTCAGCTCCTCAGAACGTGGCGTCGCGTTTTTCAACGAACGCGCGGCGCGTTTCAGCGGAGTCCGCGCTGGTGTACGCCTGGAGCGTGAAACCTTGCTCCCAGCGGTATTTGTCTTCCAGGTTGCCGTCTTCGATACCGTTCAACGCCTCTTTCGCGATGCGGATCATGTCCGGGCTTTTGCTGGCAATCTTGTGGGCGATCTGCAACGCGGTTTCGCGCAGTTGTTCGCGTGGCACTACGCGCTCGATAAAGCCGTATTGCTGGGCTTCGACCGCACCGATCTTGTCGCCGGTAAAGAACAGGTAACGGACTTTTTGCACCGGGAACAGGCGCTGTAAATGCGCACCGCCACCCATGGCGCCGCGATCAACTTCCGGCAAGGCAAACGTGGCGCAATCCGAGGCGACCACGATGTCGGCGGCACCGGTAATGCCGATCCCGCCGCCCAGAACATAACCGTGAACCGCAACGATCACCGGCACCGGGTTGCGATGCACCGCCTTGAAGGTGGCGTAGTTGCCCGCGTTGACCTTGACGATGAGCTCCGGGTGGGCGTCGAGCTCCTTGATATCGACACCGGCGCAAAAACCGCGGCCTTCGGCGCGAATCACGATCACCCGCACCTGCGGGTCCTGGCCCAGCGCTTCGAGGGTGTGCGCCAGATCCAGCCATTCCTGACTGTTGAGGGCATTGACAGGTGGCCTGTCGATCACCAGCTCAGCGACGCCTGCGTCGATACTGGTGTGAAATGCGGTATGAGTTGCGCTGTTCACAGGTGCTCCCGGGTTGGCAAAGGCATGGGGGCAGTATGGGAAGGCGCAGGGGGCGGATCATCGTCCGTTGAGACTAAAACCCGCAGGCGCTGGCAAGGCAGTGCCTGCGGGGAGCATCAAGTAAGCGCTGGCTAGCCGCTCACAATGGCTTTGGCGGTGTTATTGAGCAAATCGTGAACGCGCTGGATCTCTTTCGGGCTCCAGTGCCCCTGATGCAGTTGCAGGGCATGTCGCAGGTTGTGCATTGCCTCGTGAATCTCTGCCGGTCGATCCAGGCCACGAAGTGACCGCCTGCTGACATCAATGCGCATGTGCACACCTTTAAGCGCCACCACTTGCTGCCCGAGATAGAGATGCCCGGCCTCGGTAATGCTGTAACACTTTTTTTCGCCCTGAACCTCAACGCTCACCAACAGCCCGGCCTCGAGAAAAGCCAGTGCCGGGTAAATCACTCCCGGGCTGGGGGTATAGGCACCGTCAAATAACCCCTTGATCTGCTGAATCAAGTCATAGCCATGACGGGGTCGCTCACCAATAAACTCCAATAACAACAACTTCAAGTCACCAGATGCAAAAACCCGCGGGCTGCGCGCCATACGTTCACGGCCCGTGCATTGCGCAAAACCGGAATGCAATTTTTGATTTGCCGATTGATACAAATGATTATTCATTTTTCAAATACCCTCCATTGAAGAACAGAGCCTGAAACTTATGCCAAGCTGCAAGCCAACTCGAAAAAGCTATAACTCACTTCACTTGAAAGGTACAAACAATGCGACATAAGAAGACATATCTTAATTATCAAAAAGACATATAACCCACACAGCAAATAAAAACATAACCTTCATTTCTGCCTGCACACTTCTCAAAAAACCTGTTAAAAGCGGTAACAATTGCACACACACAACTCTCTACACACTAAAGAAACTTCAACAATCCAACGCGAGTCACTCTTGGAATTCTGGCTGCCTGCCTGATGATAGACACTTCAGACAAAGACAGCGCATCAGCAATGTAGGAAATTCCCTTCAATACAAAAAGCAAATAACTACAAGCCACATCGCATACAACTACATCCATTACCTCGCTAAAAAGTAAGAATTCATTCGCTTTAAATTTCAATCAGTCAGCACCAAACGACTGAACATTCAACGCATAGACGACAGGAACGTTCAGCGCTCCCCCCGGGGGCCAAGCAACTGGGTCGTCATTAACCAAGCAGCATTTAAATCAGGTAATTGACATGCTTAAATCAATGGCTATTAAGAGCTCGGCCATCATCCTCGCCATCGGTTCTTCCAGTGCTTTGGCTGCCGAGTCCCGCTCTGAGATCAATATCAAAGCTGTAATCCCGGCCAGTACATTCCACGCCCTGCCGTTCAACAATCCAACATTCGGCCAAGATGAAACACTGAACTATAACCAGGCTACCGGCAGGCTGGATCCCCTGACCCAGATGTACAGCCTCAAAAGCGCGACCCAGGCAATCAAAGCCTACATCGTAGGTGGCCCAGCCATACTGTTCAACGGTAATCCTGCTCAAGATATTCCACTCATCACCACCCTCGGAGGCGTAATACTGTCAGACATCTCACAGGAAATAGCCGCTGCTGGTACCCCAACCGCAGCAGGAGTCCAGTCCCTGCTGGAAATCAAGACAGGGACAGTTCCCGCTGACGCCACCGGTACATTCAACTCAAACTTCACCATCATATTTGAAGAAGGCGCCTGATACCCGTCGCTCGATCGCACCATTGATCCAGCACGGCAAGTATAGCGTCCGGTCGGCACCTGCCGACCGGACGCTACTTGACGTTTATATTGCTTGTTCTCGAGTAATTCGAATATGTTTCCGATGACTCCCATCGCGGCGGCGCTAGCCCTCCTGATCGGTACATCTGCCTTTGCAGCGTCACCCACATCGGCAACGAACGGTACTTCGCCGCGCAGTTTACTGGCTCAGGCCAAGGGACTGCCCGCAGACTTTGAAGAACACTTTTTCGATGTTCCTCTGGCCGTACAAATCGAGCGCAACGGACAACTGATAGGTGAGGCAATGATTGTGCTTAGTCGTGATGATCGATTGACACTTGTTGACTTTACCAACTTCGACGGCAGCGCTGTGCCGGTTGCCGAACGCGATACATGGTCGGACTATCTCAAACAGGGCGTTGCATTGGGCAGCTGTACTATCAAGTGCCCCGAACAATTATTGGCCGTGCATTACAACCTCGATAAATCGCTGGTCTCGATGCTGACTGAAAATGCCGAGCATGAAAGCCAGCA
Organism: Pseudomonas deceptionensis; assembly: GCF_900106095.1. Lineage (NCBI taxonomy): Bacteria > Pseudomonadati > Pseudomonadota > Gammaproteobacteria > Pseudomonadales > Pseudomonadaceae > Pseudomonas > Pseudomonas deceptionensis. The sequence continues at coordinate 2,883,992 of NZ_FNUD01000002.1, read as the reverse complement.
GAGCCAGTACTACGAATTACCAGCAAGCGGCAGCCGTGGCCTGATAGTGCGTAACCAACTGAATATCAATGGCGGCCAGGAAGAGAACCCTGGTGGTCGCTTCGGCCTGGAAGCCAGCAGCAGCCTGGGCAACTGGACCCAGGGGCTGAACCTGCAACTGTCGCGCATGGGTGGGCCTGACAATACCAAGCTTTATCACGCGGTGCATGAGGCTTACAGCCAGCGTGAGTTTGAAGGCAACTTTCTGCGCATTGGCTATTTCACCCCCAACTCCTCTGGCCTGACCCGGCAAATCCGCACATTCGGGGCCAGCCCCGATACTGCGCTAGGTGCAATGTATGGCAGCTCCGACAGCCTGGCCATCGACATGCCCAAGCCCAGCATCTACCCCATTTACATCACGGCCAACCGTGAAGGATCTGTAGAGATTCACCGCAATGGCCAGTTGATCAACACCCAACCTGTGCAGGCTGGCTTGCAAAACATTGACACCAGTTCCCTGCCGGGCGGAATTTATGAGGTCGAAGTGCGCCTTATCGAGGACGGCAAGACCACCAGCACCACTACAGAACTTGTCTACAAACCCAACAACTGGCGCAACCACGATCAGCGCTGGCGCTACAACCTGTTCGCCGGGCGTGAGACCCAGTTGCTCAGCAACTGGGATGAACAGCGCAGTGGTGAAATGACCGGCGGTGCCTCGTTCAACTATCTGCTGCATCCCCGCGTGGTCCTTGGGCTGTCCGGGCGCCAGGTCAAAGGCAAAATGCAACTGGGGACCTCCGTCGACTGGACTCTGGCCAACAACGCCAGCGTTTACGCTAACGTCTACCAAACCCAGGACTACGGCACGGGTGCCGACTTTAACGGGCTGTATAACTACGGCCAAGGCAGCCTGGGGTTTAACCACACCCGCAGTTGGCTAGACACTCGCGACACCTACGAAACCCTGCCGGACGGAACACGCTTGCGCAAGCGCGGGAGTTTCGTCGGTCAGGTCAGCAACTCATCAATCTCGCTGAACCATCGCTTGAGCACCAAGAGCAGCTTCAACGCCCGTGCCTCTTATGCACAAGGCAACACCAAGGGCTATGGCGTTGACCTGGGTCTGACGCAAACCACCCATTTGTTCGGCAGTGACGGCAACTGGCGGCTATGGGTATTTGACCGGCCCGCCAGCCAGAGCAGCGGCACCAGGCGCAGCCGTGGCTTCGACCTGAGTATCAGCCTGGCCCTTGGCGGCCCGGGTGAACAATGGTCTGCCAGCCTCGGCTCGCGCACCTCCCGCGACGGTGCCCGGGACAACAATGCCTCGCTGACCTATAGCAAAACCCTGGAAAACCACCTGCTGCAAAGCGTCTCGGCCACGGCAACCACTGATACTTACGGTGTGGGACTGTCCGGGCGGGCAAGCTTCAAGAACCAATCGGTCAATGGCGACGGCTTTGTCCAGCGCTCCTCGTACAACGGCAAATTGTCCGGTGGCCTGAACCTGGACAACACCTTCGCCGTCGGCGGGGGTAAAGCTGCAATGACCAGTGAATACAGCGGCCGGGGCGCAGGCATGATTGTAGATGTGCAGTCCGATCTGGACGGCATCGCACTGCGCGCGGATGACTTGAGCGGCAGCAGCACGGTACTGCGCCCGGGGCGTAACTTTATTCCGCTCACGGCCTACCAGAACAGCTCGGTGAATTTCGACTTCGAGGGCACGGACGTACCGGCCGCCTCCATTCAACCCGCCCGCAGCCGCTACCACCTGAACAAGGGCGGCGTGGACTACCGCACCATCAAAATTGTGCAAACCGTAACCGTGCTCGGCCGCCTGCTCGACCCACAAGGCAACCCACTCAAGGGCCATCACATCATCAACCACGCCAGCCGGGGCATCAGTGAAGTTGACGGGTTCTTTTCGATGGAAATGAATGCCCGCACACCCACCCTTGAAGTTCGCAAGGGCGACCAATTGTTGTGCCAGTTCAGGATTGATGCCAACAACACCAAAAAAGAGAAAGACGTTTTGCAAATCGGTGATTTGCGCTGCCATCCCGACACCTTGGCAGCCTCGAAAAACACAGCGCCTATCGCAGGCTAGTAGTCGCCGTAATCAAACGTACAACTGTTATTCATGACACGCATGCCCAATAGTGAGATTCAAACATGAAACACCTCTGTTCAATCATTGGCCTTTTACTGATTTCGTTCAATGCCGCTGCAGGCCCCAACATTAACCCCGGCAGCATGCATGACTACATGGACAGCGACAAAAGTACCTATTTGAAACGCATCTTCAATGGCGGCAACAGCACCGCGTTTATCCGCATCAGCATCCTGGAGATTATTTACAAGGCAGACGGTACCTCTGAAGAAGTGCCATTGAAAACCCAGGCAGGCAGTGTTCGCGACGGTTTGATGGCAAGCCCGGCGCGTTTGATTGTGCCCGCCAACGGGACTCAGGGCTCACGCTTGTTGTTCATGGGCAACCGCGACCATGAACGCTACTTTCGCGTACGCTTTGTGCCGGTGGTTCCTGAAAAAGAAGACGAGTTTGCCTTGAGCCAGGAACAAACCGAAGGCTACAAAAAGACCCTGTCTGCCGGCGTTAACGTATTGGCCGGTTACGGCACCATTTTTATGGTACGCCCCAAGAACATCCGTGTTGACACACTCATTGATGACAACAAGGGGCTCTACTCCATCAAAAATAAAGGCAATACCGTGGTGCTGGTCGATGATTTCAAGGACTGCGCAACCAAGGAATTGCAAGACTGCAAACCCGTCACGAAAAACCATGTGTTGCCGGGCCGTACATTCAGCTTCACCAAAGAACCCGGACGCCACTATCGCTTTAACCTGATTGAAGCCAATAAACAGAAAATCATTGAGGTAAAAGGCTAATGCGTGAGCCTGCCTGCAAAATCTCGCACCTGGCTATCGCGGCAAGCCTGGCACTCTGGATGCAGGCAGGGTTTGCAGCCCGTGAAGAGCAAATATTCGAAGTCACTGTGAGCATCCCGACGGCGGACTTTTACGTGCTGCCCGTCGACTCCAGGTTTCTGGAGCACGAGCAGATAATGAGCTGGGATTCAAGCCGCGAAACGCTTAAGCCGTTGCGCGCATTATTCGACGTGCGCAACGTCAGCGGTGGCATCACGGCGCGTCTGGGTCATGAGCCTCAAATATTCAATGGGGAGGACTTGATCGGCCTGAGTGTCAAGTTCAATAACCAATTGCTCACGCTGACTGACACCGTAGTGGTGCCCGAGAGTGAAGCAAAACCCGGTGCAAGGGTCCCGTTGGCAATCGAAGTCATCAAGCCGCAAGGCGGTTTCCGACCGGGGGAGTATTACGGCAGTATGATCATTATTTTTGAGGCGCAGACGCCCTCAGGTTGAGAGCAAACTTGTAAATAAAATTCACTGCAGAGTGAATCTGCTCACTCAGGCTCAGGCAACCAGTGCATGTAAACCGGTGCTCAGAGTCGACACAACGGTATTCACATGAAACACACACTGAAGTTTATAAATAAAACTTTTTTTATTGTACGAACTTAGTAGCTGCCACCGTCATGACTCTCGCCAGCATGGCCATAGCACAAGGTGCCGAACTTAACATCCAGGCGGAATTTAAGCCTGACCCATCAAACCCCTTCTTTAATAAATTCGAAAACAAGACAGAACCTACCGGATATTGCTTTTTCTACCCTAGTAAGTGCCAAGCTAACAACATGTTCAGTTTACGCACACCCATTGCCTTTAACTCAAAACACCCCATCGTAGCCAAGCATACTGACCCGCGCCAAGGCGCAATATTTTACATCCCTACCGAATGGCGAGATTTTATGGTTACCCATAGCCAGACAGGTGCGCAAGAAACCGTTCGAGTTCGAATTGTTGGATTCGGTTCGCAGTACCGAGTCGCTCCGGACGACATCAGGTTACTTGTAAATGACGGCCTTCCCGGCATAGACATAGGCCCGGCACATAGAATGATGTGGGGAGTATCATGGAACACACCACCTGGAAATTGCTCAGGCTACAGCGATACTGTGTCGTACAACCATATTGACTTTACGTTCTTCTGGACAACACCTTCTCAGGCACCTTGTCAAAAGCAGGCACAATTCAAAATCCCTAGATTTCGCTACAACTATCTGGACTTTGCCTATGAACTACAAACGCCCAACCCACTGAAAATGTCAACGGGCAGTTACTTCGGAAACATCACTTATACGCTCGGCCCAAACGAGGATTTTGATATGGGCGATGTCATGATCCCGACAGACTCTCTTTTATCGTTGAATTTCACCCTGAATGTACAACACACCCTTAAAGTCGCTATCCCACCCGGTGGTAACAAAGTCGAATTGACCCCCAAAGGCGGTTGGCAGCAATGGCTGCAAAAGGGCCGTGTACCCGAAAAAATATACCGAGACCAAACCGTTCTGATTTCCGCCAGTTCACGCTTCAAGATGCAACTGAGTTGTGAGCAGATGATGGGCGATACCTGTGCAATCAGTAACGGCAGCCATGAAGTACCGGTAGATGTACTGGTCAGTATGCCCAATGGTATCGCCAATGACGGTGATTCTTCCGCTGTTTCCCGCAAGCCGCTGAGTGTTACTACAGCCCAGGTCTTCAAATCCACGTTTTATGTGGATAACAGAGCCTCTTCGTTGCACTTCGAAATCCAGAAAAGACATGTAGAAGAAATGCTCTCCGAGCAAGGCAATTACAAAGGCAATATCACGGTAATCTGGGATTCCGACCTCTGATGCAGAGCCCTCAAACGGACTAGTCCGGCTCAGGGATTGCACCCGTGCTGGACGCTTTCATGCTGGCGCCTTGATCCGTATTTCTACGACGAGGCCCATATGGAGCTTGCCCTGACTGACGAGCAGCGAATGATTCAAACCGCTGCCGAACGCTTTTTGACCCAGGTTGCCAGCTCCAGCGCCGTGCGCACGGCGATGACCAGCGAACGCGGGTATGACGCCGATACCTGGGCGCAAATGGCTCAAGAACTGTACTGGCCCGCACTGGCGATTCCCGAAGCCTATGGCGGGCTCGGGTCGGGCTTTGTCGAAGTCTGCCTGTTACAGGAGCAATTGGGCCGCCGCCTGCTGCCTACACCTTTTTTTGCCACCTGCTGCCTGGCTACCCCTGCCCTGTTGCTCAGCCGCAATGAAGCACTCAAGCAACGCTGGCTGCCCTTGATTGCCGCAGGCGAAGTTCGCGCCAGCGTGGCCTTTACCAGTGCCCCGCGCTGGGACGACAGCGGCGTGCAGGTCTATGCGCAGAGTTACGCCGGGGGCTATCGCCTCAACGGCGAGTATCGCTATGTGATCGACGGCGCTGACTGCGACCTGCTGATCATTGCCACACGCACCCCGGGCAGCGTCGGTGAAGCCGGTATCCGCCTGTTTGCACTGCCAGCCGACACACCTGGCCTGCAGCGCCAGTTGCAACCGACACTGGATCAGACCCGCCGCCTGGCCACCATCACGCTGCATGACGTTGCCGTCTGCGACGAACAGTTGCTCAGCGAGCCCGGACAGGGCTGGCCCATGCTGCGCGATGTGCTGCAGATCGCTTGCGTAGGCCTGGCCAGCGAGCAGACTGGCGGCGCTCAACAGTCGCTGGACATCACCTTGGGCTACATCAACGGCCGTGAGCAGTTTGGTCGGCGCATTGCCAGTTTTCAGGCCATCAAGCACCGTTGCGCCGACCTGATGCTCGCCATCGAATGCGCCCGCTCGGCCAGTTACTACGCCGCCTGTATTGCCGCCGAGTGCCTGAATATCGATGGAGACCCAAGCATTCGCCAGCAACTGGGGGAAGCCGCGGCCACCGCGAAGATTTTTGCCAGTGAAGGTTTTTTTCAGTGTGCCGCCGAGTCCATCCAGTTGCATGGTGGCGTGGGCTTTACCTGGGAATACGACCCGCATTTGTATTTCAAACGGGCACGGGCCAGCGAGCAAATGCTCGGCACCCCGGCGTTTCATCGCGAGCAACTGGCCCGGCAGATTTTCGGAGAGCGCACATGAATATCGGTTTTAGCGCGGCAGATGAGCAGTTTCGCCAGCAGGTGACGCAATGGATGCACCTGCACTTGAGCGGTGACTTTGCAGCCTTGCGCTTTCGCGGTGGCCCGGGGGATGAGGCGTTTGCTCCCGAGTTGCGCAAGCGCTGGGAACAGGTGTTGGCCCAAGGCCGCTGGGTGGGTGCAGGTTGGGCCACCGAGCATGGCGGTCGTGGCTTGAGCATCAACCAGCAAGTGATCTTTTTCGAAGAGTATGCCCGGGCGGGCGGCCCGGGGCGCATGGGCCATATTGGCGAAGGGCTGGTCGGGCCGACAATTGCGGCCTTTGGCACCCGCGAACAGCAGCAACGCTTTTTGCCGCCGATTCTTGCGGGCCGGCACTTTTGGTGCCAGGGCTACTCCGAGCCGGGTGCAGGGTCGGACCTGGCCAATATCAAGACCCGCGCCAGCTTCGATGAAGACAGCGGGCAATGGTTGATCAGCGGGCAAAAGGTCTGGACCTCGCTGGCCCACGAGTCGGACTGGTGCTTTGTGCTGGCGCGTACCGAACCGGGCAGTGTGGGCCATCGCGGCCTGTCGTTCTTGTTGGTCGAAATGGACCAGCCGGGCATCCGGGTGCAGCCGATCCGGCAACTGACCGGCACCAGTGAGTTCAACGAAGTGTTTTTTGATCAGGCGCAGGCGTCGCCAGACAACCTGATCGGTCAACCGGGCGATGGCTGGAAAATCGCCATGGCGCTGCTGGGGTTTGAACGCGGGGTGTCGACCCTGGGTCAGCAGATGCAGTTTCAGAATGAACTGGACGAAGTGGTGCGTATCGCCAAGGCCAATGGCGCGGCACAAGACCCGGTGCTGCGCCAGCGCATCGCCCAGGCCTGGAGCGGCTTGCGGGTGTTGCGCTACAACTCGCTGCGCATGTTGTCCGGGGTACAGGATGGCAGCCTGCGGCCTGAGGCGACTATCTACAAACTGGCTTGGTCGACCTGGCATGTGGAGCTGGGCAAGCTGGCGATGGATGTGCTGGGGCCAGAGGCCGAATTGCTGGCCGGGGCGCCCTATGAACTGACCCGGTTGCAGGCGCTGTTTCTGTTTACCCGGGCGGATACCCTTTATGGCGGCAGCAATGAGATTCAGCGCAATATCATTGCCGAGCGAGCGTTGGGGATGCCGCGGGAGGCGCGGTAAGACCGCATTGAGTAAAAAAACCTCACCCCAACCCCCTCCCGGAGGTAGGGGGTTGGGGTGAGGGCTGGTCCTGCCGCCCTCCCCTCACCTTCAGAACGTGTACTTGCCGTTAAACGACAGGTAGTCCCTGTCCGCCATGGTCCGCCCCTGGGCGATATCTGCCGAGCTCAGGTACGCCACATAGGTCAGCCCCAACTGAAAGTTGCCCAGGTATTTGAAGTCTCCGCCCAGGGTCAGGCGCTTTTCCGCACGACCCAATCCCGAGTAAGCACTGCCGTCGATGTTCTGGGTCCAGGTGGCCTTGGTGGTCAGGTCCCAACCATTGAACACGTTCGGATGATCGAAGTACGCGCCCAACCCCAGCAGGCTCGATCCCCGGGTCTGGCCGTCGTACACGAATTTGTTGAAGGTCCCGTCAGTTCCCGCACCGCCACCGGTGATGGTCAGGTCATCCACACCCTGAATGCGCTGGTGCACCACTTCGGTCATCAAGGTGGTTTGTTGCGCCAAAAACGATGGCCCCAGGATGTACACCGCGTTCAGGTTGCCTTGCCACACCTGGCCACGGGCCGGGGCGCCATTGCTCAGGTACACCGCCGCACCGTCGCGGTAGCTCAGGTCGCCGGCAAACTGCACGGAATCCCCCACTTTGGTGGTGAAGCTCATGCCAGTCAGTTTGATGTTGTCAAAGTAGCCCAGCTGGTAACTCGGTCCGTTGCCATTACCGCCCACCTTGTTCAGCGAGGAGTAGTGGGTCTGGCCGGTAAAGTCGAAAAACAGCGCCGGCACTCGGTCGTGGTAACGGTAGTGGAACAGGCCGATTTCGGTGTTTTGCGTCACCCGGTAACGGGTGCCAAGGCCCCACTCGCCACTGTTGCCCGGTTTGACCGAACCGCCATACCCCACAGCGGACGCATCCGGCAGGTTGTCGACAATGCCCGGGGCCAAACGAAAGAACTCGGCGCCCGGGCCAAACGTGTCGCTGCCAAAGTAGTCGCCCACCGGGTTGAGTTGTGTCTCTTCCCACTTGTATTGGTAGAAGCCAAGCAAGGCCAGGTCTTCATTCACCGACCACGAGCCCGAAACCTGCCCCACCGGCAGGTAGGCATCCTTGGCTTCTGTGCCCGGCACGTTGAATTTGGTCGCGTCCACCGGTGCCTGGCCCTGGCTGATGTTGGGCCAGAACAGGCTCTCGCCCCAGGCCACCAGATGCCGCCCTGCCTTGAGGGACACATACTGATCGTCGTTGACGGTGAAGTCGCCGTACACGTAGGCGTCCAGCAGGCGCGCCTTGCTGCCGCTGAGTTTGCGTGTGTCCTGGCTGAAGTCGTTGTAGCGACCTGTCTTGTTGACCGTGTCCGGTGAGTCGTTGTCGTTGCGCTGGTGGTAGACCTCGTCATAGAAGTGACTGCCGCGCATCACCGCGCCGAGGTTGTCGTGCTTGAGCATCAACTCGCCAAACACACTGACCCGGTTGTTGATCAACGAACCGCGCTTGAAGTTGCGTGTGGCATCGTCGTAGTTGATGTTGTTGAGATATTCGTGATCCGGCTTTTCAGTTCGCATCGAGGCGGTGTAGTTCACGGTCAGCGACGAATCCAGGGTGGTGTTTTCTCCCAGTTCGAGGGTCGGCGCCCCCAGCGCCAGAGTGCTCAGCCCCGACAGCAAACCGGTGCCCACAAAACGTGTGTAGTGCTTGAACATGCCTTGCTCCTTTTTATTGTTTTTTTGTTTCGCCCAGCCCTCTGCGCACAGGCAGGGCCTGTGGCAGTGGGCGTTGGGCAAAGTCAGGGAGTTACAGGGTTACTTGCCGGCCCGGCGTGCCGCTTCGGGGCCAAAATCCCCCGGAGCAAAACCGCCCTTGTTCAGGACATAGCCGTTGCGCTGCTCGTTGATCAGGTTGAAAGCCAGGTAGCTGCCGGCATTCAGGTCGTGATACAGGCCAACACCGGCCTGCCAGGTCTGGGTTTCCGGGGCGTAGAAGTAGTTGACCATCGAGGTGCGCCACAGCTCGCCACGGTTGTCGTAGTTGTCGCCCATGATCGGGAACCAGCTGTCTTCGTCGATGTACATCGTGCGCTTGCCATACAGGTGGCGGTTGCCGGGTTTGAGTACGCCTTCAAGCACCCACACGCGGTGCAGCTCGTAACGCATGTTGTCCGGGTTGATATGGCCGGGGGTCAGCAGGTTGGCGTATTTCAGGTCGTTGCCGTGCAGGCGCGCGGTGTTGTAGGGGATATACAGCTCTTTTTTACCCACGATGTTCCAGTTGTAGCGCTGGGCAGAGCCGTTAAAGATCCGGACTTCGTCGACGGTGATCGAACCGCCCGAGCCCGGGAATGCCATGTCAAAACCATAACCCGGGGACTGGCGCACGCGGCGAGTGCCCGGGTCGTAGCGCCAGCTCTGACGCGGCTCGGTCTTGTCGTTCCAGTACTCGGTACCAGTGTTGATTTCGCCCTTGTCACGCTGCGGCAGCAGGGTTTCGTTGAGGTAGAACGAGGAGTTGCCGGTGGTGTCGCCAATCTTGCCCGGCTCCAGCCCCGGCGCCATATTGCGTGAGTGCACGCGGCCCCAGTTGATATTGCCGTCCTTGAGCACATAGGCGTTGTCGGAGGTGTACTCCTCGGTCCAGGCCCGCACGGTAAACAGCGAGGCGTTTTTCAGCAGTTCAATGCCGTTTTGCGGGATCGGGAATGCCACACCGCCGGTGCGTGCGACCACGCCTTCGCCGTCGTCAACCAGCTTGGCGACCGATGCGTTTTCAAGGGTGGCCTTGCACACCGTGTCAGAGAAGCGGAAGTCGCGGTGCGACGTGTAAATCGGCATGCGGAAGCTTTGCGGGTAGAGCTTGAACAGGGCTTTTTGCCCCTCGGACAGATGCGCGGCGTACTGGTCGAGATTTTGCGCAGTGATCACAAACAACGGCTTTTCGCTCGGGTAAGGATCAATCGGGTGTTTGCCGGTACCCTCGAATTTCATCCCCGGCGCCGCGCCCAGCCATTGCCCGCCAAACGCCGGGATGGTGCCTTCGGCATTGCCTGCCCTTTGTGCCCCGACGCAGGTCAGGTCCTTGCCCAGCCGGGCGATCTGGTCGGCGGGAGCCTGGGCGGATACCAGCCCGCTGTAACCGTTCAAAACGAGGGCAACTGACAGCCAGCCGCCCATCTGTGTGATACGTCGCATGAGGGGAGTTCTCCTTCTTATTGTATGAATGCAAAACCTCGTAGCAGCTGTCGAAGGCTGCGTTGGAGCGCGAAGCGGTCCTGATCGGGGCCACTCAATCTGTCTGAACAGTTGCATCAAGGGGTTTACGACCGCTTCGCGGCCGGACACAGCCTTCGGCAGCTGCCATAGGGGATCTGTCCGCCACCAACGGTTTGCCCAGGTTGAACCAGGCGGCCAGGGCCGGCAGCAGGAAGATCGCGCCCAGCACGTTGACCATAAACATGAAGGCCAGCAGCAGGCCCATGTCGGCCTGGAACTTGAGGGGCGCAAACACCCAGGTACACACCCCCAGCGACATGGTGAGCGCGGTAAAGACCGCCGCCGTACCGCGCTGGCACATGGCGCGGTAAAAGGCTTCGCGCAGGTCTTGCCCCGCAGCCATTTCATGCTCGATGCGCTCGTACAGGTAGATGCCGTAATCCACCCCCACCCCGACACCCAGCGCCATCACCGGCAGGGTCGCGACTTTGAGGCCAATGCCCAGCAGCGCCATGAGCGCATTGCACAGCACCGCGACTATCGCCAGCGGCACCAGAATGCACAGCACCGCACGCACTGAGCGGAAGGTCAGCAGGCAGAACAGCGCGACCGAGATAAACAGCGCCGCGAGCATCACCACCTCGGCGTGCTTGACCGCTTCGTTGGACGCGGCCATGACGCCGATATTGCCGCCCGCCAGTTTGAACTCCACCCCCGGCACCTCAATCCCGGCAATGATGCGTTTGGCCTCGTCCACTACATGGGCCACGGTGGCACCTTCGTGATCGGTCAGGAACACGAGGATCTGCATCTGCTGGCAACCATCAGTCACCAGCCCCGAATCCGGCGAATAGGCGTAGGCGCCCTGCTGCAAACCCTGGGCAGATCCGGGGATGGCCGCCCACCGCGGGTTGCCTTCGTTGTTGCCGGCGATCACTTGCTTGCTCATGCCCGCCACGCTTTGCACCGACTGCACGCCGGGCACTTCGCGCATCTTGAAGTCGAAGGTTTCCACCGCACGCATCACGGCCGGGTCGAGGCAGGCCTCACTGCGGTCGCGAATCGTCAGGAACACCGACAGCACATCGAGACCGATGGAGTAGTTGCCGATAATCTTCTGGTTGTCCTGGTTGTAGCGCGAGTCGGCGCGCAGTTCCGGGGCGCCGGAGCCAATGTCGCCGATCGCCAGCTCACGGGCCTTGATCGCCCCCACCGCCAATAGCACCAGGCTGAAGGCGAACACCCAGAGGGCCGGCCCCGGCGTGGCGAGCGCGGACAGGCGCCACCACAGCGGATGGCGGGCGTCGCCGGTACGCGCCTTGACCGTCATCAGCCGTGGCTCAAGTTGCAGGTGGGCGATGATCAGCGGCAGCATGATTTTATTGGTGATGATCATCAACATGACGCCAATGCAGGCCGTGACCCCCAGCTCGTGAACGATGGGGATATCGATCAGCATGATCACCCCGAACCCCAGGGCGTTCATCAGCAGCGCCAGGGCGCCGGGGATGAAAATCTTGCTGAACGCCGCCTTGGCGGCACTGACCGAATCACTGCCGGCCAGCACTTCCTGCTTCCAGGCATTGGTCATTTGCACGGCGTGGGATACGCCAATGGAGAAAATCAGGAACGGCACCAGAATCGACATCGGGTCGATCCCCAGGCCCAACAACGGCAACAGGCCCAGTAGCCAGACCACCGGCAGCAAGGCGACAAACAGCGCCACCAGGGTCAGGCGCAACGAGCGTGAATACACCCACAGCAAGGCACCGGTGATCAGGAACGCAATGGCGAAAAAGCCCATTACCGTGTTCAGCCCCTCCACCACATCGCCCACCAGTTTGGCGAAACCGACGATGTTGATTTCGATGTTGGCGTTGCTGTATTTGGTGCGGATATCTTCCAGGCGCTGGGCGATTTGCACATAGCTCACCGGCTGCCCTGTCTTGGGGTCCACGTCCTGTAGATCGGCGCGCACCATGGCCGACTTCAAGTCGTTGGCCAGCAAGCGGCCGATCTGCCCGGAGCGTGCGGCATTGCTGCGCACTTGCTGTAAATCTTCGGGGGTGGCGGCGTATTGCGGCGGCACCACCAGATCACCGACATACCCGTCTTCGGTGATTTCGATGTAGCGCACATTGGGGGTAAACAGCGAGGTCACACTGGGGCGGCTGACCCCGGAGATAAAGAACACGTCATCCGTGACCTGTTGCAGGGTCTGGAGGAACTCGGGGTTGTAGATATCGCCCTCGCCCTTCCAGTGCACGCTCACCAGCAGGCGATTGGCACCGGTGAAAATACGGCTAAAATCCAGAAAGTTGAGCATGTAGGCATGGCGCACCGGGATTTGCTTGTTGAACCCGGGGTCCAACCGTACCTGGGTGGCGCTATAGCCCAGGGCCAGGGTGACCAGCAAAAAGAAGCCGAGCAGGAGTTTGCGCCGGGCCATCAATTGCTCGGCACAGCGGTTGACGAAGCGCTGCATGGGGGTGAGTTCAGGTGCGTTGGTCATTACGACCTCGCACAGCAACTGTAAAGACGATAACGCCCATGCTGTCGATCCCTCGCACACTTGTTGTAAGTGATCGCGATAATCAAACGCCCCCGACCCCTGAACATCGTCCATTGGGGTTAGGCTGTTTGAGGGATAGACACCTATTGAGCCTGTAGTCGCTGCCGACGCATCAGGCTGCGATCAGGGCCGAAGGGCCTTCAGGAGATCGGGGCCGCCATGCGGCCCATCGAAGCCAGGTGCCTCGGTAGCCGCGGCTACGAGTCTTTGCTGGTCTGCAACTGCTCCAGCTCGCGGCGCACCATGCTTGCGTATTCGGCGGGACGCAAGCTGTACAACTGGCCCGCGCACCAGTTGAGCCAGGCGCCTTGCAGGACTGCCTTTTGTGCAAACAGCTCAGCCGCCTGAGCCCGCGCCTGCTCAAGGTGCTGCTGGTGAAACGCGTGGCGTGTCAGGGTCACTCTTTGCTGGCCTTGAACGTCAGCTCGCCCTTGGGCCATTTGGCGGCTTTGGCGGTGACGGCCTTCAGGGTTTTGCTCAGGCCTTCTTTCAATTGTTCCTGGGCCGCGAAGATCAACATCACGGTCTGGCCTTCCTTGAACACGATGCCTTCGCCCAGAGGCGAACTGACATAGGCGTACTCGCCGATGCCGTAGATAGTCATTTTGATATCGCGGAACTTTATTTCGAGCTTGCCGCCTTCACGGCTGGGCAAGACGGCGGCACGAAAATGATCGCCGACCTTGAGCCCAAGGCCCGGTTTGTCATCTACCACCATCGCTGTTTCTGTATCGATCTCAGCGATGTAAATACCTTCTGCGGTCTGCTCTGTGATGTACACAAAACGGGACTGGAACAACTTGACCAAGCGTGCCCGCAAGTCACCCAGAACAAACAACGCATGCATCTCCAAATTGCTGACTGCCAACGAAAAACCCTCGAAAACTTGAAGTGGGACTGCCAGATAAAAGACAGGCAGCAGAAAAAAGGCCGCAGCCACTTGTTGAAGTAAAAAACCGAGTACAACAAGGTCTCCTGACTGTTCGAGTCAGAAGTGACGTATGACATCAGGACTAATAAGTCGCGCCATGGTTAACCCGGCGAACAGGTACCCGCAGCTGAAGGGCATCAACCTGGGCCCGCAACAGCGAAAACTGGCTAAAAAATACTGCCGGGACGCCATTCTACCGGCTCAAACCTGAAGTTGGGTATACACAACCGCGTCTCTATCAGGCAATCGGTGTATTTTTTGCTGCATTAGGGCCCCGTTCGGCAGGGCTTTCGTCGCACCAATGCGTTAACTGCGCCGCTGGCTGTCAACAACTGCCATACTGGCGAAAAATCGGCCTGGCCCATGCCGCCGGGTTGTCTGGCTCCATTACCTCGAAGGGAAAGTGACACGTGACGGAATTTGATATTGGCGAATTTTTTATCCGCGGCGAGTCCAAAGAAGTCGACGGTGAGTTTCAGGCAGTGATTGTGATGCGGGCCAAACCACCGCTAAAAACCGTGACTTACCACCAGGTCGAGAAAGACCGCTGGTTCAAGACAGCCGAACAGGCAGAAATCGCGGCCAAGGGTTCGGCTCAGGAATTGAAACTCGCCGTGGACGCTGGTGCCCTCAACGCCTGAACCGCAGCCACGCAGCCCAGCAACATCCCCCACTGATCACGTCTCAAGCACGCTGAGCCCGAACCTGCATTGCGCAATGGTTGGCGCTCAGCTGCGCCAGCCATGCTGCGCGGCATTCTTCAGCTTCCAGACGGCTGGAAAACGCCGTACCACGCTGTTCGCCATTGACCAGCACCACCCAGCACACCTTTTTCCCCAGGGCTCGCAAGCCCTTGGGTACACCGCTGCCTATCATTACGGCGACATCAACCTGATTGGACATGATGGTCATTCCACCTATTTAGTTAGTTACCTAACGATGTCCGCCATAGTAGAGAGTAAAGGCAACCGGAAAAAGCTATGTACTGCATAGATCCATTGCATCAACGGTAACAATACCCGGGCTTATGCCGGGGCCTTCTGATCATATACAGAGCGCCCGCCCTCTTGCGGTATGTTGAAAAAAGCCTTGTCCAGCATGCCAAGACCGTCGCCCACATTGGCATTCCAGTTGGCCGACTGGTGAACGTAGCGCTGGCGCAACAAGCGCTCTTCGGCAACGCTCAGCCGGATGCTCCCCTGGCGCACCTGCTCCTGTAGCCGCGCCGCAACGGGCAGCAACTCATCGGGCAACCCGGCCTGTGCATCGCTCAATTCGCCAAAAGGCACACCGTTCTCACACGCCAACCCGTGCATGATGCGCAGGTACACCCGTGAAAGCTGGCCCTGTACCCGCCGCTGCATGAAGACGGCAGCCTGCACACGCTTCATCGGGTCTTCACGGCTACCCTCGGGTTGCTCGCGGGTGCGAATCTCCAGCACCGCATCTGTGTCCAGGGGGTCGATCAAGTCTTCAGCCTGCCATGCCAGCAGCTGCGCGTGGGTGAACTTCCAGGCCCGGGTGTGCTGGATCGAGGTGGAGGGGCTGACCAGGTTGCTCTGCCACCGGGTCAGGAACACTTGCTCCTGCATTTCGTTGGGGTAGCCGCCGCCCACATCGGCATGGGCGCCGGGCACTGCCAGATCCACCGGCCATTGCGGGGCGATTCGGTTCAACGAAAAATTGCGCCGCAGCTCATCACGGGCATTCAACTGCACGACTTGCCGTGCGCACTTGGGCCCCAGGTACAGATTAAGCCCCGGGTTGACCTCGTCACCAACATCCCCCAGATCCTCCAGCCCGCCCATTGCCGCGACGGTATCGAACAGGCCCACGAACTGGATGACGCACTCAAAGTCCGGGGCCAGTTTAAATTGCGTTTTGAAGGGAATGCTGGCGACCTGATTGACGAAATGCCGGGCCGCCGCTGCGCCGCGACTAAAACCGAAAATATCCAGTTGCACTCGGGTGATGGGATGGGCGGCATCCAGGCTCACAAAGTGGCGCAGGCACTCAGTCAACTGCGCCCGGGCCTGATCGGCCTTGCCCAATACGCCGGTGCGGCCACGGCCATAGGTCAGGCCCGGGAAAGGTGTGTCGGCCGCTCCCGTGGTGGTGCCGATACCGCTGACATAGAGCGAGGCCACCGCCCGGCCGGCGTCGTCAAAGCCGTCCTGCGTCGGGTAGCAGTGGTACAGCTTGGCGATATTGGTCGCAACGCCGGCATAGCTGCTGCCCGCATCCACCGCCTGGCCTTGGGCCTGACGCACTTGTCCGGTGAGGGTATTGAACGCGTTATTGGCTGTGCCATCGAAAAAAATGCCGACACGCAACACGCGCGCCGTCTTGCTGGAGTGACTCATGACGCTGGCCCTCGATTAATTCCGCTTTGCGCAAAAACGCCGTGCCGAATAATAAGGGGACACAACCGAAACACTCAGCTCAACGTCTACATTAAATTTTAGCGGGGATTACAACAGGCTGTATGGCCGGCAGTGCGAATGACTGCGGGGCCCGGCAAGCTGCCGGAGCCGCATGGTGCGGCCCCGGCAAGGTCAAACGCTTAGGCTTGACGCTGATGCTTGTCGATTTGCTCGTGACGCTCTTGAGCTTCGATGCAGTACTTGGTGGTCGGGCTGATCAGCAGGCGCTTAAGGCCGATTGCGTCGCCACTGTCATCACACCAGCCGAAGCTGTCGTCCTTGATGCGTTCCAGAGCCTGTTCCAGCTGAGGCAACATGCGCTGATCACGATCAATTGCGTTCACCAGCCAGGTGCGCTCTTCTTCAACCGAAGCGGCGTCAGCAGGGTCGGCAGGAGTATCCAGGCTCTCGATCGCGATGCGGTTCTGCTCAATACGCTCGTGGGTTTCGACCTTCATGTTTTGCAACAGCTCACTGAAAAAAGCATGTTGCTCGGCATTCATGTAGTCATCCGCCGGCATGGCCAGCAACTTATCCTTTGTCATTGATTTCTCTATAAAAAATACGTGCATTAAGGCGAATTAGGGAGCGTCCTGACCGTTCTTCATCCCAACCAGTTAGGTGCTATCTATTTCAAGCGCCACCCGGCACTCAATTTACGAGGGGCGGCAGTCTAAGGCCGACTTATCGACTCAGCAACCGAAAAGACAGCTATTTGTCCAGCAAAACCTGAAAAGTGACGAAAAACGTGTTCCGCAGGGGCTAATGGAGTGCGTTTATAGCAAGAAATTCCATCATGGGGCTGAAAATGCGCACACCACGTGCGAAGACGTGGTGTGCCGGAGGGGATTGCCGCGCTATTGCCTTGTGTCTCGCGGGGGGCCTGACTTCAGCTTTTCAGGTATTCCATGATGGGGGCAATGTTGCTGATGGGCGGTGCGCCATCAATCATTTTGCCAGGCAGGCACCACGGATAGTCCAACGCCTGCAGCCAATTCATGACCGGTTCCAGGTCCTGCGCCGTGCAAGCCTGCATGTATTCGATCGTGATGCGTAAATGTTCTGCGAGCCCGGACTGCGGCTCAAAACGCCAGTGATACTCCCCGCAGCCGATACGCAGTTCGCCGGTTTCTTTGACCGACATGCCCACCAGCCATTTGCAGGCATGGCTGCCTGCCCCTGCCTCGGGGGGTGCGCCCAGGCAGAACGTATAGACGTTTTCATAGGTCTGGCCGAAGCGACGAACCAATACGTCAGCGATCCCTGCCCGACCGCTGACCTGGGGCGGAAATGAAATGGCGCCTGTGTGCACGACCATTTCAAGGCTTGAATCGGGTGTGAAAGCCTGGCGCAGAAGGTGTGGGCGGTTTGCGTCCTTGGCAAAAATATAGTGTTCAATCGAACGAGCTGTGGTCGACATTCTGGATGCGTCCTGAAAGTTGAAAGTGATGTGTGCGCAAAAGCAGGAACTGCAATGCGGCGCCAAGCAACGCGACGACACCGGCTCCGATCGCCAGGCTCCAACCCGGCATGTTCAACAGCAACAGCAAACCTCCGGCGCCAGCCCCCAGTGCGCTCCCCAGGTAAAGTGCCGACTCGTTCAAGGCCACTGCCAAATTACCATCGCCATGCTGCTCGCGCTGCAAGAGCAACTCGTTGTTCTGAGGGACCTGCAAGGCCCATCCCACGCATCCCCACATCGCAATGGGCACCATGGCCAACCAGGGTGACACGCCAGCGGCCAGCGGCAAGACCAAGAGCGAAACGGCCAGCACCAGCATGATGATAAATGTCAGCAACGGCCCCTCGATGCGCTCAATCAGTGGGGCGATCAGGAAACTTCCAGCCACCCCGCCAAGGCCCCATACCCACAGATAAGGCGTCACGCTCTCAACCCCTGCGTATGCGGGGTCCGTCAGGAGCGGAGCAATAAACGTGTACATCCCCAGACTGGACACAGCGGCCAGCAGCGAAACCAGCAGGATGCCCACGACCCTTCTGTTCTCAAGTAACAGAAGTTTGCTGTGGATGGTCATTGCCGGCCCGGCAGGGAGCGCTGGCAGGTAGACCGCCAACCCCAGCCACGACCCTGCCCCCAGCAGTGCGATCAGCCACAGAGCTGCCTGCCACCCTGCCTGCTCCGCGAGCAGCAGGCTCAAAGGAACGCCAATCACGGTGCCGCAAGCCATGCCAGCCATGATGATGGCAATCGCCCGACCGCGCTTGTCCGGCGCCGATACCGCCGCACAGGCAGTGATGCCCGTGGCCAGATAAACGCCGGCACCCAGCCCGGCCAATGCGCGGCATACCAGCAGAACGCAGAAGTCATCCACCACGGCACTCACCCCGTTGGCCAGGATAAAAACCCCCAGCGCGGACAACAGCCCGAGCCTTTGGCGCTGCGGGGGCAAGAGGGCCACGCACACGGGCGAGCCGATGCCATACGCCAGGGCAAAGGCCGTCACCAATTGAGCCGCCACCGCCGCCTGCACACTGAATGCCTGCTCGATCATGGGTATCAGGCCGGCCGTGACAAAGGACGCCATGCCCAGCGCAAAGGCGCCGAGGGCTATCCAGTAGACCGATGAGGGTGTTGCTCTGAGCATAAGCATTTTCCTTTGCGAAATCAGGACGCGCAGCCATTGCGCATCCCCTCAACGCGGCGGATTCTTGAGCATGCTTATAATTGTTACAATATCTACCACTTATACTATTACAAGGAGCAACGGTGTAATGGCCAGGACACTCGAGCGCACCCGGGATGAGTTGGCGGCATTTTTGCGCAGCCGCCGGGAGCGCATTTCGCCCGATCAGGCAGGATTGCCTGCCGGCGGTCGAAGAAGGACGCCCGGGTTGCGGCGTGAGGAGGTTGCCGCGTTGGCGGGGGTCGGGCTGACCTGGTACACCTGGCTGGAGCAAGGCCGCGATATCGGGGTTTCACCGGCGTTCCTCGACAGCCTGTGCCGCGTCTTGAAACTGGACGCTACAGAGCGCAGGCACCTTTACCTGCTGACCTACCAACGAGCGCCCGCCGAGCCGGCGCAGACCTGGTGCGTGGTGCCAAAGGTCATCCATCGAATGATGGCAGACATGCCGCTGCGCCCCGCCTATGTGCTGAATCTGCGATGGGACGTTCTGGCCTGGAACAGTGCTGCCGATAAACTGTTCAACTTTGCAGACAAACCGCCAGCACAGCGCAACTTGCTGTGGATGCTGTTCACGGATGAGCCCATGCGTTCGCTGCTGTGCGCGTGGGACCAGCAGGCGATTGAGATGCTGTCCAGCTTTCGCCGTGACTTTGCCCATGCGTCGGCGCAAAGCGATGTGGCTGAGCTGGTACGCGACCTTGAGAAAGTGAGTGCCGAATTCAAACACGGGTGGAACAGGCAAGATATCCAGGGCCCCTGTCAGGGCGTCAGGCGTCTTGATATTCCCGCATTTGGAAATATCTCGCTGGAGCACACCACCCTGACCATTGACGCCGGCAGGCACTTGCATCTGGTGTACTACGCGCCCTGCCTCGAAGACCCCGCCCACAACGCGTTTGAGCGATGGCTCCAAGGCAGTCCCGACAGTCCTGGCGCTTGAGCCCCGGATAGCCCCTAACGATCAGGGCTGGCGAATTAAGGTCAACAGCCATCTACCCCTGTGCGCCTTAACGCTTGAGTTTGCGCTTGTTGCGGTACTGATCGATAACCACCGCAGCGACGATGATCAGGCCCTTGATGATGTCCTGGATGTAGGCATCGACTCCCACAAAGGTAAAGCCGCTGGCCATGACTCCCAGGATCAGTGCACCGATCACGGTCCCGGTGATGCGCCCTACCCCGCCCGCCAGGCTGGTGCCGCCGATGACCGCTGCGGCAATCGCGTCCAGCTCATAGGACATGCCCATGCCCGCCTGCCCGGTGGCAGCCCGTGCCGAAGCAACAACCCCGGCCAGACCTGCAAGCAGACCGGCGATGCTGTAGACGATGATCAGGTGGCGCTTGACGTTGATGCCTGAGGTGCGCGCCGCCTGCATGTTGCCGCCGATGGCGTAGGTGTATTTGCCGTACTTGGTGTAGCGCAGGGCGATGTGGAAAATCAGCGCCACCACCAGAAAGATGATGACCGGCATCGCGCCGTGGCCGATGGCGGTGTAGGAGTCCGAGAGCATGCTCACCGGCTGGCCTTCGGTGTAGTAACGCGCCAGGCCGCGGGCCGACACCATCATGCCCAGGGTCGCAATAAACGGCGGGATGCCGGTAATCGCAATGATGCTGCCGTTGATCGCACCCGCCAGCAGCCCTACCCCAAGCCCCGCAATCACCGGGATCCACACCGGCAGGTCGGTCAGTGACGGGAACACCGCGCGGGTGAAGTCCGAGGTTTGCGCCAGGCTGGCAGCGATCATCGCCGACAGCGCCAGCACCGAACCCGATGACAGGTCGATACCGGTGGTGATGATCACCTGGGTGACGCCAATCGCCAGCAAGCCAATGACCGAGACCTGCAGGATCATCAGGACGAGACGCTGGGAGTTCATCAAAAAGCTCTGGTCACGCACGATCCAGCCAAACACTTCAAACACCAGGCCGATGCCGATCAACACCAGAAAGATGCTCAGCTCAGTGGGAAACCGGCGACGCTGTTTGGGCTTGGACGGAGCTATGGCAGGTTTGTTTTCTGTGACTGCGTTCATGGACGTTTACTCTCTTGTTCTGCTGCGCCAGCGGCCCTGTTGCGGCTGCGGCGAAATCGTTAATGAATCGCCGTAATACCGGACGCCAGTTGCATGACCCGTTCCTGGGTCGCCTCGCTGCGATCCAGCGTGCCCATCAGCTCGCCTTCGTGCATCACCATCACCCGGTCGCTCATGCCCAGCACTTCAGGCAGTTCCGACGAGATCATGATCACTGCCATGCCTTCGCTGGCCAGAAAGGAGATCAGCCGGTAAATCTCGACCTTGGCACCGACGTCGATACCCCGGGTCGGCTCGTCCAGGATCAGCACCCGCGGGTTGGTCATCAGCCAGCGTGCCAGCAGGGCTTTTTGCTGATTACCGCCCGACAGGGTGTCGATGCACTGCTCCAGCGACGGGGTTTTGACCCGCAGCTTTTTGCACATGTCTTCGCACAGGGCGCGCAGGGCTTTTTGCTGGATAAAACCGTTGCCGGCGTAGAGCGGCAAGATCGCCATTTCCATGTTTTCCAGCACCGACAGGCACGGGAAAAGCCCGGTCAACTTGCGGTCCTCGGTGAGCAGCGCAAAGCCTTTTTCAATCGCCTGATTCGGGCTGCTGATCCGCACCGGCAGGCCATCGAGCCGGATCTCGCCGCCGTCGCTCGGGGTGATGCCGAAAATGGTTTCGGCAATGTTGGTACGCCCCGAGCCCATCAACCCGGCTATGCCCAGAATCTCGCCGGCATGCAGGTCGAATGAGACATCCTCGAACACCCCGTCCAGGCGCAAGTCGCGCACCGACAGCAGCAAATCCCCAATCGGGGTTTCACGTACCGGGAACAGCTGGGTCAGCTCGCGGCCCACCATCATGGAAATCAGGCTGTCGCCGTTCATGCTGTCGGCGCGTTGCAGGCCGATGTAGGCGCCGTCGCGAAACACCGCCACTTCATCGGCAATGCTGAACACTTCATTCATTTTGTGGGTGATGTAGATGATGCCTTTGCCCTGGGACTTGAGGTCGGCAATGATCGAAAACAGGTGGGCGACTTCCTTGTCGGTAATGGCCGAGGTCGGTT
Source organism: Pseudomonas deceptionensis (assembly GCF_900106095.1). Taxonomy (NCBI): domain Bacteria; kingdom Pseudomonadati; phylum Pseudomonadota; class Gammaproteobacteria; order Pseudomonadales; family Pseudomonadaceae; genus Pseudomonas; species Pseudomonas deceptionensis. The sequence continues at coordinate 2,861,891 of NZ_FNUD01000002.1, read as the reverse complement.
CGTCCATGATCAGGATGTCCGAGTCATAGGACACCGCCTTGGCGATTTCGACCATCTGACGCTCGGCAATGCTCAGGTTGCCCACCAGTTCCTGGGGATCAAGGTCGATGCGCAGGCGCTCCAGCAGTTGCGCGGTGCAGCGGAACATCGCCTTGTGATCGATCATGTGCAGCCCGTTGAGCTGCTCACGGCCGATCCAGATGTTCTCGGCGATGTTCATGTGCGGCATCAGGTTGAGTTCCTGGTGGATCATCGCGATCCCGGCCTGCAACGCCGCCAGGGGGCCGGCGAAAGTGACCGGCTTGCCCCGCAGGCGCAGCTCACCGGAATCGGGCTGGTAAATACCAGCGATGATCTTCATCAGGGTCGACTTGCCGGCGCCATTTTCCCCCATCAGGGCCAGCACCGAACCCGGACGTACCCGCAGTTGCACGTCATCAAGCGCCACCACGCCGGGGAAGCCCTTGGTGACGTTGATCACTTCCAGCAGATAAGGCGCATCTTCAGTGATGGCCGTGGAAGTGGGAACCACCGCCGGGGTGCTTGAAACCGTCGCTGACGCGAGCATAGCCAGTACTCCTCAGATGCCCCGGCCAGAGACCGGGACAGTGGGCAAGGCTTGAGCCTTGCCACCTATTGTTGTTATTGGATCGAGCTGACGATTACTTGAAGTCCTTGGCGTTCTCTTGAGTGATCAACTGGAAAGGCACCCAGACCGCCTGTTCAACCGGCTGTTTGTTGATCATTTTCATCACGGTATCGACCGAGCCGTAGGCCTGGCCCTTGGCGTCCTGGAACACCGAAATTGCCATCTCGCCCTTCTCCACCGCACGTACCCCGTCCGGAGTGCCGTCAACGCCCGCAATCAACACGGTGCCCGGTTTTACCCCGGCCTGTTTCAGGGCCATGGCCGCGCCGATGGCCATCTCGTCATTGTTCGAGACCACGGCATCGAACTTGCGACCCTGGGTGATCCAGTCGTTGGTCAGGGTCATGCCCTTGTCACGCAGCCAGATGCCGGTCTGTTCCTGATCGATCTTGATATCCGGGTACTTGGCCAGTACCTGCTTGATGCCTTTGGTGCGGTTGGTGGTGGAGTTGTTGGCCAGGTCGCCCAGCAGAATCACGATGTCGCCCTTACCGCCCATTTTGTCGGCCAGATACTGCATCTGCATGATGCCGGCCTCCAGGTCGTTGGAGGCAACGGTGGCGACACCCGGCGGCAGGTTGGTGTCGTCGGGGCGGCGGTTGACGTACACCAGCGGGATCCCTGCCTTGACCGCCGCCTCGGTGATTTTTTTGGTCGCGGCGGTGTCCACCGGGTTGACCACAATGGCATCGACTTTTTGACTGATGAAGTTCTCGACCTGACTCAGTTGCTTGACCACGTCAGCCCGCGCATCTTCAAACTGCAACTGCACGCCTTCAGGGTAGGTTTTGGCTTTGTCGTTCATCGACTCGCGCAGGTAAGTCAGGTAGGTGTCATCGAACTGCGACATGCTCACGCCGATTTTGGTATCGGCCAGGGCTGCGCCGCTGGCAAGCATCATCGACAGTGCAAGGGAAGCAAAAGGTAGGCAGTGTTTCATTGGGGCAGTCTCCACATTCTTGTTGGTTTTATGGATGCGGTACTTGTATGTCACGAGGTTGCTGCAATCTGGAATCGACTCTATTGGAAAATAATTTCCATATCAACCAGATTTAGAATTTAATCGAAAAACAATTCTATTTTAAGCCTTCAGGTCGACCCTGATGACTTGCTGACGTTCAGCACTCAAGCGTGCCGCGTCCAGCACCTGCAGGGCCTGCAGCACATCACAGGGGTCGACGGGCACGGCGCCCTGCCCTTTGACGGCTGCGATCATTTGCAGATAAAACTGCTGCCAGCGGCCGTGTTCGGTAGGCACTCGCTCGCGCTCATCGCCCTGCTCAAACCAGCCCCAGCGCCGATGCTCTTCCGCGCCCCAGCGATCGCCTTCGGTTTTGGGCGACAAACCGGCGAGCACTGCGGCTTCCTGCCCGTCGAACCCTTCGACGCTGTAACAGCCCAGGGTGCCGCTGACCCGAAACCTTGGCCGGGGGCTGCTTTGCAGGCAACTGCCGCCCAAGTGAGAGATCACGCCATTGGCGTGGGTCAGGGCCATAAAAAAGCTGTGGTCGATATCGGGGTGCTGCGGGCTGCAAGTGCGCTCGGCGTAAACCGACTGCACCGGGCCGAACAGCTGCAGCGCCTGATCCACCAGATGGCTGCCCAGATCGCGCATCCAGCCACCGCCGCTGGCATCGCCCACGGCGCCAGGTGAAAAGCGTTCGACGAAGGACTCAAATCGGGCGACCTGCCCCAACGCCCCGGCATCCAGCAGTTTGCGTACGGTCAGAAAGTCCGAATCCCAACGCCGGTTCTGATACACGCTCAACAGCACGCCTCGACGCTGGGCCGCCTCCACCAGTTGCCGTGCCTGAGCCGTATCGGCGGCGAAGGGCTTGTCACTGACCACAGGCACGCCCAGCTCGATGGCCTGCTTCACCAATTGCGGGCGCCCCTGGAGGGTGGTCGAGATCACCAGCAGGTCCACGCCGGCTTCGACCAGTTGGCCGAGGCTGTCATAAGCGTTGACGCCGGGGTATTCATTTGCCAATAGCTGCCGACGTTCAGGGGAACGGGTGACCACCCCGGCAAACGTGACACCGGGCAAGCTGGCGATAAGCGGAGCATGAAAAAAGCGGCCACCGTGGCCGAAACCGACGAGTCCAATACGCATAAAACCTCCTGTTAACAGTCAATCCCTGTGGGAGCCAGCCTGCTGGCGAAGACATCACTGCGATGTGCCTGAAACACCTCGGGGCCTGCATCGCTGGCAGGCCAGCGCCCACAGAAGATCAATCAAACCCGGCTATTGCGGGACCGGATCAACCGTAGAACCGCGGCCGCTCAGGTAACTCAACCTTCACAATCGCCCCGCTCTGCTGCGCTTCGATGCAGGCATCCGCCGCGACGGCTGCGGCAAAACCGTCCCATGCCGAAGGCCCGCCAACGCTCCCGGCCCGTACCGCGTCGATAAAGGCCTGCAACTCGACGTCATAGGCCCCGATAAAGCGATCCTTCCAATCCATCAAAATGGCGTTGGACAGCTTGGCCTCGCTGCGCAGTTGCACTTGTGAGGGTTCGGGCAATTTGGCTATCCCGGTCTCCCCCACCACTTCACATTGAATGTCGTAGCCGTACTGGCAGTTCACAAAGACTTCAACGTCGATCCGCGTGCCCTTGACGGTTTCCAGCAACACGATTTGCGGGTCGCGCAAGTGCGCCAACGCCTTGCTGGTTTTACGCGGGAACACCACTTGCACCGACACGTAATCGTCGTCCAGCAACCAGCGCAACACGTCCAGTTCATGGATCAGGGTGTCGGTGATTGCCATGTCGGTTTTGTAGTTTTCACCCACCCGCGGGTTGCGGTGTGCGCAGTGCAGCATCAACGGCTCGCCGATCTGACCACTGTCGATCACTGCTTTGAGTGCACGATAGCCTTCGTCATACGGGCGCATAAAGCCGACCTGAACCAGACGCTTGCCATAGGCAACCTCAGCATCAACGATGGCGCGGCACCCGGCAGCCGTGACCGCCAGAGGCTTTTCACAGAACACCGGTTTACCCGCCTTGATCGCCGCCAGCACAAACTCTTCGTGGCTAGGGCCCCAGGACGTCACAAGTACCGCGTCAACTTCCGGCGCGTTGATCAGCGCATGACCGTCCGGGTACACCTCGGCCGTCAGCCCCAACTCGGCCACAACCTGGGCCGCTTGCTGCAGATTGATATCGGTCACCGCCACCACCGTGCTGTTAAGCAAGGTCTGGCTGCAACGCCGAATGTGGTCACGGCCGATGGCGCCCGTACCGATCACGCCCAGTTTCAAGGTTTGAGTGTTCAACGACATGTGCCTGCTCCTGTTGGATTTTTTGTCAGAGTTGGGTGATCAGTACTGCCGGGCTTTGGTCAGTGCAAGGTTGGATTTTTGTGCCGCCGCATCGGTACGGGCGCTGGTGGACACCTGGGCCACACCGACCCGCCACCAGGTCAGGTAGCTGTGGATCATGGTTTTGGGCAGCACCTTGATGTCGATCAGGGTCGAGACCGTCTGCAAGCGCGCATCGGCCAGGGCCGCGTGCAGTTGCTCAAGGGTGCTGACCTTGTAGGTTTTGCAGCCGTAGGCCGCCGCGCTCATTGCGAAATCCACCGGCACAAAACCACCGTCCAGCTTGCCGGTTTCAGGGTTGCGGAACCGGAACTCGGTGCCGAAGCTGTCCATCCCGTTGCCCATCTGCAAGTTGTTGATGCAGCCGAAGGTCATGTTGTCGAACAGCACCACGTTGATCTTGCGTCGCTCCTGAATCGAGGTCGCCAGTTCGGAGTGCAGCATCATGTACGAGCCGTCGCCCACCAGCGCGTACACCTCGCGTCCGGGTTCGGCGAGCTTGACCCCCAGCGCGGCGTTCACCTCGTAGCCCATGCAGGAGTAGCCGTATTCCAGGTGATAGGTGTTCACCCCCTTGCTGCGCCACGCCCGCTGCAGGTCGCCCGGCAGGCTCCCCGCCGCCGCCACGATCACCGCATCGTCGGCCAGGGTGTGATTGAGCACGCCCAGCACCTGGCTTTGGGTCAGGCATGAACCGGTCAGCTCGATAAACTCGCGCAGCACGGCCGGGTCCAGGTGGTCGGTGATTTCGGGAGCAAAGTCCGATTGCTGATAATCGACCTGATACACCCGGTCCACTTCAGCGTCCAGCAGGGCCTTGGCCTGTTGCGCAGCATCGCCCCAGCTTGAGCGATAACCGCTGTTTTCGAGAATCTCGGCCAGCGCCTCAAGCCCGGCCTTGGCATCCGCCAGCAACTGCACGCCGTCGAGTTTGAGCGCATCGCAGGGGCTGATATTGAGGTTGAGAAACTCCACCTGCGGGTGCTGAAACAGCGACTTGGACGAGGTAGTGAAATCGGTGTAGCGGGTACCGATACCGATGATCAGGTCCGCGTCCCGGGCCAGCATATTGGCGGCCAGGCAGCCGGTTTCGCCAATACCGCCGACGTTCAGCGGGTGCGCTGAAACGATGGCGCTTTTACCGGCCTGGGTTTCGGCGAACGGAATATCAAAGCGCTCGGCAAACGCCTGCAACGCTGCATTGGCGCCGGAGTACTTGACCCCGCCGCCGCAGATGATCAGCGGTTTGCGCTTGCGCTCAACGATGGCCCGGGCATCCGCCAGCATGGCCGTGGTCGGCAAACGCCGGTCGATGCGGTGCACACGCTTTTGCAAAAAGTAATCGGGGTAGTCGTAGGCTTCGGCCTGTACATCTTGCGGCAGGGCCAGGGTCACGGCGCCGGTTTCAGCCGGATCGGTGAGCACGCGCATGGCCTGGATCGCCGCGCTCATCAACTGCTCGGGGCGGTTGATGCGGTCCCAGTATTTGCTCACGGCCTTGAACGCATCGTTGGTACTGATGCTCAGGTCGTGGAACTGCTCGATCTGCTGCAACACCGGGTCGGGCTGGCGGCTGGCATACACATCGCCCGGCAACAGCAACAACGGGATCCGGTTGGCCGTGGCGGTGGCTGCGGCGGTGAGCATATTGGCTGCACCCGGCCCCACCGATGAGGTGCAGGCGTAGATCTTGCGGCGCAGGTTCTGCTTGGCAAAACCGATGGCGGCGTGGGCCATGCCCTGCTCGTTGCGGCCCTGATGCACCACCAGATCGCCGCTGTCCTGTTCCAGCGCCTGGCCCAGCCCCAGCACGTTGCCGTGGCCAAAAATGGTGAAGATACCGGCAATGAATTTGCTCTGAACCCCATCGACTTCGACGTACTGGTTGTCGAGGAATTTCACCAGGGCCTGGGCCATGGTCAGTCGTGTCGTGCTCATGTTTGCACCTTGTTTTTGTAGGGTGTGCCCGCCGGTTATTTGGCGGTCGGCATGCTGAATTCCGGGCCTTTGGCGATGCTGTCAGGCCAGCGCTGCATCACGCTTTTATAGCGGCTGTAGAAGCGGATGCCTTCTTCGCCATAGGCGTGGTGATCGCCGAACAGCGAACGCTTCCAGCCGCCAAATGAATGCCAGGCCATCGGCACCGGAATCGGGACGTTGATGCCCACCATGCCTACCTTGATCGTGCGCGCAAAGGCTCGGGCCACACCGCCGTCACTGGTAAAGCAGGACACGCCGTTACCGAACTCATGGGCATTGATCAGCGCCACGGCGCTGGCGAAATCCGCCACGCGGACAATCCCCAGCACCGGGCCGAAAATTTCCTCCTGGTAGATGCTCATGTCCGGTGTGACGTTATCAAACAGCGTGGCGCCGACAAAGAAGCCCTCCTCGGCCCCCGGCACTTTCAGGTCGCGCCCGTCGACAATCAGGTCTGCGCCCTGCTCCACGCCCTGATCAATAAAACCGATGACCTTGGCCTTGTGCTCGGCAGTCACCAGCGGCCCCATTTCACTGTCGGGCAGCAAGCCATTGCCAACCTTGAGCCGGTCAATGCGTGGCAGCAGTTTCTCGATCAGCTTGTCTGCGACGTCGCCCACGGTCACGGCAATTGAGATTGCCATGCAGCGCTCGCCCGCCGAACCGTACGCCGCGCCGATCAGCGCATCCGCCGCCTGGTCGAGGTCGGCGTCGGGCATCACGATCATGTGGTTCTTGGCCCCGCCCAGCGCCTGCACGCGTTTGCCGCGGGCCGTGCCCTGCTGGTAGATGTACTGCGCAATCGGGGTGGAGCCGACAAACGAAATGGCTTCGATATCCGGGTGCTGCAACAGGCCGTCCACCGCGCTCTTGTCGCCCTGCACCACGTTGAACACGCCATCCGGCAGACCGGCTTCGGTCAGCAGGCGGGCCATCAGCAAACTGGCCGACGGATCACGCTCGGACGGTTTGAGGATGAAGCAGTTGCCCGTCACCAGCGCCAGCGGAATCATCCACAGCGGCACCATGACCGGGAAGTTGAACGGGGTCACACCGGCGCACACGCCCAAGGGCTGGCGCAGGTTCCAGTTGTCGATGCCGCCGCCGATGTTGTCGCTGAAGTCGGTCTTGAGCAACGCCGGCGCGCCACAGGCGTACTCGACGATTTCGATGCCGCGCGTCACTTCGCCCTTGGCATCGGAGAACACTTTGCCGTGTTCGCGGCAGATGATTTCGGCCAGCTCATCATGGTGCTCGTCGAGCAGTTGCTTGAACTTGAACATCACCCGCGCACGGCGCAAGGACGATTGCTCGGACCACGCCGGGAACGCCTTGAGCGCTGAAGCCACGGCCTCGTCTACCGTCTGCTGGCTGGCCAGTGCCACCCTGGCCTGCACGGCACCGGTAGCCGGATTGAATACATTGCTGAAGCGCTCGGCGCCTGAATCCTGAACCTGGCCGTTGAGGTAGTGGCCGATCACCGGGGTAATGCTCATGCTTGTTGTTCTCCGAAAATGGTTAAAGATCCATCAGCCAGCTGTGCTGCGGGTCGTTGTGGAATTGCCAGACGCGTTTGGGCCCCGCCATGACGTTCAGGTAGTAAGACTCATAGCCATACGGCACGCTGACCGGGTGATACCCCTTGGGCACCACCACCAGGTCGCTGTTTTCCACGGCCATGGCCTGGTCGAGGCTGCGGTCGTCGGTATAGACCCGTTGAAACACAAAGCCCTGGGGCGGGTTGATCTGGTGGTAATAGGTCTCTTCGAGAAAGCTCTGGTGCGGCAGGTCGTCGGTGTCGTGCTTGTGCGGCGGGTAGCTGGACGAGTGACCGGACGGCGTGCGGACTTCGACCACCAGCAGCGAATGCGCAGGTTCGGTATCAGGCAGGATGTCGCACACATAGCGGGTGTTGGCGCCTTTGCCGCGCACGCTGCGTTTCATTGTGTCTGGGGTGATCAGGCGCGCGGGCAAATCGGCAGTCGCCGAGCCCGGCGCCTTGCAGACGGCGATCTGCACATCGCTCAAGGCCCGTATCTGAGCCTGACTGCCCGGCGGCAGGTAAGCCGCAAACGGTGACTTATCCTCAAACACCGAGGTCCGGTCGCCGATGTCTTCCCAGCTGAACGCGCCCCGTGGCTCTTCACCCTTGATCGTGACCCGTCCGCTGAGCAGCACCAGGCACAATTCATGCTCACAGGCACTCACCGGCAACAACTCACCGGGGGCCAGGCGATAGGCACCAAACCCCACATAGTCCAGGGCCCCTTGCGGCAACTCGACCATGGTTTGACCTGCGGCGTTGCTTTTGATCAGCAGGCTCATCGGGCAACCCTCGCATCCAGCAACCCGCGCAGGGTCTGATAACCCTTTTGCGCATAGGCAAAACTCGGCGCGACGGCCGGGTCCTGTTCGGCTTCGACCACCAGCCAGCCGTGGTAATCGGCCGCCAGCAGTACGTCGAGCAACGCGGCGAAATCAATATCGCCATCCCCCGGCACGGTGAAGGTGCCGTTGATGATGCAGTCCGGGAAGCTCCACAGATTATTGCGCGCCAGTTGCACCACGGCTTTGCGTACATCCTTGAAGTGCACATGGCAGACGCGGTCGATGTGTTTGCGCAACACCTCGATCGGCTCGCCGCCGCCCATGTAGCAGTGGCCCGCGTCGAACAGCAGGCCCACATCGGGGCTGGTCAGGCGCATCAGGGTGTCGATGTCGGACGGCGATTCGACGTAGGCGCCCATGTGGTGGTGGTAGGCCAGACGAACGCCTTTGGACAAGGTGAACTGCGCCAGCTCGCTGAGTTTGTCGGCGTAGGTTTGCCAGGCCTGTTCGGTGTGAAACCGCGGGCGCTCCACCAGCGGGATACGCTGACCCTGAATCGAGTCGGCCACTTCGCCGTACACCAGCACCTTGGCGCCGTTTTCTGCCAGCAAATGCACGTGGCTGGCGATAGCGTCGATTTCTTCGGCTGCCGAGCGGCGGGCCAGACGGCTGGAATACCAGCCCGACACCAGCGCCAGATCATAGGGGCGCAGTACATCGCCGACGCCCTTGGCGTCCTTGGGGAACTTGCCGTTGAGCTCGAAGCCTTCGTAACCGATTTGCTTGCCTTCGGTGAGTGCAGTGCTCAACGGCGTCTCGCCGCCCAATGACGGCAAGTCATCGTTGCTCCAGGAAATCGGGTTGATGCCAATACGGATAGCGGGCATGGCTGCACCTATTATTGTTTTTAAAATTAAACCTTTGATGACTTGTGGGAGCGAGCCTGCTCGCGATGGGGGCGCTGCGGTGTGTCAGATACCCCGCGTTGGCTGCATCGCGAGCAGGCTCGCTCCCACACAAGGGACTTACCTGCGGGCCACTTGCCAGGATTCGATCAACTGCACAAAGGTCCCTTGCACACGTTCGATCAGCGTCTGGTCGTCTATCTCACCCGCCAACCAGGCGCGGCTCGGCTCCTGGAAGATCGTGCGGCCCACGGCAAAACCTCGACAGGTGGTGCTCTGGCGTGCCTGCCTGAAGCCTTCGGCCAGCACCGAGGCCGGCGCATTCAGACCCAACAGCACCACGCCCCGACAATACGGGTCGCGCTCGTTGATCAGCGCGTCGAGTTGCTCCCACACCTGCGCGGTCTGCGCTTCGATTTTCCACCAGGCCGGGAAAATGCCCAGGTTGTACAAACGCTTGATGGAGCGGTACAGCACGTCCGGATGAGTTGAGGGATGGTCTTTGGGCGGGATGATTTCCAGCAGCAGTTCATGCCCGCTGATCAGTGATGCGTCATACAGCCCCTTGATCTGTGCTTCCTGCTCAAGGCGCAGCAGCGGCTCGTCATCGGGGTGGAATTGCACCAGGCATTTGATGATGTGTTCTTGTGGCCAGGCAATCAGGTTGCTGCCGATCGAACGGCCATGCTCAAAGGCCAGTGGCCGCGAGCCTTGAACCTCTACCGGACGGGCAATCCACCAGCCGCGACCGGTGGCGGCGTTCAGTGAGTCCTGCCCGAAACGCTGGTCGGCCAGCAACCCGATATCGGCGTCGATGCCCTGGCGGCGCAAGTCGGTTTCGACCCGTTCCACCGCTTGGATAAACAGCTGTTTGAGGGCGCAGATGCTGTCGTGATCGCGGCCGTACTGCTGGGCAACTTCAACCAGCTGCCAGCGGTGATCGAATGCGAACACAAACAGCTGCTTCCACTGTTTGCGCGGCACGCTGACCTGATGCAAACGCTGCAACGCCACATCCTGATCAGGCCGGGTAATCGGCACCGGGCTGTTGAACAGGTAATCGAGCTCGGCGCGCGTCGGCATGGCCGGGGCGCAGGCATGGCGCGACACCACCAGCCCACCGCAGGCATTGGCCAACTGGCAGCAACGCTCATCGCTCGCGTCCTCCAGCCAGCCACTGAGAAAGCCGGACATAAAGGCATCACCCGCACCCAGCACGTTGAGCACTTCAACCTGCACACCCGGGTAAATGGCGCCATCTTCCAGCCGGGCCGGGATTTCACCGTGGATCACGGTGCACCCCTGCGGCCCCAGCTTGACCACCAGCGTGGCAGCGGTCAGGCCGCGCACTGCGCGCAATGCAGCCAGCAAGTCAGTGCCGCCACCGGCAATCAGAAACTCTTCTTCGGTGCCAACGATCAGGTCAAAGCGCGGCAGGATCGATTGCACGTGGGCAGTGACCTTGTGGTCTTCGACAAAACGGGTCTCGCCATCGGCCTTGCCCGCCAGCCCCCACAGGACAGGGCGATAGTCGATATCCAGCACCCGCCGTACGTTGTGCTGCCGGGCATAGTCCAGCGCCTGAATGCTGGCCTGGTACACGCCCTCGGTGGAGAAGTGGGTGCCGGTAATCAGCAATGCCTTGCTAGAAGCGATAAAGGCCGGGTTGATGTCCTCTGCCCGCAGCGCCATGTCGGCACAGTTTTCGCGGTAGAACACCAGCGGGAAGGTTTCGCGGTCCTTGAGGCCCAGCAGCACCAGCGCGGTCAGGCGCTGCGTATCGATGGTGATGGCGCTGACGTCACAGCCTTCGCGGGCCAGGGATTCGGTCAGAAAGCGGCCCATGTGGTCATCGCCCACCCGGCTCAACATGGCTGAGCGCAAGCCCAGTCGCGCAGTACCGAAAGCGATATTGGCCGATGAGCCGCCAAGGTATTTGGCAAAACTGCTGACGTCCTCCAGGCGTGCCCCTACTTGCTGCGAGTAGAGGTCGACGCCCAGGCGTCCAAGGCAGATCAAATCCAAATCACGCCCTGTGGCAAAACGAGTCTGTCCCATGCTGGCTCCTGTTATTTTTATCAGCCTGCACTCATCGCACCTAAGGCCTGAGCGCTCTTTGTGGAATGAAGACTAAAACGTCCGCACACAATAAACAATATTTATTCCATAAAATTTTAATGTAGAATTTTTGTTCCATATCCGTCGGCGGGCTCTGTTTTTCGACCCTGTATCGATTCAGCGATCGGGTCATTGAACGGCTGGTCAGGATTTTTTAAGCGCCTACGCTGTAGACTGCGCACGCTAATCCGCTACCTGCCCTACAAGAGCCATCTATAAGGACTCATCTATGCCATCCACTGATCAGCCGGCCCACACGCCAGAGAGCGAACCGGTCAGCCCACCGATCAATGCCGAACGCCTTCTGCAGCTAATAACCGAGGAATACGAGAGCCTGCCGCGCCAGCTCAAACGTATTGCCAGTTACATGAGCCAGCAAAGCGACCGGATCATGGTCGACCGGATCAGTGATATCGCCCGTGAGTGCGAGGTGCACCCTTCGGCCATCGTGCGTTTCTCGCAACGTTTTGGGTTCAGTGGTTTCAGTGAAATGCAGGCGCTGTTTCGCGAGGCCTATACCCACAAGGCGACGCCGGTTCAGAACTATCAACAGCGCATTCGCAGCATGATCGCCAACAAGTCGCAAAAGGCCAGTGGCGGCGACCTGGCGCGTGAGTGCATCAATGCCACGCTGTCAGGCATCGAGCGACTGGGGCTGGAGCTCGACGATCAGGCGTTCGACAAGGCGGTGGACCTGGTGGTCAACGCCGACAACATTTATGTGGTCGGGGTGCGGCGCTCGTTCGCCGTCGCCGATTACCTGGTGTACAACCTGCAGCACACCAACAAGCGCATTCACCTGGTGTCCGGGCTGGGCGGCAGTTATCGCGAGCAGATGCGCAGCGTGCGCGCCAATGACCTGGTAATCGCCATCAGCTTTACCCCCTATGGCAAGGAAACCCAGCATTGCTTGCGCATCGCGCAGTTGCATCAGGCCAAAACCCTGATCATCACTGACAGTAACCTGTCGCCCTTGGCCAAGCGGGCCAACAGCGTGTTGCTGGTCAATGAGGGCAGCTCGTTCGCGTTTCGCTCACTGAGCGCCACGCTGTGCCTGTGCCAGGCGCTGTTTATCGCCGTGGCGTATCGGCTGGAACTCAAAGTGGATGAAATTCACGAGCAAGTAGGGTTTGACGACTAACCGCCCAAAGTATTTCAACGCTTATCCGCTGATGTAAATTCAAGTAAGACGTTACATCAGCACTAATGCGCTTATCGCGGCATGATTTTTCCCCGCCGCCACGCCCACTATTGGGACTGAACACTCCTACGAACTTCTCCGTAGATCTTATCTCTAGCTGCGCATTTCCTGACAACACCTCGTTGTTTTGGCACTTTACAATCACCGGCGCAAATCCTAGATCCCTTGCCGAGTAAATGGCCGATATGTCACTTCTTGTATCGCAATGCCCGGCATTGACGACAGCGTCGCCATGCACCCATCTGAATGTTTTCAAGGATCTGAACACCCTACCCATACCCTTCATTTATGGAGCACGACGTCATGCGTTATTCCTTATTGGCCACGTGTGAACCCTCACCGGAGCAGCGCCCTTTTGCCCCTGCTCCGGCCTGTGCAAAGGTGATCTGCATGCCAGAGCTCAGCACGTTGATGAAACTGCGTGATGCCTTGCTCGTGTTGAAGGGACCGCTGGCCAACAGCCCAGGCGTGCGCAGCCTTATGGAGCAGCGGCTGTTGAGCAATGAGGTGCATGAGCGTGTATTGGGCAAGCTGGCCAGACCGGTTTCGCCCCCGTAAAGCCACCGCATCCAGGGCCTGACGCTACCAAGTATCAAAAATATTGCAGTTAACCAGCATTATTATGCATTTGCAGACTGCACCATAACGGGGCAGACTGCAGCTGTTCCTCCCCCAAATGAAGGGACATTTTCAAGGGCTTGTCGGGAAACCCGCAGGCCCTTTTTTTTCGGCTACGCCTACAACACCGGATTGTCCTTACCATGCAAACCCGCTGGATCAGCCGCCTGTTGCCTGCGGCTACGAACACCCGCCCTACCGAATGGAGCCGTGCCGCCATTGGTGTATCCCTTGGCACACTGTTCAGTGTCTGGGTGTGCAGCCTGATGTTTGGCCTGCCCGTGGCCATGCACTTGATCGGCCCGTTGGGGGCATCGGCCATTTTGTTGTTTGCCGTGTCTTCAGGGGCCCTGGCGCAACCCTGGTCGATTGTCGGCGGCTACCTGTGCGCAACGCTGGTCTCGCTGGGGGTGGTGCACTTTTTCGGCCGCACCCTCGACACAGCGTGCCTGGCCGTCGGCCTGGCCCTGGTGTGCATGTGCCTGTTGCGCTGCCTGCATCCGCCTGCCGGTGCGCTGGCGTTGCTGGTGGTGCTCGCCGATCCGGACAGCGCCAGTCTGGGCTGGGGCCTGCTGGCACCGGTGATGCTCAGCGCGGTGTGCATGCTGCTCGCGGCACTGGCCTATAACAATCTGACCCGGGTGCGTTACCCGAAAAAAGCAGCCGAACCGGACCCGGCATTCGCCAACCCTCCCGTCCCCGGTGATCCGGGCATTACCGCTGAAGACTTGCAAAAAGCCCTGGAGCAGATGGACGCGTTCATAGACGTGACCCCCGAAGACCTTGAAGCCTTGATTCGGTCCAGCGAACACTACGCGCGCCGGCGCAGTGTCGGCGAGGTGTTCACCCACAGTGGCTGAAACAGACATGTGCGCCAGGCTCGATCTGCATAGATAAGCCGCCAAGTCCTGCTAGGGTTATTGATGTGTAACCCGGGCCAGGAAGACGTTTAAAGGTCTTTGCGCGCCCGGGTCCCGTCATCCGACAGTGACCCAGGCTCGCAATGCTCAAGACCATTGAAAAAGAGATTTCGAAACAAGCCGCGCCACCTGCCTTGCAAGCCGAATTTGCCCAACATGATTTTGAAAAGCTGCGCAATTTTTGCCGCCTGACCTACATCACGAGCATTGCGATCTGGTTGCTGTTCAACCTTATTATCAGCACCAAGGGCGGCCAGGGTTTTACCGGCCTGTCCCTGCTGTTTATCAGCGTCATGGTGGGGCTGACCGTCATTCTTGGCTTTATTCACAACTACCGGCACTTCGACGTACTCAACCTGATTTTCGTCCTGGTCATCACGCTCGGCTTGCGTCTGATCATCTTTGGCCTGCCCGCAGAGACACAGCCAATCTGGCTGGCACTTGCCAGTTCCAGCATCCTTTACAGCGCATCGGTTTTACCCCTTAGCCGCTGGGCCTTTCTCAGCGTTGCGGCCATCAACTGTGTGATGCTCAACCCTTTCCTGATGACCCAGGCGTCGATCATGGATCTGCGCGGCCTCTTGATCCTGTGCTACTTCGCCTTTTTGTGCAGCCTGACGATCTACAGCTTTTTCAAACTACGCCGGGTCAAACTGCACAACTACACAATGTCCAAATTGCTGGTGGCCCAGGCTTATCTGGATGCCCTGACCGAGATTCCCAACCGACGCTCCTTCATGCTTCAGGCAGGCCATGAGTTACAGGTCCTGCCCCGGGAACACGACCACTATCTTGCGATGATCGATATCGATAACTTCAAGAAGGTAAACGACCAGTTTGGCCATGATATTGGCGATGAAGTGCTCAAGCGCACTGCCGCAAACATCGAGGCGGTGATGACTGGCTACGAATACGCGCGGTTGGGCGGCGAGGAATTTGCGGTGTATATGTCGGGGGTGCGGCGCTCGGACGTCGAGATCCTGATGGATACCCTGTGCCGCCGGGTGCGCGAAGATCCCGACGAACACCCGGTGACCATCAGCATCGGGCTGACCCGTGTGGAAGAGGATGACACCCTCAACCAGGCCCTGGCCAAGGCCGACAAGGCGCTGTACCGGTCCAAGAACAGTGGCAAGGACCGGTTCAGTTTTTATCAGTAGAGACCTGTGGGAGCGAGCCTGCTCGCGATTCTGGCACCGCGGTGCATCCGAACAATCGCGGTGATGCCATCGCGAGCGGGCTCGCTCCCACAAAGGCGCTGAAATCATCAGGGTGGGTGAGCACAGCAGGCCCCCAAGCAGCTCATAGAATCTGGATCTTTCCTCAATTCACCGTGGGAGCGAGCCTGCTCGCGATTCAGGCGCCGCAGTGGATCCGAACAATCGCGGTGATGCCATCGCGAGCGGGCTCGCTCCCACAAGGACGCTGCAACCATAAGGATGGGTGAGCACAGCAGGCCACCAAGAAACTCATAGAATCTGGCTCTTTCCTCAATTCACCGTGGGAGCGAGCCTGCTCGCGATTCTGGCTCAGCTGTGCATCCGAACAATCGCGGTGATGCCATCGCGAGCGGGCTCGCTCCCACAAGGACGCTGCAACCATCAGGATGGGTAAGCACAGCAGGCCCCCAAGCAGCTCATAGAATCTGGCTCTTTCCTCAATTCACCGTGGGAGCGAGCCTGCTCGCGATTCTGGCACCGCGGTGGATCCGAACAATCGCAGTGATGCCATCGCGAGCGGGCTCGCTCCCACAAAGGCGCTGAAATCATCAGGGTGGGTGAGCACAGCAGGCCCCCAAGCAGCTCATAGAATCTGGATCTTTCCTCAATTCACCGTGGGAGCGAGCCTGCTCGCGATTCTGGCACCGCGGTGCATCCGAGCAATCGCGGTGATGCCATCGCGAGCGGGCTCGCTCCCACAAAGGCGCTGAAATCATCAGAGTGGGTGAGCACAGCAGGCCCCCAAGCAGCTCATAGAATCTGGCTCTTTCCTCGATTCACCGTGGGAGCGAGCCTGCTCGCGATTCTGGCACCGCGGTGCATCCGAACAATCGCGGTGATGCCATCGCGAGCGGGCTCGCTCCCACAAAGGCGCTGAAATCATCAGGGTGGGTGAGCACAGCAGGCCCCCAAGCAGCTCATAGAATCTGGATCTTTCCTCAATTCACCGTGGGAGCGAGCCTGCTCGCGATTCTGGCGCCGCGGTGCATCCGAACAATCGCAGTGATGCCATCGCGAGCGGGCTCGCTCCCACAAAGGTGCTGCAACCATCAGGGTGGGTGAGCACCCGCGGGGCAGGATTTATTGTTCCCGGGCACTCAGGTCGGTGTTGCCATCCCAACCACCGCCCAGCGCCGCGATCAGTTGCACGCTGGCGATCAGACGGCTTTGCAGCAGGTTGAGCACGCTGCGCTCGGTGCTCAAGGCCGTGGTTTGCACCGACACCACATCCAGATAGGCAATCAAACCCGCCTTGTACTGGTTATTGGTCAAACGCAGCGACTCCCGGGCGGACTCCAGCGCCTGCTCTTGCACCACCGACTCATCGCCCAGCACCTTGAGCTGAACCATGTAGTTTTCCACTTCGCGCAAACCGTCGAGCACGGTCTGGCGGTACTTGGCCACGGTCTGGTCATAGACGGCCTCGTTGCGGTCCACTTCCGCCGAACGCTGGCCACCGTCGAACAACGGCAAGGCAATTTTCGGCCCCACCGACCAGAAGCGGTTAGGCACGCTGATCCAGTCTTCATACTTGCTACTGCTGTAGCCGCCCTGCAGGCTCAGGCTGAAGTCCGGATAGTAAGCGGCTTTGGCCACGCCGATATTGGCGTTGGCGGCGATGATCGAGCGCTCCGCAGACGCGATGTCCGGGCGGCGCTCCAGCAATTGTGACGGCAAGCTGGCAGGGATCTGCGGCAACTCGGGTACGTTTTTGGTTTCAGCCAGAGCAAACCCGGCCGGTGCTTGCCCGGTAAGTACCGCAATCGCGTTTTCAAACTGCGCACGCTGCCAGATCAGGTCGATCAGGCTGGCCTGGGTAGTACGCAACTGGGTCTGCGCCTGGGCCACCGCATCCTTGCCGGAAATCCCCGCCCGGTACTGGTTTTCACTCATCTTCAACGAACGCTGATAGGCCTCGACCGTGGCTTGCAGCAAACGCTTTTGCTCGTCTATCACCCGCAGTTGCAGGTAGTTCTGCACCAGCTCCGACTGTTGGCTCAAACGCATCGCCGCCAGATCGGCCAGGCTGGCCTCGGCACTGGCTTCGTTGGCTTCCAGACCGCGACGCAACTTGCCCCACACATCGGCTTCCCAGCTCACGCCGACTTGCGCGTTCAAGGTGTTGCGGATCCCGCTGCTGGAGCTGCTCAAACTGGAGCTGGAGCTGCCGGTGCCCTGGCTGGAGCGGGTTTTACCCACCGTCAGGTCGGCACTGGGCAGGAACGCCCCGCGCGCACTGCGCACCAGGGCTTGCGCCTGGCGAAACTGCGCCTCGGACTGAGCCACGCTCTGGTTGGCACTGTTGAGTCGCTCCACCAGCCCGTTGAGCTGCGGGTCGCCATACAGCTCCCACCACGCGCCACGCTCCAGCGCATCGCTCGGGTTGGCCTGGGTCCAGCCTGCGGCTTCTTTAAATTGGGCGGGCGACGCGGCCTCGGGACGCTGGTAGTCCGGGCCAATCGCGCATGCGCTGAGCAACAGGCCTGATAACACCAGGCCCAGCAAGCGCGAGCCGCGGGCAAGCGCCCAGCGTTGGGACGACAGGGCCGGGGCAAGATCAAGCAAACGAGAGGTCATAGCGGAGTTTCCAGAGCAGCATCAGTACGCACGCCGCGCCATTTGTTGAAGCGACGGCGCATACGGTCGAGATAGAGGTAAACCACCGGGGTGGTGTAAAGGGTCAGGATTTGGCTCAGGAGCAGCCCGCCGATAATGGTCAGGCCCAGGGGCTGGCGCATTTCCGCGCCTTCGGCGGTACTGAGCATCAACGGCAAGGCGCCGAGCATGGCCGCCAGGGTGGTCATCAGGATCGGCCGCAAACGCTGCAGGCACGCGCTGCGGATCGACTCTTGCGGGCCAAGGCCCGCGTGCCGTTCCAGTTGCAGCGCGAGGTCGATCATCAGAATCGCGTTTTTCTTCACCACACCAATCAACAGAAACAGGCCCAGCAGCGAAATCAGGCTGAACTCGCCCCCTGTCAGGTAGATGCTGAGCAACGCACCCACCCCGGCCGAGGGCAAGGTGGACAGAATGGTCAGCGGGTGGATGTAGCTCTCATAGAGAATCCCCAGCACCAGATACACCGCCACCAACGCCCCCAGAATCATGAAGGGCTGACTCTTTTGGGTGGCGGCAAAGGCATCTCCGGTGCCGGCCATTTTCACAATCACCTCTTCGGGCAAGCCGAGTTTGGCGATGGCGTGCTCAATGGCCGTGGTGCCCTGCTCCACCGTTACGCCGGGGGCCATGTCAAACGAGATGGTCTCCGATGCAAACTGGCCTTCGTGCTCCACCCGGTCGTTCTGCAAGCTGTTCTCGTAGTGGGCGATGGCCGACAACGGAATACGCTGGCCATCGGCCGTGATGACTTGCACCTGGTTCAGGGTTTCGGGGTCCTGGGCGTATTTGGGGTTGACCTCCATCACCACTTGATACTGGTTCAGGCTGTCGTAGATGGTGGAAATCTGCCGCTGGCTGTACGCGTTGTTCAGCACCGCAGTGACCATGTCCATGTCCACGCCCAGGCGCTTGGCCTGATCGCGGTCAACCACCAGCGTCACTTGCTGCGCGCCACGGCCTTCGCGGGCGTCGATGGCTGTCAGCTCGGGCAGTGCTTTAAGTGCGGCCACCACTTTCGGGTACCAGGCACGCAGTTCGCCAAGGTCGCCACTTTGCAGGATGTAAGAGTATTGCGAACTGGTTTGCTCGCGTCCGCCGCCAAACTGCAAGTCCTGGTCGGCCATCAGCATCAGGCGGCCACCGGGCACTTTGGGCATGTTTTCGCGCAGGCGCTCAATGACCTTTTGCGAAGACACCTTGCGCTCCGATACCGGCTTGAGGCGCACGATCATGAAGGCGTTGTTGGTGCCACCGTTGCCGCCGATAAAGCCGGCAACACTCTCGACCGCAGGATCGGCCAGCACGGCCTTGCGGAAGATTTCCATCTTGGGCTGCATCACGCTGAACGACAGGCCGTCATCACCGCGCACAAAACCGATCAGTTGCCCGGTGTCCTGTTGCGGCATAAAGGTTTTGGGCACCACCACGTACAGCGCCACATTGACGCCAATGGTCACCAGCAGGCTGAACAGCGTCAGGCGCTGGTGGCGCAATACCCAGTCCAGGCTGCGGGCATAACCGCTGACCATGCGTTCGTTAAGGCGCATGCTCCAGCGTTGCATGGCGTTTTCAGTGCCCGGCACATGGGGTTTGAGCCAGCGCGCACAGAGCATCGGGGTCAGGGTCAGCGACACCACCAGCGACACCACAATCGAGGCGGCCAGGGTGATGGAAAACTCGCGGAACAGGCTTTCGACGATCCCGCCCATAAACAGGATCGAGAGGAACACCGCCACCAGCGAGACGTTCATCGACAGCAGGGTGAAGCCGACTTCTTTGGCGCCCAGCAGCGCCGCTTTCATCGGGGCGATACCGTCATCGATATGCCGCGAGATGTTCTCCAGCACCACGATGGCATCGTCCACCACCAGCCCGGTGGCCAGAATCAGGGCCATCAGCGACAGGTTGTTCAGCGAAAACCCGTACAGGTACATGATGGCGAAAGTGCCAACCAGGGACACCGGAACTGCCAGGGTCGGGATCAACGAAGCACGCCAGTTCCCCAGGAACAGGAACACCACCAGAATCACCAGCGCCACGGCAATCAGCAAGGTCATCTCGGCTTCGTGCAGCGTGGCCTTGATCACCGGCGAACGGTCCATCGCCAGGTTCAGTTGCACGCTGGCCGGCAGCACTGCCTGCAAGACCGGCAACTGGGCCTTGATTGCGTTCACGGTTTCAATGATGTTGGCCCCGGCCTGGCGGTTGACCACCAGCAGCACGGCCGCATCGTTATTGAAGAAACCACTGTTGTAGCGGTCTTCAACGCTGTCCTTGACCTTGGCCACGTGGCTCAGGCGCAGTGCCGCGCCATCCTGGTAACGGATGATCAGCGGTTCGTAATCCTTGGCTTTTTCCAGCTGGTCGTTGGCCTGGATCTGCCAGTTGCGATCACCGTCGGACACCGCGCCCTTGGGGCGGCGCACGTTGGCATTGGCGATGGTGTTGCGCACGTCATCCAGCGACACGCCGTACTGGTTGAGCAGTTGCGGCTCCAACTCGATACGCACCGCCGGCAGCGAACTGCCGCCGATTTGCACCTCACCCACCCCGGGCACCTGGGACAGGCTTTGGGACAGAATGGTCGAGGCCAGGTCGTAAAGTTCGCCCTTGGACAAGACATCGGAGGTCAGCGACAGCACCATGATCGGTGCCTGTGACGGGTTGACCTTTTTGTAGGTCGGCATGCTTTTCATGCCGCTGGGCAGCAGGTTGCGCGAAGCGTTGATCGCTGCCTGCACTTCCCGAGCCGCGCCGTTGATGTCACGGTCCTGATCGAACTGCAAAATCACCCGTGTCGAACCCTGGCTCGAACGGCTGCTCATGGTGTTGACCCCGGCAATCGCACCGAAAGATCGCTCCAGCGGCGTGGCGACGGTGGACGCCATGACCTCGGGGCTGGCCCCCGGCAAACTGGCCGAAACCACGATCACCGGAAAGTCCATTTGCGGCAAAGGCGACACCGGCAGCAAACCAAAGCTCACCCCGCCCAGCAACATGATTGCCAGGCTCAGGAGCATGGTCGCTACCGGGCGCTTGATGAAAGGGCCGGACAGGTTCATACCGGGGCCTGCTCAGCGCTGGCTGCGTCACCCCGCCAGCGGCGGCCCAGTCGATCGAAGTACAGATAGATCACCGGCGTGGTGAACAGGGTCAAGACCTGGCTCACCAGCAAACCGCCGACCATCACCAGACCCAACGGCTGGCGCAGTTCAGCGCCGGAACCGGTGGCCAGCATCAGCGGCACGGCACCAAACAGCGCCGCCAGGGTGGTCATCAGGATCGGACGGAAGCGCAGCAGCGCCGCCTGATAAATCGCCTGCTCGGGCGCCATGCCCTGGTTGCGTTCAGCATCAAGGGCGAAGTCGATCATCATGATCGCGTTCTTTTTCACGATACCGATCAGCAGGATGATGCCGATAATCGCGATCATCCCCAGGTCATTGCCACTGAGGATCAGCGCCAGCAAGGCACCGACCGCCGCCGAGGGCAGAGTCGAGAGAATCGTGATCGGGTGAATGTAGCTCTCGTAGAGCACACCAAGCACGATGTACATGGTCACCACGGCCGCCAGGATCAACAGCAAGGTGCTCGACAGCGAAGCCTGGAACGCCTGGGCCGCGCCCTGGAACTCGGTCTTGACTCCCACCGGCATGCCGATGTCCTTTTGCACCTGATCAATCAGTTCCACTGCTTGCCCCAGGGCAACGCCGGGGGCCAGGTTGAACGACACCATCACCGAGGGGAACTGGCCGATATGGGAGATCGCCAGTTGCGCCTGACGCTCTTCGACCTTGGCCAGGCTCGACAAGCGCACCTGACCGCCATCGGTGGTTTTGACGTGTATCTGGTCGAGCGCCTGCGGGCCGATTTTTTCGCCATCCTTGGCCTGCAGCACCACGCGGTACTGGCTGGCCTGGGTGTAGATGGTCGAGATCTGCCGCTGGCCGAACGCGTCATACAGCGCGTCGGTGATATTGGCGACCGACACCCCAAGGCGCGAGGCCGCATCGCGGTCAATCACCAGATAAACCTGCAAGCCCTTGTCTTGCAGATCACTGGCCACATCGGCCAGCTCAGGCTGGCTGGACAACGCCGTCACCAGTTTCTGGCTCCAGGTGCTGAGCAGATCGGCATCCGGCGATGACAGGCTGAACTGATACTGGGTACGGCTCACGCGGTCTTCGATGGTCAGGTCCTGCACCGGCTGCATGAACAGGCGAATGCCCACCAGCTTGTCGAGTTGCGGTTGCAGGCGCGCAATCACCTCAGAGGCACTGTCACTGCGCTCGCTGTGGGGCTTGAGGTTGATCAGCATGCGCCCGCTGTTCAGCGTCGGGTTATCACCGTCCACCCCGATATAGGACGACAGGCTTTCAACGTCCGGGTCTTTCAGGATGATCTGGCCCAGCTCCTGCTGACGCTGGCTCATGGCACTGAACGAAATAGACTGCGGCGCCTCGGAAATGCCCTGGATCACGCCGGTGTCCTGCACCGGAAAGAAGCCCTTGGGCACCGCCATGTACAGCACCACGGTCAGCGCCAACGTACCGACGGCCACCAGCAGGGTCAGCGGCTGGTGCTTGAGCACCCACTGCAACATACGGCCGTATTCGGCGATCATCCAGTCAATGACCGCGCCGCTGGCCCGGTAAAAACGCCCCTGTTCTTCTTCCTTGGGCTCGGCTTTGAGCAAGCGGGCACACATCATCGGCGTCAGGGTCAGCGAGACCACCAGCGAGATCAGGATCGCCACCGCCAGGGTGATCGCAAACTCGCGGAACAGGCGCCCCACCACGTCGGCCATAAACAGCAGCGGGATCAGTACCGCAATCAGCGACAGGGTCAGCGAGATCAGGGTAAAGCCGATTTGCTTGGCCCCCTTGAGCGCCGCCTGCATCGGGCTGTCACCCTCCTCGATATAGCGCGAGATGTTTTCCAGCATGACGATGGCGTCATCCACCACAAAGCCGGTGGCGATGGTCAGGGCCATCAGCGTCAGGTTGTTGATCGAGAACCCGGCCAGGTACATCACACCAAAGGTGCCCACCAATGACAGTGGCACCGCAATGGACGGAATCAGCGTGGCGCTGGCCCTGCGCAGAAACAGGAAGGTCACCATCACCACCAGTGCGATGGCGATCAACAGCTCATGCTGCACATCGCGCACCGAGGCGCGGATGGTTTGCGTGCGGTCAGTCAGAACCGTGACGTCGATACCGGCCGGCAGGTTGTCGGTGATGCTCGGCAGCAGCGCCTTGATCCGGTCCACCACCTCAATCACGTTGGCGCCGGGCTGGCGCTGAATGTTAAGCAGCACGGCCTGGTTTTCATTGGCCCAGGCGGCGAGGCGTTCGTTCTCGGCGCCGTCCACAATCTCGGCCACGTCTTTAAGTCGCAGCGGCGCGCCGTTGTTGTACGCCAGGATCAGTTCGGCGTATTCCTCGGGGGTTTTGAGCTGGTCGTTGGCGTCGAGCATCGACACCCGGGTCGGGCCGTCAAAGTTGCCCTTGGGCTGGTTGACGTTGGATGCGCCGATCAGTGTGCGCACATCCGCCAGGTTCAGGCCATTGGCGGCCAGCGCCTCGGGATTGACCTTGATCCGCACCGCTTGGCGTTGACCGCCGGCAATGCTGACCATGCCCACGCCGCTGATCTGGGCAATTTTTTGCGCCATGCGGGTGTCGACCAGATCATTTAGCTTGGGCAACAGCATGGTCTTGGACGTAATCGCCAGCGTCAGCACCGGGGTATCGGCCGGGTTGACCTTGTTGTACACCGGCGGTGCCGGCAAATCCTTGGGCAGCAAGTTGCTGGCGGCGTTGATCGCGGCCTGCACCTGTTGCTCGGCGACATCCATGTTGATGTCCAGGTTAAAGCGCAGGGTGAGTACCGATGCGCCACCGGAACTGGTGGAGGCCATTTGCGTCAGGCCCGGCATTTGCCCGAACTGGCGCTCAAGCGGCGCCGTGACCGCACTGGTCATCACATCCGGGCTGGCGCCGGGGTACAGCGTCATCACGCGGATTGTCGGGTAGTCGACCTGGGGCAAAGCCGAAACGGGCAGCAAGCGATAGGCGATGATCCCGGACAACACGATGGCCAGCATGCACAGCGTGGTTGCGACCGGGCGCAGGATAAACAGCCGCGACAGATTCATTCGTTCGCCTTGGCCTTGGCCTTCTCGGGGGCGGAGGCAGGAGCCGCATCATCGTCGACGCCTTGCAGTTGCTCAGCAGCGGTTGCAGGCACCTGGGCGCTGTCGTTGACCACTTCCACCGCGCCACCGTCACGCAGACGGTCAGTGCCTTCGAGCACCACACGATCGCCCGGCGCCAGGCCGTCTTCGATCACCGTGATGTCACCGTCGGTGGCACCCACTTTGACGCTGCGGATCTTGACCTTTTTGTCGCCGTCCATTGCATACACGAACGAGCCATTGGTGCCGTACTGGATCGCGGCTGTCGGCGCCAGCACGACGTCTTTGAGGGTGTCAGCCAGCAAGTGCACATTGACGAACTGGTTGGGGAACAGTGCCTGATCACGGTTCTCGAACAGCGCCTTGAACTTCAGGGTGCCGGTGGTGATGTCGATCTGGTTGTCGATGCTGCTCAACACACCCACTGCCAGCTCTTTGGTGTCGCCACGGTTCCAGGCTTGCACCGGCAATTTGGCGCCGCTGCGATAACGCTCAAGTACCAGGGCCAGGTTGTTCTCGGGCAGGGTGAAGCTGACCACGATCGGCTCGGTTTGGGTAATGACCACCAGGGCCGTGGTGTCATTGGCCGCCACCAGGTTGCCGACGTCCAGTTGACGCAAGCCCACACGGCCACTGATAGGCGCGCGGATCTTGGTGAAATCAAGGTTCAGCCTGGCGTCGTTGACCGCTGCCTGGTTGGTTTTGACCGTACCCTGATACTGGCTGACCAATGCTTCGGCGGTGTCCAGGGTTTGCTTGGCGATACTGTCTTCGGCATACAGCCCGCGATAGCGTTGCACATCGACCTGGGCGTTTTTCAACTGGGCCTGGTTTTGCATCAAGGTGCCTTCGGCTTGCAGCAGCGCGTTTTGATAGCTGCGCGGGTCGATCTCAGCCAGCAGCTCGCCCGCCTTGACCATCTGCCCTTCCTTGAAATAGACCTTGACCAGCTCCCCTGCCACCCGGCTGCGCACATTGATGGTGTTGAGTGCGGTCACAGTGCCCAGGGCCTTGAAGTACACCGCAAAATCACCCAGCGTCACTTCTGAGACCCGCACCGGCACCGCTTGCGTCGAGCCACCAAAGCCGGGACGCATCATCCCCGAGCGGCCGGTGTGCCCGGCGGGCTGCTCGGCCCCTGCCTTTTTCGAGGCCGACGGCCATAGCCACCAGCACAGGCCGAGAACAATCAGCAAGACCAGCAGACCAATTGGCCAGAGACGGGATTTGTGGGAAACAGAGGATTGCATGGAGTGATCAACCATTAGGCGCGAGCGATTATTAACAGGAGGGGGAACGATAAGCAGTGTGGACGGTTATGAAAAGGTTCTTTACCGGCTATTTACGTTATAGAGGTGTAACCGGCCAAATTCTGTGGGAGCCAGCCTGCTGGCGATCGCATCACCGCGGTCACTCAGCTACACCCTGGGGCCTGCATCGCTGGCAAGCCAGTTCACACAGGTGTTGTGTGATTTTTTTGGAGTGCAAAAAAAACGGCCTGGCATTAAATGCCAGGCCGCTTTGGGCAGTACGGTGCAACTTACTTCAAAACAGCCAGCGCTGCTTCGTAGTTCGGCTCTTCAGCGATTTCTTTAACCAGCTCGCTGTGCAGCACATTGTCGTTCTCGTCCAGTACCACGACCGCGCGGGCAGTCAGGCCAGCCAACGGGCCATCTGCGATTGCCACGCCGTAGTTTTCGATGAACTCACGGCCGCGCAGGGTCGACAGGTTTTGTACGTTTTCCAGGCCTTCTGCGCCGCAGAAGCGTGCCTGGGCAAACGGCAGGTCAGCCGAAATGCACAGTACAACGGTGTTGGCCAGTTCGTTGGCCTGGGCGTTGAACGTGCGAACCGAGGTGGCGCACGTCGGGGTATCAACGCTTGGGAAGATGTTCAGTACTTTGCGCTTGCCGGCAAAGCTGGACAGGGTTACGTCGGACAAATTACCCGCAACCAGCGAAAACGCCGGTGCCTTGGAGCCTACTGCTGGCAGTTCGCCGTTGACTTGAACAGGATTGCCTTTAAGCGTCACTTGAGCCATGAACGATGTCCTTCTTAACAGTTTTTGAAGAGGCCGAAGTTAAACATGAATCACTCGCACGACCTACGGTCCGAACACAAAATCACATACCTCCCATGACAAAAAGACTATTCCTACGCATCTTCCACGTTTAGAGAGATTAACGATTACCCAAACCCTGTACTTTTTCTGTGCAGTTCTGCGCAAATACGCCGTAAATACTACCCCCCCAACTGGCTAAGCCTTGAGGTGCTGCTAGCGTTCATGCCTACAACCAAGGACTTGGATAGCCATGAACACCAGTCAAATTGCCCCGGGGTTATTGCTCACGCTCGCCCTTTTCCCCTTCGCCGGCGCGCAGGCAGATAACGCAGAAACAGCCAACAAAAGTAACAACCCCCTCAGTTTGGCACCCGGCCTGAACCTTCAGGACTATTACACGCCACAGGTTTACGACAGCAACATCCACACCAACGACGCCCTGCTGCGCGGCGCATTGCCCATGGCGCCGAACGACTTTGTCGGGGTGCCGCAACTGCTGCGCGTAACCCTGCCGATCAGCACCCGCCCTGATCCGCACAGTGGCTACAGCACCGGGATTGGCGACCTCAATGTGTTCGATATTTTCCTGCTCAAGACCGAAGGCGTTCAGCTGGGCATCGGCCCGCAAATCACCGCGCCGACCGCCGAACATGACGAGCTGGGCACCGGCAAATGGCAAGCCGGGCTGGCGGCAATCGCCATCGACTCCTCACCCCGGGGCTTGCTCGGCGCACTGGTGCAATACCAACGCTCATTCGCCGGTGACAGCGATCGCCAGCATGTCGAAAGCGCCACCTTCCAGCCGTTCATCATCCACAACCTGCCCAAGGGCTGGTACCTGCGCTCCACCGGCACCTGGACCTACGACCTGAAAAACAACACCCACTACATCCCCGTCGGTTTGGGTGTCGGCAAAGCCTGGAAGGCCGGAACCAATATCCTCAACGCGTTTGTTGAACCCCAATGGACCGTGGAGCGCAAGGGCGACAACCTGCCGCAATTCACGTTGTTTGCCGGTATCAATGTCACCTTCGGAAAATAAGGAAACCCCATGAATCCGTTACTCCGAGCCGCAGGCCTTGGCGTGCTGGCGCTTGCCACCAGCTGTGGTCTCAGCGCCAACGCCCCCACCAAGAGCCTTCAAACCCGAATCGGCCCGATACCGATGGTTCGACAAAAGCTGGAAGCTTGACGACATCACCCTCACACCATGACTCGCCAACCGAGAGCAAAGGACACTGCCATGTACCTCAAACGCCCTGCTTTTCTGCTCGCGACCTGCCTCTGTTTATGGGCGGGCAACGTGCCTGCCATGAACTTCAGTGCCACGCCTGACGAGGCTCGGAGCATCGCCAGGGAAGCTTATCTGTACGGCTTCCCGGTAGTGGAAATGTACAAGACCCTCTACACCCAGGCGGTGGACAAGGACGGCAAAAACTTCAAGGCACCGTTCAATCAGATCGGCAATACCGCCATGGTATTCACGCCCAAGGACACGGCCTTCGTGACGCCCAACTCGGACACGCCCTATTCGTTTCTGTGGATGGATCTGCGTGCAGAACCGCTGGTGCTGACCCTGCCGCCGATTGAAGACGAACGTTATTACTCCACCCAGCTGATTGATCTGTACACGCAAAACTTTGCGTACCTGGGCACCCGCACCACCGGCAACAAAGGCGGCAATTTCATGATTGTCGGCCCCGGCTGGAAAGGCGAAAAACCGGCCAATATCGACGCAGTGATCCCCAGTGAAAGTGCCATTGCCTACGGCCTGTACCGCACACAGCTGTTTGATGAAAAGGACCTGCCCAAGGTCAAGCACATCCAGAGCGGTTATGGCGTACAGCCTTTGAGCCAGTTCCTGCACCAGCCTGCGCCGGCTGCCGTACCCGCCATTGATTGGCCGGCGCCGGTAGCAGACATGAGCGACAGCCCTGAACTGTTCAAGTACCTGAGTTTCATGCTGGCATTTGCCGAAACACAACCCGGCGAAAGCGCACTGCGCGAGCGCTTCAAAAAGATCGGTATTGAGCCGGGCCAACCCTACGCACTGGACCAGTTGAGCAGTGAGCAGCGCAAAGCACTGCAAGACGGGATTGCGGCCGGCAAAGCCGAATTCGGGCAATTCAAGAAGGAGCAGGTCGACACCCACAAGATCAGCAGCGGCGATCTGTTCGGCTCACGCGAACACCTGAACAACAACTACCTGTACCGCTATGCGGGCGCGAATATGGGGATCTTCGGCAACTCGGCAGAAGAGGCCGACTACATCGGTTACTTCGTCGACAACCAGGGGCACCCGGTAGACGGCTCCAAACACCGCTACACCTTGCACTTCGCCAAGGACGCCCTGCCCCCGGCCAATGCTTTCTGGTCGCTGACCCTGTATGACGGCAAAAGCAAACTGCTCGTGGACAACCCGCTTGATCGTTACCTGATCAACTCGCGCATGCTGCCCGAGCTCAAGCGCGATGCGGATGGCGGCCTGACGCTGTATGTACAACATCAGCCACCGGCCAACGAGCTGCAAAGCAACTGGTTGCCGGCACCGGATGGTCCGTTTTATGGGGTTCTGCGTATTTACATGCCAAAGCCAGAAGTGGCCAAGGGGCAGTGGAAAATGCCGTTGCTGACACCGGTTGGCGGGTAATCAGGCAGCAACTGTTTTGAGCAACTTTGTAGCCGCTGCCGAAGGCTGCGATAAGGTCCGCAGGACCTTCAACATACCGGGGCTGCTTCGCAGCCCATCGCAGCCTCGTATCTCGTCAGCGGTTACACAAGAGACGCTTACTTTTTCAGTTTCAGATACGACTGGTGCATGTCCGAGGCCCAGCTATCAATGACCTTTTTCACGTCATCGGCCTTCATCACCTGACTGTCGTTAGCCAGCGGCTTGCCGGTGCCTTTGCGCACTACCTGCGCCACAACGTCCTGGCTTTGCCCGTCGATAAATACAGCTTCGGTCGCCAGTTGGGTTTCCTGATCACGAATCCCCGACGCCGTGCTCACCGCCGCAGCCACCAGGGCAACCGGAATATATTCATACGGTGCCAGGCTCTCGGTCTCGCTGCTGACTGCCGTGATGGCTGCCCGCACCACAATCACGCCCGGCCCCGGGGCACTGGCCAACGGCAATGATTTCACCATCTCGCGCTTGAGGGCCTGATCGTAGTAGTTGGTGATCCCGTTCAGGGTGCTTTGCGGGATTTTCTCCGTCGGCTTCGGTGCCGGGTAAAGCTGAGTCGGCTCGATATACACGCTGGTGTACTTGTTCAGATTGAGTTTAGGGTCAACCCAACGCATGACCTCAACACCGGAAGGGGATTTGCCCTCTTTCAGCCGGCTGTAATCTTTCAAAAATCCGGAGTATTCATCCGGTTGCTGGACCTTGCTCGCACAACCGACCACCCCGATAGAGGCGATGCACAACGTACCAATCATTAAGCCAAGCTTCATGCTGTAACTCCTGTAGGGGGTGCAACCGCAGGTACACGGAATTATAGGTATAGCCAAGCCGTAGGAAATCACCGCAGATCCCGGTTTTATTCGGTGTTTATTGTGATCGAGCACCCACTACAGAACGCAGGAAACTGAACAGCTCAGTTTTAAATAAATTTTTACATGGTTCGAAAAACCATATCAGATCAATCAACAAAGCTTTGAAACAGCGATTAAATCTGCTCCGCATAATTTCTGTTTTTCTGAATCTGTTTTGTTTCTCTCAAGCTTCCTAGAGTTCACCCTGCGCCAGACCACGAGGCCTGGCAGGACTTTGAACCGTGGAAGACTTGAGCATGAGCACAGCACTAAACGGGCAGGCCTATAACTATAAGGTCGTCCGCCAATTCGCCATCATGACCGTGGTATGGGGGGTTATCGGCATGGCCATGGGGGTGTGGATCGCCTCGCAACTGGCCTGGCCGCAAATGAACCTCGACCTGCCCTGGACCACCTTCGGCCGCCTGCGGCCGTTGCACACCAGCCTGGTGATTTTCGGCTTTGCCGGCAGCGCGCAATTTGCCGCCAGCTACTACGCCGTGCAACGCACCTGCCAGGTCCGGCTGTACTCGGACAAGCTGGCAGCCTTTACCTTTTGGGGCTGGCAGTCGGTGATTGTGATCATGCTGGTCACCCTGCCCCTGGGCTACACCACCACCAAGGAATACGCCGAAATCGAGTTCACCGGTGCCGTCTGGCTGACTGTGGTCTGGGTGGCCTATGCCATCGTGTTTTTCTCCACCGTGGTACGGCGCAAAACCAAACACATTTACGTCGGCAACTGGTTCTTCGGTGCCTTTATTCTGGTGATCGCCATGCTCCACGTGGTCAACCATCTGGCAATCCCCGTGGACTGGTTCAAGTCATATCCGGTGTACTCCGGCGCCACCGACGCCATGGTGCAGTGGTGGTACGGGCATAACGCCGTAGGTTTCTTCCTGACCACCGGCTTTCTCGGAATGATGTACTACTTCGTGCCGAAACAAGTCGGCAAACCGATTTACTCCTATCGCTTGTCCATCGTGCACTTCTGGGCCCTGATCACGCTGTACATCTGGGCAGGCCCGCACCACTTGCACTACACCGCCTTGCCGGACTGGGCGCAATCGCTGGGCATGGCGATGTCGATCATCCTGCTGGCACCCAGCTGGGGCGGCATGATCAACGGCATGATGACCCTCTCGGGCGCCTGGCATAAATTGCGCACCGACCCGATCCTGCGTTTTCTGGTGCTGTCGCTGGCGTTCTACGGCATGTCGACCTTTGAAGGCCCGATGATGGCGATCAAGACCGTCAACGCCCTCTCCCACTACACCGACTGGACCATCGGCCACGTCCACGCCGGCGCCCTGGGCTGGGTGGCGATGATTACCTTCGGCGCGCTGTACCACATGATCCCGAAAATCTTCGGCCGTGAGCAAATGCACAGCATCGCGCTGATCAACCTGCACTTCTGGCTGGCCACCATCGGCACCGTGCTCTACATCGCCTCGATGTGGGTCAACGGCATCACCCAGGGCCTGATGTGGCGTGCCATCAACGACGACGGCACCCTGACCTACTCGTTTGTCGAGTCGTTGCAGGCCAGCCACCCAGGCTTCGTCGTGCGTCTGGTGGGCGGGATTTTCTTCCTCAGCGGCATGCTGCTGATGGCCTGGAACGTGTGGCGCACGGTCCGTGTCGCCAACCTCAAGCAAGCCGAGCTGACAGCACAGATTGCCTGACCCCCACGCAACGCAGGCCGCAAGGCTTGCGTTGCACTGCGCAAGGAGCCTTGAACATGCTGGAACTCGCCCTCAACACCGCCGCCGTGATCGGCATCTACTGCGCAATCAGCTGGTGTTTGCAGCATAAAACCGAGCAGGACATCGACGATGCCAGCCTGATCCCGTTCGCCGACGACCCGGAGGTGGCGCGTCGGGTAGAACTCGCCACCGGCAAAACCGTCAATGCCGTGCAGATCAGCGAACCAGAGCTACGCAAACCGGGATGGGGCAAGCTGGAACTCTGAAGCCGGGTAATGGCACTGCGGCAGATTAAATCTGTACCATTAGTTGCACTGTGAATGCATTCAGCGGCATTCTGCCACTCACCGTTCAGCGAACTATTGATCGACGACGCAATCAATCTGTACTGCCATTAATACCTTTTCGACAGAGACGCTCATGACTTCCAAGCTGGAACAACTCAAGCAGTTCACCACCGTGGTCGCAGACACCGGCGACCTCGACGCAATTACCCGTCTCAAACCTGTGGATGCAACCACCAACCCTTCGCTGCTGCTCAAGGCCGCAGCGATGCCCGGTTATGCCGACTTGCTACAAAACGCCATTAGCCACGCCAAAGGCGATGTGGGCCTGGCCTGCGATCATTTCGCGGTGTCTG
Organism: Pseudomonas deceptionensis; assembly: GCF_900106095.1. Lineage (NCBI taxonomy): Bacteria > Pseudomonadati > Pseudomonadota > Gammaproteobacteria > Pseudomonadales > Pseudomonadaceae > Pseudomonas > Pseudomonas deceptionensis. Next base: position 2,829,863 of record NZ_FNUD01000002.1, on the reverse strand, counting down.
TGGGTAGCGGTATCTTGAAGGTGATCCCGGGACGTATTTCGACTGAAGTCGACGCCCGTTTGTCGTTCGACGAACCGGCCTTGCTGCAAAAAGCCAACCAGCTGATCGAGCTTTACGACAAGGCCGGCGTAGGCCGTGACCGAGTGCTGATCAAGCTCGCCTCCACCTGGGAAGGCATCCGCGCCGCCGAGAAACTGGAAAAAGCCGGTATCCAGACCAACCTGACCCTGTTGTTCTCGTTTGCCCAGGCAGCTGCCTGTGCCGATGCCGGGGTGTTTTTGATCTCGCCGTTCGTGGGCCGGATCTACGACTGGTACAAGAAGTCCACCGGCATCGACTACACCGGTTCCGATGATCCGGGCGTGCAGTCCGTGACCCGCATCTACAACTACTACAAAGCCAATGCCTACAACACCGTGGTGATGGGCGCCAGCTTCCGCAACCTCAACCAGATCGAGCAACTGGCCGGCTGCGACCGCCTGACCATCAGCCCCGATCTGCTGGAAAAACTGGCCCTGGACGACGGCAAACTGGAGCGCAAACTGGCTCCGGGCAACGCTGGCGAACCACGCCTGGTGCTGGACGAGTCGCAATTCCGCTGGGCGTCCAACGAGGATGCAATGGCCACCGAGAAACTGGCTGAAGGCATTCGCCAGTTCGCCCGTGACCAGGAAAAACTGGAAGCACTGCTGTCGGGTAAATAACCTTTCAACTGTGGGAGCGAACCTGCTCGCGAACGACCTTCGCGAGCAAGCTCCCCCCCACAGGGGACTCAAGTTGCAAGAAGCCCTGCACAATACCGTTGCACCCCCTCCTCCAGCCCCATCATCGGCTCGCGATAACCCGCCTCGCGCAATTGCCCAAGGTCCGCGCAGGTATAGACCTGATATTTGTGCTTGAGCCCCTGCGGGAATTCGCAGTAGCGCAATACGCCGTCCAGAATGGCGGTTTCCACGGTCAAAGGCGGTCGATCCTCAGCACAGCGCAAGCTGTTGATCGTTGCCAGCGCCAGATCATTGAATGAACGGGCGCACCCGGTGCCTAGGTTGAAAATACCGCTGGTTTGTGGATGATCCAGCCAGTGCAGGTTGACCTTGACCACATCCTCAACCGACACAAAATCACGCTCATGCCCGCCCGCCGGATAACCGCCGTACTCGCCAAACAACTCGACATGGCCACGATCGCGGTACTGGTTGAAACAGTGCCAGACCATCGAAGCCATGGACCCCTTATGCTGCTCACGGGGGCCGTAAACATTGAAGTAACGCAAGCCGACGATCTGGCTGCGCGATTTGGGCAGTAACCGGCGCACGCGCTGGTCGAACAGGCACTTGGAATAGGCATACACATTCAAGGGCCGCTCATGCTCACGGGCTTCGCTAAAATCCCTGCCGGCCCCGTAAACCGCCGCCGAAGAGGCATACAGCAGAGGCACCGACTGTTCCTGGCAGGCCTGCAACAGATCGCAGCTGTAACGGTAGTTGTTGTCCATCATCAACCGGCCGTCACTTTCGACCGTGCTGGAGCAGGCCCCTTGATGCAGCACGGCCCGCACTTCACCCAACTGATGAGTGGCAAAGCGTTGCACGAACTCGCGCTTGTCGAAGTAATCGGCGATATCGCAGTCCGCCAGGTTGCGGCACTTGTCGCCATCGGTCAGGTCGTCCACGGCGATGATGTCGCGCTCGCCACGCCGGTTAAGCGCCTTTACCAGATTACTGCCGATAAACCCGGCAGCCCCGGTCACGATGATGCTCATCTATGGCAACCTCCTCGAACATGGAATGAACCCAGACTAAGCCTGTGCGGGTCGGGCATCCTTGATGCAGGTCAGCGTCGTTGCGCGGCGCCAGGGGATGCCGTTATCGCACATTGCCTGCCTGCGATCCGGTGGTTTTTAACCCTAGTCGACGCAGCGCAGGCACGACATGAAACTTGCCGTCAGAAACGGTACTTCATCCCCACCATCAGATTGCGTGGATCGCCGTAGTAATAGGTCGAATACAAGCCATAACCGCTGAGGTATTCGCGGTCGAATACGTTGTTGAGATTGACCGAGGCACTCAGGTTTTCATTGATGTCATAGCGGGCCATCAGGCCGACCACCGCGAAGCTGCCTTCCTTGGCGTCGGCCTTGATCGATGAGTCCAGCTCGCTGTAGGTCGAGCCCTGCCACGACAGGTTGCCGCCCACGTTCAGGTCTTTAAGATCGCCGGTCAGTTGATAGCTGGTGGCCAGTTTGAATAGCTGTTCCGGATGGTTGCTGTTGATCCGCTTGCCGTCTTTGTCCCTCGGTTGCGCGTAGGTGTAGCCCGCCAGCAATTGCCAGCCGGTCATGATCTCGCCAGAGATTTGCGCTTCAAAGCCTTTGGTCTTGGTGCCGCTCACCGCTTTGTAGGCATCTTCGCCGTTAGCGCGCATACCATCGTATTCGGCGTAGTTGTCCTGTTTGATCATAAACAGCGCAAAACTGGTGTTCAGCGCGCCGCCGAAATACTCGGACTTGAAGCCAGCTTCATAGCTTTGACCGGTCATCGGCGCGAGTACTTTGTCATCGCGGTCAAAGTAACTTTGCGGGGTGAAGATGTCGGTGTAGCTGGCGTAGACCGAGTGATTTTCACTCAGGTCATAGACGATGCCAGCGTAAGGAATCATTTTCCCGGTTGTTTTCGAATCGTCCGTGGTCGGCGTCGTTTGCGCCGCGTTATAGGTCATGGCGCCCTTGCGGTCGTAGTCCACCACGCGGGTTCCCACAATCACTGACAGGTCATCGGTCGGCTTCAAGCGCAATGCCGCGTAGGCTGCCGACTCCCTGGTTTTGTACTTCTGCTTCAAGCCCTGGCTCAAGTCCGTAGGCCGTGGTGCGTCATTATTCCAGTCCTGATAATTGACGGTCAGGTCATCCGCATTCATTGCCAGGTAATCAGTGCGCCGACTGCTCATGTTCACCCCCACCACCAACTCGTGGGTGCGGCCCAGCATCTCAAACGGCCCGGTGGCATAGGCGTCCAAAGAATCGGTGTTGATCCCGAAGTCTTTGGTCCCGCTCATGAACTGTGCTTCGCCGGTGGCTTTGTCCGGGAAAGGGCCCCAGCCCACCAGATTGCCCTGCAGCTGCCAGGTAGTGCCCTTCCAGTGGCTGGCCTCGACCTTGAGCAGCCAGTCGCTATCAAAACGTTGCTCAACCCCGGCGAAGTACTTGGTACTTTCGCTGTCGGCATACGCCCACTTGGCTGCCGGATTCATTGAGCGCTTGAAGTGGGTGCGGCTGCCATCGCTGTAATACAACGGCAACTGACCAAAGCTTGAGCCGTTGGAATTTATTCGCTGGTAGTCGATCCCGGCATAGACGGTCGTGGCGTCAGTCAAATCCGCTTCGCCGATGGCGTAAAACACGTCCTTGATGGAGGAATAGCGGTCAATAAAGGAACGGCCATCTTCGCGGGCTGCCACGACGCGACCACGCACTGTTCCGTTTTCAGTGAGCGGCCCGGACAGGTCCATCTCGCTGCGATAGCGATCCCATGATCCGCCACTGCCTGCCACAGAGCCCTGAAACTCTTTGGTTGGGCGCTTGCGCACCAGATTCACCGCGCCGGACGGGCTGCCCACGCCGCTCATCAGCCCGGTCGCTCCGCGCACCACTTCAACCCGGTCGTAAATGGCCATGTCACGCATGCCCAGGCCGTTGGTGTTGGTGGTGAAGTCCGAAGTCGGCACACCGTCGTACTGGAAGTTGTCCAGGGTGAAACCCCGGGAGTAAAAGTTGAAGCGCTCGCTATCGTCATGCACCACCGTGATGCCCGGCGTTTGCCCCAGCACCTGGGCGATGCTGCCCAAGCCTTGGTCGGTCATCTGCTGGCGGGTAATCACCGTGACCGATTGCGGCGTTTCACGCAGCGAAAGCGGTAACTTGGTCGCGGTGCTGGTTTCACCTGTGGTGTAGGAATGGCTGCCTTCTGTGGTGCCGCCCAAAGCCAGACCTGTGACGCTGGTGGCTTGCAGTTGCAATTGGCCGTCAGCACCGCCGGTAGTCAGCGGGTAGAGCGTCCAGACCCCATTAGCGCCTTCAGTGGCCGCCAGACCGCTGCCCTTGAGCAGTTGCAGCAAACCCTGGGCCACATCAAAACGTCCCTTGAGTGCCGGTGCCTGTTTGTTTTTTACCAGGGCCGGGGCGTAAGGCAGGGAGATGTTGGCCTGCTGGGCAAAACGGTTCAACGACGCCTCCAGATCGCTGGCCGGCACGTCGAAGCTGCGCTGGGCAGTGACGGCCGCTGCGCTGACCGATTGCGCGCCAACCAGTACGCCGCCCAGTAGAACCGCCTGCAAGGCGATGGCTAAACGGTTACGCGAAAATAAAGAAGGGTTGCGAAAGACACGGGACATTGAGCTGGGCTCCGACAATTAACAGGTCATATGCCTATTTGTCGAAGGACACCTGGAAACCCGCAAAAGAATTTGATAATTATTCGCAATACACCCGAAAGCCGCTCACGCAAGCGACTTAAACCGCCACAATCCGCGTCCAGAACCGCGTCCTGCGCTCGATCCGTACCGGCAATGACTGGCTCAGGCCCTCAAGTGCACGATCTATCTGATCCAGCTGAAACACCCCGGACACACGCAAATCACTGACCGCGGCATCACACTGCAACCAACCGTGACGGTAGCGCGCCAACTCTTGCGCCAGGTCCTGCAAACGCATCTGTCTGGCCACCAGCGCCCCACGGGCCCAGCCGCCGACATCCAGGGTCGAGACGGGCTGCGCGCGCGCCGACCGGGTATCGATCACATACTCGCTGCCGGCCTGCACCAACACCGGTCGGGCAACAGGCAGATGTATCGCCACCACGCCTTCCTCGACCATCAACCGGGTACGCCCGGGTTCCTGGCGCACATCGAATGCCGTGCCGATTGCCTCCAGCCGCGCCTCACGGGTCTGCACCCAAAACGTCCTGCGTGCGGCCGTGGAGGCAGGGTCGTGGCCTGTGCGGATAAAAATCTCGCCAGCGCGCAAAACAATCAGCCGCTGTTGCGCAGTGAACAGCACATCAGCAGCACTGTCGGTATTTAGCTGTAATAGAGTGCCATCTGCCAGGTTGAACAGGCGCCGCTCCCCCACGCCGGTCGCATAGTCGGCGCCCATGGTGCGCCAGGGTTGTTGCTGCACGACCAGCCCGCCCGCCCCGGCGCCCAGCAGGCCCAAGCCGAGCACCTTGAGGGTCTGACGGCGCGAGCGCAGTCGAGCGCTGGTGGACAGGGTGTCGAGGGCCACGCGACCGGGCAGCGCCGAGACTTTTTGAAAGGCCATTTCGGCGACTTGCAGGGCTTGCCAGGCCGCCTCATGGCTGGCATCGGCCGCTCGCCACTGTTCACACGCAGCCTGCACGTGCGGGTCAGCGACACCCGACCGGGATTTCACAAGCCAGTCAATCGCCTGATCCAGTACCTGCGCAGCGAATCCAGTCGGGACTGATCCGCCGCTCATAGTGCGTTTCGCGCAAGGAAACAGTGCCGGATGGCCGTAGCCATGTACTTTTCCACTGAGCTGAGACTAACCCCCAGGCGCTCGGCAATCGCCTGATAACCGAGGCCTTCGAGGCGCGAGAGCAAAAAGGCAGTCCGCACATTGGGCTTCAAGCCGTCGAGCAACGCGTCAATCCGGGTCAGGGTTTCAAGGAGGATCAAACGTTCCTCGGGGGCAGGCATGTCCTGCTCAGGCAAATGCGCGATGGCATTCAAGTACGCCTGCTCAACCTGCTGGCGGCGAAAGCGGTCAATCAGCAAACCCTTGGCGATGCTGCTCAGCCAGGCACGTGGCTCGCGCAAACGGGCCACCTGTTCCGGCTTGCCCAACACGTAGAGGAAGGTGTCTTGCGCCATGTCGGCGGCATTGTCGGTATCGCGCAAACGCCGTCGCAGCCAGTTCACCAGCCAGCCGTGGTGGTCGCTGTAGAGGCTGCGCACGTCTGAATGCAATAGCGATGGGTTCGGCGGGGATGACGACACGGGAACCCTCGGGACGTGCTGGCAGCACACTGCGAATAGGAATGGGTCGCAATCATATTCGCAGTACTGACCAGACTCAAGCCCAGGACGGCTTGCGAGGGACAATCAGTGCAGTGTCGCCGCGCTGGACGGCGGCGACAGGGGCAAGCATCAAGGAATCAGCGAGTACACCAGCGACGAAATCGCGATCAGGCCCACAACCGTGACAAACACGTTGGAGATCTGGCCCGAGTACTGACGCATGGCCGGCACCCGGCGAATCGCGTACATCGGCATCAGGAACAGAATGGTGGCAATCACCGGTCCGCCCATGGTTTCGATCATCCCCAGGATGCTTGGGTTAAGCGTTGCCACCGCCCAGCACACCACCAGCATGAAAGCGGCGGTCATGCGGTCGAGGTTTTTTGCACCCGGACGCTTGCCGGTTTTCAGTACCAGACCTTTAAGGCCTTCGCTGGCGCCGATGTAGTGGCCCAGGAAAGACTTGGCAATGGCCACAAACGCAATCAGCGGCGCGGCAAAAGCGATGGTCGGGTTATCGAAGTGGTTGGCCAGATAAGACAGGATCGACAGGTTCTGGGCCTTGGCTTCAGCCAGTTGCGCTGGCGACAGTGTGAGCACACAACTGAAGACAAAGAACAGCACCATCACCACCATCAGCAAGTGGGCGCGTGACAGGATCTGCGAGCTGCGCTCATCGGCGTTGGTGCCATAACGGCGCTTTTGATCAACGGCGAAGGCCGAGATGATCGGCGAATGGTTGAAGGAGAACACCATCACCGGAATCGCCAGCCACAAGGTATGCAACAGGGCAGAAGGTTCAGGCAGCGTGCCTGCAGTGCTCAGAATGCCGCCGTTCCAGTGCGGGATCAAAAACACCGCCAAAAACAGCAACGCGACGATAAACGGATAGACCATCATGCTCATGGCCTTGACGATCACTTGTTCGCCGCAGCGCACCACGATCAGCAGGCCCAGAATCAGCACCAGCGACAGCAGTGCCCGTGGTGGCGGGGTGATATGCATCTGGTTGAGCATAAAGCTGCCGACCGTGTTGGTCAGCGCTACGCTGTAGATCAGCAGGATCGGGAAAATAGCCAGGAAGTACAGCAGCGTGATCACGGCACCGGCGCGCAGGCCGAAATGCTCTTCAACCACATCAGTGATATCTGAACCTTCGCGCCCGGAGAGTACGAAGCGGGTCAGCCCACGGTGTGCGTAAAAGGTCATCGGGAACGCCAACAGCGCCAGGATCAGTAACGGCCAAAAGCCGCCCAGCCCTGCGTTGATCGGCAAAAACAAGGTACCTGCGCCAATCGCTGTGCCGAACAGGCCCAGCATCCAGGTGGTGTCATGACGGTTCCAGCGACTGAGGGTCGCGGGTGTCTCGTCGAAGCGTTCGTCGACGCTGTTAGCCTGGTCATTCATCCGGTCGAATCTCCGCTAGCCGGTCGTTACCACGCAGCCGGGGCGGACAAGAAACACCTTGCTGACATCGCCCCGGCCATAAGAGGGGCGCGATTGTCCGGGATTAGACATAAGAAGCAAAGGTTTAGCTGAGCAATGGTCAAAAATGATGTCACGCTGCAAAGCAATACCTCGACACCTATTGATACACTATTACGGTCAAAACCCCGTCAAAAAGGCCCGAAATCCATGCACTTTGCTCGCCGTTTACCTGTTTTTATCGGCTTATGCCTGCTCGCAGCAGTGCCCGCGGCCAGTGCCGACACGCTGATGATTACCTGGCCTGGGGGCTGGGAAGTTCAAGCGGTTCCGCCTGCGCCTGACGACAGCAGCGTGCGCCAGCGGGCAGTGAAGAACGACGCCAACGGCGATCCGCAAATGGTCATGGAGCTGACCCAGTCGACCCTGACGCCTGAGCACAAGGTCAATATGGAGGCGGTGTTGTTGCAGATGCGCAAAACCCTGCAACAGAATTTCGCCAAAGGCGGTTACCAGAGCGCCTGCAACAAAATCCGCAGCAGCACCCTGGGCGGCATGGACGCATTGGAAACCACCTGCAAGATCACCCAGAACGGCAACCACGTCATTACGCAGACCCTGGTCGCCGCGACCCGTGACAACAGCGCGTATGCCCTCTCCTACGCCGGCCCGGCAGACGGGTACAAAGCCAACGAGGCCGAAGTACAGGGCATTCGGGCCAGTTTGCGCCTGGGCCAGTAACCCCGTCGCTGGCAAGCCGGATGCTGGCTCAGCGCTGTTTACGGGGTGTATCGCCCTGCACTTGATTCCATCAAAACCGGCCCAACCTGACAAAATTGTCATCTAGCCATCATCTGCCTGACAGCCCCTGTCGCTCAGGCTGATCTTTTTTGTAAAGAGGGAACTCGATGAAAACCCCATTGCGCCTTGCCGCTCTCTCGGCCCTGTTGCTGACTTCCATGGCCCAGGCCGCCGAGCAACTGACCATTGATGTGCATCGCGACGCCAACTGCGGTTGCTGTAAAGCCTGGATCTCGCACCTTGAAACCAACGGGTTCAAGGTCAATGACCATGTGGAAGCCGACATGAGCAGTGTCAAGCAACGCCTCGGCGTCCAGCCGCGACTGGCTTCGTGCCATACCGGTGTGATCAACGGCAAATTCGTTGAGGGCCATGTGCCCGCCGACCAAGTGGTTGCACTGAGCAAGCGCAGCGACCTTAAAGGGATCGCCGTGCCGGGCATGCCGATGGGCTCACCGGGAATGGAAATGGGCGATCGCAAAGATGCGTATCAGGTCATCGGCCTGCGCAACGATGGCAGCGACCAGGTCATCGCCGAATACCCAGGCAACTGAAATTCCAGCACCGAACGCACCGCAATGGTGCGTTCGGCGTGCAGTTAAGGGTCATAGGACGGCCGGCAGCCTGTGGGAGCCGGCCTGGTGATGCAGGCCTTCCGGGGTGTCAGCCACACCCGACCAACGGCCACAGACTTTCAGTCGTGCCCGAAATATCTGTGACACACAACGTGTGACATATTGCCCCTGCAACAAACACTGTTTTGTCCTACAAATTATCCACTCGATCCTACAAACTTGAACTATCTCTCCTACACTCAACGCTGTCGTGTCTACGGCGTCTAAACGTCGTAATTAAATAAACGAATCTTCTGCGCCCGTGATAGGTCGAATTCAGACAAGGTCGCCGCTTTTGGTGCATTCCTTGCAGTGCCTTACTCACCCTCTGTGTATCGAGACAAGGGTGGCTGGCGGATTAGCAAGTGGGGACGTACTGGCCGGGTGGCCGCAAGGGGATCTATAAATACAACGGGAGAGATTCATGATCAGTGCTGCTGCGCCAAATCAAGAAGAACGTCTGCACCCGCAAGTTATTAGTGAGCTGATATCACTGCCAGGCATGGCTCCTGCCGGGAAGCCCTTGCTGCCGTCGGCCAGTGCCAACCTCAATAAAAAGAAAGTGCTGTTTGTCACTTCCGAACTGGCCGATCTGGTTAAAACCGGCGGTCTGGGCGATGTGTCGGCCGCCCTGCCACGGGCCATGCGTCACTTGCATGATGTACGGGTGCTGATCCCGGGCTATCCGCAAGTGCTCAATAGTGACAATCCGATTCATATCATCGGCGAACTTGGCGGCCATGCCGCCCTGCCCGCCTGCAAGATCGGGCGCATGGACCTCAAGGACGGGCTGGTCATCTATGTACTGATTTGCCCCGAACTGTATGAGCGCGAAGGCTCACCCTACGGCGCCAATAACGGCCGTGACTGGCCTGACAATCATATTCGCTTCGCCCGCCTGGGCCTGGCTGCAGCCGATATTGCGGCCAACCTGGCACAGATCCACTGGCAGCCCGATCTGGTACACGCCCACGACTGGCCTGCCGGGCTGGCACCAGCCTATATGCATTGGCGCGGTCAACGCACACCTACGCTGTTTACCATCCACAATCTTGCCTACCAGGGTGTATTCAGCCGCGCCTGCTGCCCGGAACTGGGCATCCCGCACCATGCCTTGCAACAGGACGGCATGGAGTTTTATGGCAAGTTGTCGTTCCTCAAGGCCGGCATGGCCTACGCCAGCCATATCACCACGGTCAGTGCGACCTACGCCGCCGAAATCACCACCCCGGCTTTTGGTTGCGGCCTGGATGGCTTTTTGGCCAGCAAAACCCAGCAAGGGCTGCTGAGCGGCATTCCCAATGGCATCGATGAAAGCTGGGAAGCGACAACCGACCCGCATCTGGTTGCCCCGTTCAGCATCGGCGACTGGGAGGCCAGGGGCCTGAACACCACTCATGTCCGCGCCTTGTTCGGCCTCAAGCCGTCCAAAGGTCCTTTGTTTGCCGTGGTTTCGCGCCTGGTGTACCAAAAAGGCCTGGACCTGACCGAAGCCGTAGCGGCTTTTATCGTCGCCTCAGGCGGGCAGATTGCAATTATTGGTCGCGGGGAGCCCGAAGAAGAACACGCCATGCGCGAACTGGCCCTGCGCTTCCCGGGGCAGATCGGGGTGCGCATCGGGTTCAACGAAACCGATGCGCGCCGCATGTTCGCGGGCAGCGATTTCCTGTTGATGCCCTCACGCTACGAGCCCTGCGGTTTGAGCCAGATGTATGCACAACGCTTTGGCTCGCTGCCTGTGGCACGCAACACCGGCGGCCTGGCCGACACCATTGAAAACGGTGTCACCGGCTTTTTGTTCGATGAGTCCACCGTGGCCAGCTACGAGCAAGCGTTGAAACGGGCGTTCAAGGTGTTTGCCTACCCCCGGCTGCTCAACGCCATGCGTTGCCGCGCCATGGCCGCACCGTTCAACTGGTGCAAGGCGGTTGAACCCTACGCCGAGCTGTATGAACAGTTGGTTGCCAAGTCACTGCTTCGTTCCGTCAAGCCTTGAACCACGCAACCTGCGGATCTGCCTGACGCTCGATCGTTTATCGCCACGGGAGCCCGCCAATGAGCGAAGCGCAACTTGAAATACTTGCCGGTCGAGCCGGGCTGGCTGTTGACTGGATTGATGCCAACGGCCAGCCACAAAGAGTCCAGCCCCAAGTACTGGAAGCCATATTGGCGGGGCTGGGCCTGCCAGCCAACAGCGCCGAAGCCATTGAAACCAGCTTGCTTAACCTGCAACTGGAGCAACAGAACAAGCGTCTGCCGCCATTACTGACCGCCGACGCTGGCAAGGCCCTGGATTTATCACGCTATTTCCACCCCCACAGTCACTGCGTGGTGCACCTTGAAAACGGTCAGTCGCTGGCGATCCAGCTGGATGCCGACGCGATGCTGCCGGGCATGATCCCCGTCGGCTACCACCGGGTGCAGCTGGACGACCAGCATTTCACCCTGGCCGTGGCCCCGGCCAAGTGCTTCAGTATCGGCGATGCCTTGCACCAGTCGGCCCCCCGGGCCTGGGGCCTGAGCGCTCAACTGTACTCGTTGCGCCGGCATGGCGACGGCGGCTTCGGCGATACCCGGGCCCTGGAAACCCTGTTGCAGGCCGCTGGCGAGCGAGGCGCCGATGCACTGGCGATCAGCCCCGTGCACGCCATGTTTAGCAGCGCGCCAAAACACTACAGCCCGTACTCACCGTCCAGCCGCCTGTTTCTCAACAGCCTGTATGCCGCTCCGGCCAGCATTCTGGGGAAAGAAGCACTCAGCAAAGCCATTGAGGCCACCGGGCTGAAGGATGAACTGGAGCGGCTGGAACAGCTCCCCCTGATCGACTGGCCCGCCGCAACCCGGGCCAAGCAGACCCTGCTGCGCCAGCTCTACGAGCACTTTGTCCAGGACGATCACCCGCTGCTGGCCGACTTCCGGCAGTTTCGCGAACAGGGTGGCGAGGCGCTGGAAAACCATTGTCGCTTCGAAGCCGTGCAGGAAACCTGTGTGGCCGATAACCACAGCCTCGACTGGCGCGACTGGCCCGAGCAGTGGCGCAATCCTGACAGCCCGGCGCTGCTGCACTTCGCCGAAAAACACCGGCATGTGATCGCTTTTTACGCCTTTTGTCAGTGGTTGATGGACCGCTGCCTGGCTCGCGCACAAGCCACCGCCCGGGCCAGCGGCATGGCCGTTGGCCTGATCGCCGACCTGGCCGTGGGGGCCGATGGTGCGGGCAGCCAGGCCTGGTGCCGGCAGGATGAACTGCTGGCAAAACTGACCGTGGGCGCCCCGCCCGACCAGCTCAACCGCGCAGGCCAGGGCTGGGGCATTTCCGCGTTCTCGCCCGAAGGCCTCAAGCGCAATGGTTTCCGAGCGTTTATCGAAATGTTGCGCGCCAACTTCGCCCACGCAGGCGGGCTGCGCATTGACCATGTACTGGGCTTGCAACGCTTGTGGCTGATCCCCTTGGGGGCATCGCCCAGCGAAGGGGCCTATCTGTATTACCCGATCGATGACCTGCTGCGCCTGGTCGCCCTCGAGTCCGTGCGCAACCAGGCCATCGTCCTGGGTGAAGACCTCGGCACTGTACCCGACGGGCTGCGGGAAAAACTCAGCGAGCGGGCGATCCTCGGCATTCGCGTGCTGCTGTTCGAACAGGACTATGGCGCCCGTTTCAAGCCGATTCTGGACTGGCCGGATGACGCACTGGCCACCACCAGCACCCACGACCTGCCAACCCTCAATGGCTGGCTGCACGGACGCGACATCGACTGGAACGAACGCCTGGGTCTGGTCGATCCGGTGGCCGCGCAGCGCTGGCGCGAAAATCGCAGCATCGAGTGCGAAGGCCTGCACCGCGCCTTGAGCCAGGACCCGCAAAACTTTCAGGAAGAAGCCCAAGGCAACGCGCCGACACTGGACGCCAGCATTCGTTTTCTGGGGCACACCCGTGCGCCACTGGTATTGCTGCCGATAGAGGACGCGCTGGGTCTTGAGGAACAAGCCAATTTGCCGGGCACCATCAGCGGTCACCCCAACTGGTGCCGACGGCTGCCTGGTGATTGCAACACGTTGCTGGACACCATTGATGCCACGCAACGCCTCGAATTGCTGGCCTGTGCCCGCCAGCAAGCCCATGAACGGGACCGATAATTCACCCACGAGTCAAGGAGCTTTGCCATGAGTAGCGACGAAAAATGCATTCGTGAATTTGCCTACCAAATCTGGGAATCCGAGGGGCGGCCTGACGGTCAGGAGGAGCGCCACTGGGAAATGGCCCACAAACTGGCCCAGGCTCAGGCCCTTGCCCCTTCCAAGGCCGGGCCGCGTGTGACCAAAGCCAAGACGGCGGCAAAACCGGCCGCCGAGAAAAAGCCACGGGCACCGCGCAAACCTGCTTCATCTTGAATACGCCTGTACACCCGCTGTGGGAGCAACGGTTCGGCGACCCGGCTTGCTCGCGATTCAAGCACTGATCGCGAGCCCGCTCCCACAGCACATACACACCTCGAACCCCGGTTGAGCAGGAGCAGGTCATGAGCAAACGTACGTCAGCACCTCCCACTGGCGATGCCTTGCGCATCCGCGAAGGGCTGCCCTTTCCTTTGGGGGCTACGTGGGACGGCCTGGGCGTGAACTTCGCCCTGTTTTCCGCCAATGCCACCAAGGTCGAGCTGTGCCTGTTCGACTCCACGGGTGAAGTCGAACTGGAGCGTATCGAGCTGCCCGAGTACACCGACGAGACATTTCACGGCTATCTGCCGGACGCCCACCCCGGGCAGGTTTATGGCTATCGCGTGTATGGCCCTTATGACCCCGAGAACGGCCATCGCTTCAACCACCACAAATTGCTGATCGACCCTTATGCCAAGCAACTGGTGGGGGAGCTCAAATGGTCGGAGGCGCTGTTTGGCTACACCATTGGCCATCCGGATGCCGACCTGAGCTTTGACGAGCGCGACAGCGCACCGTTTGTGCCCAAGTGCAAAGTGATTGACCCTGCCCACACCTGGGGCCATGACCATCGCGTGACCGTACCGTGGGAACGCACCATTTTCTATGAGGCCCATGTCCGTGGCATCAGCATGCGCCACCCGGCGGTGCCGGATGAGGTGCGTGGCACCTTTTCAGGCTTGATGGTCGAAGAAGTGATCGAGCACATCACGGATCTGGGCGTGACCAGCATCGAGCTGCTGCCGGTACACGCGTTCGTCAACGACCAGCACCTGCTGCAAAAAGGCATGACCAATTACTGGGGCTACAACAGCATCGGCTTTTTCGCCCCGGACCCGCGCTACCTGGCCAGCGGCAAGATTGCCGAGTTCAAGGAAATGGTCGCGCACCTGCACAACGCCGGGCTGGAGGTGATTCTGGATGTGGTCTACAACCACACCGCCGAAGGCAACGAACAAGGCCCAACCCTGTCCATGCGCGGCATCGATAACGCCTCGTACTATCGGCTGATGCCCGACGACAAGCGCTTTTACGTCAACGATTCCGGCACCGGCAACACGCTGGATCTGAGCCACCCGTGCGTCTTGCAGATGGTCACCGACTCCTTGCGCTACTGGGCACAGGAGATGCACGTCGACGGTTTCCGCTTCGACCTGGCAACCATTCTGGGGCGTTATCACGACGGGTTTAACGAGCGTCACAGCTTTTTGGTGGCCTGCCGCCAGGACCCGCTGTTGCGCCTGGTCAAAATGATCGCCGAACCCTGGGACTGTGGCCCCGGCGGCTATCAAGTGGGGGGCTTCCCGCCCGGCTGGGCGGAATGGAACGACCGCTTTCGCGACACCGTACGGGCCTTCTGGAAAGGTGACGAAGGCAAGCTGGCCGACTTTGCCGGGCGCATGACCGCCTCTGCCGACCTGTTCAACCATCGCGGCAGACGGCCCTATGCCTCGGTCAACTTCATCACCGCCCATGACGGCTTCACCCTGCATGATCTGGTGTCCTACAACGACAAGCACAACGAAGCCAACGACGAAAACAACCAGGACGGCAGCAACAACAATATTTCGTGGAACCATGGGGTCGAAGGCCCCACCGATGATCCCGACATCAATGCCTTGCGCCAGCGCCAGATGCGCAACTTCATGGCCACCCTGTTTCTGGCCCAGGGCACACCGATGCTGGTGGCCGGGGACGAGTTCGCCCGCACCCAGCACGGCAATAACAACGCCTACTGCCAGGACAGTGAAATCGGCTGGGTCAACTGGGAACTCGACAAACCGGCCAAAACCCTGCTCGCGTTTGTCAAACGCCTGATCAAGTTACGCCTGCACTACCCCATCTTGCGCCGCGGCCTGTTTCTGGTTGGCCACTGCAACGAGAACCCCGAGGTCAAGGACGTGACCTGGCTGGCTGCGGACGGCAACGAGATGACCACCGAGCAGTGGAATGACCCCGAGGCCCGATGCCTGGGCATGTTGCTCGACGGTCGCACCCAAGTGTCCGGGGTCCAGCGTGCCGGCGCCGACGCCACCCTGCTGATCGTGGTGAACGCACACTTCGACAACCTCAACTTCAACTTGCCTAAAGTCCCCGATGGCATCAGCTGGTCTTGCAAGCTCGACACCACTGACCCGTCTATCAAAGGCCCGCAGCACCTGCCCTTCAACAAACCCTACAGCGTCACCGGGCGCTCGCTGGTGCTGTTTGAGCTGCAACATACCGAGGTGTCGTGAATGTATTGATAAGCATCAAGCGCGCCCCCATAAAAAAGCTGCAAGCTGCCAGAGTCGAGCTCTGACTTGCAGCTTGCAGCTTGAAGCCAAAAACGGCACCAACACAGGAGTGACCCTAACCATGGCTGTTGTCGGTACCCCCCTCGCGCCTGCCACACCCGCGACGGCGCCTGCCGTGCACCAGATCAAAGTGCTGACGGTCAATACGCACAAAGGGTTCACGGTTTTCAATCGACGCTTCATCCTCCCCGAACTGCGTGAGGCGGTACGCAGTACCGGCGCCGACCTGGTGTTTTTGCAGGAAGTGCTAGGCGAACACGAAAAATACGCATCGCGCTACGAAGACTGGCCGGCAACCTCACAGTACGAGTTCCTTGCCGACAGCATGTGGAGCGACTTTGCCTACGGCCG
The DNA here is from genome assembly GCF_900106095.1 of Pseudomonas deceptionensis. Lineage (NCBI taxonomy): Bacteria > Pseudomonadati > Pseudomonadota > Gammaproteobacteria > Pseudomonadales > Pseudomonadaceae > Pseudomonas > Pseudomonas deceptionensis. The sequence goes on along the minus strand of NZ_FNUD01000002.1, from coordinate 2,813,905 downwards.
CAACGCGGTGTACCCCGACGGCCATCACGGCAATGCGCTGCTGTCCAAATACCCGATCAAGTCCTGGCGCAACCTGGATGTTTCCATCACTGGCCCGGAACGGCGTGGCCTGCTGCATTGCGTGCTGGACGTCCCCGGCCACGACAATGTGCATGCCATTTGCGTGCATTTGAGCTTGCTGGAAAGCCATCGCCAGTTACAGATCGTACTGCTGAACCAATTGCTCAAATCCTTGCCGCCTGACGAGCCGGTGATCATTGCCGGTGACTTCAACGACTGGAAACAGCAAGGCAACGCCGCCCTCTGCCAACGGGACGACCTGCACGAAGTATTCGCCCGGCATCATGGGCAACTGGCCAAAACCTACCCCGCACGCTGGCCGCTGCTGCGCCTGGACCGCATCTACCTGCGCAACGCCAGCAGCCACAACCCCGAAATCCTCGGCAACAAACCGTGGACGCATTTATCGGATCACTTGCCGCTGGCGGTTGAGGTGCATCTGTAAATCCGGGCGCCCCCTCACCTCACCCTGCACCCTCCGGGAGGACCAGGGTGAGGCGCCTGTGATCTAGGCAACCACCGGCCGCAAGATCAACACCCCCAACGGAGGCAGATTCAGGGCCACTGACACACTCTGCCCATGGCTGGGCAGCGCCTCGGTCACGACCCCGCCGCCGTTGCCATAATCAGAACCGGCGTAGATGGCCGAATCACTGTTGATGACCTCTTTCCAGGTACCGGCAAACGGCACTCCGATGCGATAGCCCTCACGTGGCACCGGGGTAAAGTTGGTCACCACCAGCAATGGCGAACCGTCCTTGCTCCAGCGCAGCCAGGCGTAAACGCTGTTGGCGGCGTCATCCCCGATCAACCACTGGAACCCTTGCGCCACGTCGTCCTGCTCATACAACGCAGGTTGCTCGCGGTACAAACAGTTCAAGTCACCCACCAGTTTTTGCACACCTCGGTGCTCGGGGTATTGCAGCAAGTACCAGTCCAGCTGCTGGTCGTGATTCCACTCGCGCCACTGTCCGAATTCGCAGCCCATAAACAGCAGCTTCTTGCCCGGATGGGCCCACATAAAACTCAGGTAAGCCCGCAGGTTGGCGAATTTCTGCCAGCGATCACCGGGCATTTTGTCGATCAGCGAGTGCTTGCCGTGCACCACTTCATCGTGGGAAATCGGCAGGATAAAACGCTCGGTCCAGGCGTACACCAGGCCAAAGCTCAACTCGTTGTGATGATGGGCGCGGTACACCGGGTCTTGCTGGATGTAGTGCAGCGAATCGTGCATCCAGCCCATGTTCCACTTGTATGAAAAACCCAGGCCGCCCTGATCGGTACTTTGGCTGACCCCCGGCCAGGCCGTGGACTCTTCGGCAATCACCAGCGCACCGGGAACTTCGTGGGCAACCACGTCATTGAGATGGCGTAAAAACTCGATGGCTTCGAGGTTTTCCCGGCCGCCATGGCGATTGGGCACCCACTCACCGGACTTGCGTGAGTAGTCGCGGTACAGCATGGACGCCACCGCATCGACCCGCAGCCCGTCGATGTGGAAGTGTTTAAGCCAGTGCAGGGCCGAGGCCAGCATAAAGCCATGCACTTCGGTGCGGCCCAGGTTGTAAATCAGCGTATTCCAGTCCTGGTGAAAACCTTCAAGCGGGTTGGCGTATTCGTACAACGCAGTGCCATCAAATTGCGCCAGCCCGTGGGTATCGTTGGGGAAGTGCGCGGGCACCCAGTCCAGAATCACCCCGATACCGGCCACATGGCAGGCATTGACGAACGCCGCAAAATCATCGGGCGACCCGTAGCGGGCGGTGGGTGCAAATTGCGACAAGGGCTGATAGCCCCAGGAGCCGCCGAACGGGTGCTCCATGATCGGCATCAGCTCGATATGGGTGAAGCCCAGTTGCTGCACATAGGGGATCAGGCGGTCCGCCAGCTCAGGCCAGGTGTACTGACGCGCGATCTCGCCGGCATCATCGGCCTCGCACTGCCATGAGCCCACATGCAGCTCGTAGATGGACAACGGTTGATCATGGCGCTGGCGCTGCGCACGGGCTTGCATCCACTCGCTGTCCTGCCAGTCGACCGTCAGGGGCGAGGCGACTCTTGACGCGGTGTCGGGCGGCAACTGCGTAGCCAGGGCCACGGGGTCAGCCTTGAGCGGCAAAATGCCCTGGGCCCCGAGAATTTCATACTTGTAGGCCTCACCGGCTTGCAGGCGGGGTACAAACAGCTCCCACACCCCGCTCGGATGGCGCAGGCGCATGGGGTGACGACGGCCGTCCCAGCCATTGAAATCACCCACAACCGAAACCCGCCGCGCATTGGGCGCCCACACCGCAAAGCGCACCCCGGGCACGCCATCTACGTGGGTCAACTGCGCGCCAAAGCAACTGCTCAAATCGCGATGATTGCCTTCGGCAAACAGGTACAGATCCATTTCACCCAGCAGCGGACCAAAACTGTAAGGATCTTCGCTGACCTGGACAACATCCCCCCAATCAACCTGCAGCACATAGCCACTGGCCTGCGGGAAATGCCCGACAAAAAAACCGGGCACCTGTGAATATTCGAGCGGGCCCAGCACTTCACCGCCGTCGCGAGCAAGCACGTTGACACTGAGCGCTCCTGGCAAAAAAGCCCGAACAGACTGACCGCCCGCGCCATCGGCGTGGGGCCCCAGAACCGAAAACGGATCAGGATGCTCAGCCCGTGCCAGCGCCTCGATATCCGAGTTTTCGGGTAACCATGAGTCTCTCCCTTTACCCGTTTGCTTGCTCGAACCCATGCTGTTCTCCATCCGGTAAAGGTTACGCATGACCCTGCACGCGTTTAGCCATCAACTTGAGCTGTTTCCTGCACTCAGTGACAGAGCAAAGACTAGCTGTTGTCAGACAATCTGTATCGCTAGATTAACGACCTGCGGCGCATGGCAAATGTTCCGTGCATAACACGACGAGGTGTACTGAGTTCGCACACTAACAGTGCATTGTGTTGCTTTGAGGACACCCGCAGACAGTGGCTGAAAGGTTTGATAGCGGTTGCTGAAGGAATCAATGCAAAACACGTGCACAGATTTCCTCCAATGCATCGTCACCTCAGTGATTCGGTGATTTACCTGACCCCGATCACCCTCCCTCCGGCGCATCTGCAGTACAGACACCCAGAGCCCGCACCACCGGGGATTGCCCGGGGTGCAGCACATTGTCGCAGGCGGGCCTAAAAACCCATCTGATCCGGTTTTAATTCAAATAACTGAGTCTGTTATGCAAACAGTTCGCTGGGCATAGTGCTCATGCCTGATGGAGGCTGATGAGCGAAAGACCATGAGCGAACAAATTCCCGTCCAGATAATTGAGTCATTTGAGGCTTCTCGACCAAGAGCCGCAAAAAACAAGAACAAGTCCAGCGACAACGTGATTCACACCCGCAGCTTCACGGGCCTGTACCGCACACTCCGAATAGTGGGCACAGGCTTTTTGTTTTTGCTGTTCTTTGGCACGGTCTGGCTGAATTGGGATGGCCGGCAGGCGGTCCTGTGGGACTTGTCTGAAAGCAAATTTCACATTTTTGGCGCAACCTTCTGGCCCCAGGACTTCATTCTGCTGTCGGCCTTGCTAATCATTGCTGCCTTTGGCCTGTTTGCAATCACGGTATTTGCCGGCCGGGTGTGGTGCGGTTACACCTGCCCGCAAAGCACGTGGACCTGGCTGTTTATGTGGTGCGAAAAGATCACCGAAGGTGACAGAAACCAGCGCATAAAACTGCAAGCCGCGCCCTGGCGCCTGAACAAGGTCCTGCGCCGTACGGCCAAGCACACCCTGTGGCTGGCCATCAGTGTGATGACCGCACTGACTTTCGTTGGTTACTTCACACCGGTCCGGCCGCTGGCCACGGAATTGCTGACCCTGGAAATTGCCGGCATCAGCCTGTTCTGGATGCTGTTTTTCACCGGGGCCACCTACATCAGCGCCGGTTGGCTGCGTGAAGCGGTGTGCATGCATATGTGCCCGTATGCCCGCTTCCAGAGCGTGATGTTCGACAAGGACACCCTGGCCATTTCCTATGACGTGGCCCGTGGCGAAAGCCGGGGCCCTCGCAAACGAGGGGTTGAGCCAAAGCAGGAAGGTTTGGGTGATTGCATCGACTGTTATATGTGCGTGCAGGTGTGCCCGACCGGCATCGATATCCGCGATGGCTTGCAGATGGAGTGCATCGGTTGCGCTGCCTGTATTGATGCCTGTGATTCGGTGATGGACAAAATGGGCTACGCCCCAGGCCTGGTGCGCTATACCTCCGAACACGAACTGCAAGGCGGCAAGACCCACCTGCTGCGCCCACGCCTGATCGGCTACGCCGTGGTGCTGCTACTGATGATCGGAGCGCTGGTGATAGCCCTGAACCAACGCACCATGGTGTCGCTGGATGTGATCAAGGACCGGGGCCTGTTCCGCGAGAACAGCCAGGGCCAGATCGAGAACATCTACAGCCTTAAAATCATCAACAAGACCCAGGAACCACAGAACTATCGGGTGTCCTTGCAAGACAGCGAAGACTTCCAGCTGCAGGGCAAAACCGAACTGAGCCTGGCCCCCGGCGAGATTGTCGATGTGCCGGTGTCTGTTGCCCTGCTGGCCGACCGCCCGAAGAGCAGCTCACAGACCATCGAGTTTGTGGTCACCGACACCGATGAACCGGATGTGCGCAGCGTGGCCAAAAGCCGTTTTGTTGCCCCGCTCAATCGCTGAGCCTTTAGACTGCAGCAACCCTTGTGGGAGCGAGCCTGCTCGCGATGGCAGCACTGCGCTGCATGCATCGCGAGCAGGCTCGCTCCCACAGATGTTTGATGTGTGTAACTTACGCCGGACCGGGCCTTATCCCATGAAACGCTACGAAAAATTCGCCGACGATATTGCTGAACTGATCCGCTCAGGGGTGCTCGGGCCCGGTCAGCGCGTGCCTTCGGTGCGCTATGCCAGCCAGACCTATGGCGTCAGCCCCTCGACGGTGTTTCAGGCCTATTACCTGCTGGAGCGTCGAGGCCTGATTCGGGCCAAGCCGCGTTCGGGCTATTTCGTCAATGTGCATGCGCCTACCCCTTTTTCCGAACCGGTGTTCAGCAGCCATGTCACCGAGTCCACCCAGGTGGATGTCAGCGCCCTGGTTTTTTCGGTGCTGGACTCGATCAAAGACCCCCACACGGTACCGTTCGGCTCGGCCTTCCCCAGCCCGATGCTGTTTCCGCTGCAACGTCTGGCCCGCTCGATGGCCACCGCCAGCCGGGAAATGGACCCGCGCATGGTGGTCACCGACATGTCCCCCGGCAACCCGCAGCTGCGGCGGCAAATCGCCCTGCGCTACATGGTCGGCGGGTTGATGCTGCCCATGGAGGAACTGCTGATTACCAATGGCGCGCTGGAGGCCCTGAACCTGTGCCTGCAAGCCGTCACCGAGCCCGGCGACCTGGTGGCCATCGAAGCCCCTGCGTTTTACGCCTGCCTGCAAGTGCTGGAACGGCTCAAGCTCAAGGCGGTGGAGATCCCGGTGCATCCCCGTGATGGCATCGACCTCGGGGTGCTGGCACAAACCCTCGAGCGTCATCCGATCAAAGCCGTGTGGTGCATGACCAGCTTTCAGAACCCCATTGGCGCGACCATGCCCGAGGCCAAGAAGCAGGCCCTGGTCGAGCTGCTGCGCGGCCATCAGGTACCGTTGATTGAAGACGATGTGTACGCCGAGCTGTATTACGGCCAGCACGCGCCGAAGCCGGCCAAGGCGTTTGATACCGAAGGGCTGGTAATGCATTGCGGCTCGTTTGCCAAAAGCCTGGCACCGGGTTACCGCATTGGCTGGGTGGCTGCGGGGCGTTACGCGCAGAAAATCGAGCGGCTCAAGCTGATGACGTCGCTGTGCGCGTCGATGCCGGCCCAGGCCGCCATCGCAGACTACTTGCAGCACGGCGGTTACGACCGTCACCTGCGCAAACTGCGCTATGCGCTGGAGGAGCAACAGAGCGCAATGCTGGCCGCGATTGCCCGCTACTTCCCGGCCCAGACCCGGGTCAGCCAGCCTTCGGGCGGCTACTTCCTGTGGCTGGAACTGCCCGAGCAAATGGACTCGCTCAAGTTGTTCCAGATGGCCCTGGCCCAAGGCATCAGCATAGCGCCGGGGCCGATCTTCTCGGCCACCCAACGCTTTCGCAATTGCATCCGCCTGAACTACGGCAGCCCGTGGGACGAGGCCAGTGAGAAAGCCATGGAAACCCTGGGCAAGATTGTGCGTTCGTTTTAGACAAACGCCAAACTCTCTGTGGGAGCGAGCCTGCTCGCGATGGCCTCACCACGGTCGGCCTGCCAGACCGTGTCGTCTGCATCGCGAGCAGGCTCGCTCCCACAAGGGTAAAGCGCCTACCCCGGCATACAGCTGAAATCCGCCGTGTGTGCCACTTCCTTGCCATGCCCGTCGACAAGGCGTGCACTGATCTCTGGCCCAAGGCTCGACTCAATCAGCTCGTAGCGCTCACCGGCCTTGAAGTGTGTGTAGTTGACCTTGCCCTGGCAATCCACCTCGTTTTCATCACCCGTGGCGCCTTCGAACAAGGTCACGTCCAGACGGTGGGTGCCGGGAGTGACTTCAAAGTAACGGCCATCGTTGATGTTTTTACCGTCGACCCGTTCCGCCATCAGGTCACTGTTGCCCTCCTCTTTAAGACCGATCCAGGCTTCGCCCGGGTCTTGTTTTGGCATGGGCCCGGCACAGGCCGACAGCAACAGCACCAGGCTCAGGGACGGGATCAGCAGCAGTGGTTTAAGAGTCATCGCAAGTACGCCTCGCAGGGGAAACCAAAAAGTACGACAGGTACAGGGAGCTGGCCCGTCGAATAGGCTTCAAGCTTGGCGCTCGTTGGCCATTCGGCCAAATGAATGAAAGTGAAGGGAATTTCAGGCCATTCCTAAAGGATCCTTCACGTTGCTGAAAGCGGATCGTTAGGTTTGGACGGTAAGACTGCCGAGGTTTGCAATTCCACTCCTCGGAGGTTCAGGCATGCTCGGGCTGGTAAAGACCGCACTGCACAAGCCCTACACGTTTATCGTGCTGGCGATTTTCATCTGCATCATTGGGCCGCTGGCGGCTGTGCGCACCCCCACGGATGTGTTCCCTGACATTGGTATTCCCGTGGTCGCCGTGGTGTGGCAATACACTGGCCTGGCGCCTGCCGATATGGCGGGCCGGGTGATTTATACCTACGAGCGTTCGCTCAGTACCACGGTCAACGACATCGAACATATCGAGTCGCAGTCCTTGCCTGGCATGGGCATCGTGAAAATCTTCTTTCAACCCGGCGTCGATATCCGTACCGCCAACGCGCAAGTGACCGCGGTGTCACAAACCGTGCTCAAGCAGATGCCTCCGGGGATTACCCCGCCGCTGATTCTTAACTACAGCGCGTCCACGGTGCCGATCCTGCAATTAGCGTTTTCCAGCCCCACACTCTCGGAAGCCAAAATCCGCGACCTGGTGCAGAACAATATCCGGCTGCCCCTCAGCGCACTGCCGGGCCTGGCCATGCCGACGCCCATGGGCGGCAAGCAACGCCAGATCACCCTCGACCTCGACCCCCAGGCACTGGCGGCCAAAGGTCTTTCGGCCCAGGACGTCGGCGCGGCGCTGGCGGCGCAAAACCAGATCATCCCGGTGGGCACGGCCAAGCTCGGCACTTATGAGTACACGGTGCTGCTCAACAACAGCCCCAAAGCCATCGATGAGCTGAACGACTTGCCGATCAAGACGGTCGACGGCGCGCTGATCACCATCGGCCAGGTGGCCCACGTACGTGACGGTTCGCCGCCGCAAACCAATATCGTGCGGGTTGACGGTCACCGAGCGGTGCTGATGCCGGCGTTGAAGAACGGCACTATCTCGACCCTGTCCATCGTCGACGGCATTCGCGCAATGTTGCCGCGCATCAATGAAACCTTGCCGCCGTCCCTCAAAACCTCCTTGCTGGGCGACGCTTCGGTGTTCGTCAAACAGTCGGTCGCAAGCGTGGCGCAGGAAGGGATCATTGCCGCCCTGCTCACCAGCGCCATGATTTTGCTGTTCCTTGGCAGCTGGCGCTCGACCCTGATTATCGCGGTGTCGATCCCGCTGGCGGTACTGTCGGCCATCGCCCTGCTGGCGCTCAGCGGGCAAACCCTCAACGTCATGACCCTGGGCGGGCTGGCGTTGGCGGTGGGGATTCTGGTGGACGATGCCACGGTGACCATCGAAAACATCAACTGGCACCTCGAACAGGGCAAGTCGGTACGCGATGCGATTCTCGACGGGGCCAGGCAGATTGTCGGCCCGGCATTCGTGTCACTGCTGTGCATCTGCATCGTGTTTGTACCGATGTTCATGTTGCAGGGGATTGCCGGTTACCTGTTCCGTCCGATGGCGCTGTCGGTGATTTTCGCCATGGGCAGCTCGTTCATTCTGTCCCGTACTCTGGTGCCGACCCTGGCGATGTTTCTGCTCAAGCCACATGTACCCGAGCAAGGTACCGGGCATCACCCGGAAGATGCCTACATCAACCATCACGAGGGCGATCAACACACCAAACAGCACTCGGCCCCGGTGCGCGCCTTGCTGAGTTTTCAGCAAGGGTTCGAGCGCCGTTTCTCGGCGGTACGCGATGCCTATTACGGGGTGTTGGAGCTGGCACTGGCCCATCGCAAACGCTTTCTGCTGGGTTTCATGGCCTGCGTGCTGGCCTCGTTTGCGTTGCTGCCGAGCCTGGGCCAGGACTTCTTCCCGGCCACCGATGCCGGGGCTCTGGCCCTGCATGTGCGGTTGCCATTGGGTACTCGTATCGAAGAAAGCGCCGCCGCATTCGACAGAATCGAGTCACGCATCCGCGAGATCATTCCTGCCGACCAACTGGATACCGTCATCGACAACATCGGAATTCCGTTGAGTGGCATCGACATGGCCTACAGCAGTAGCGGCACTATCGGCCCGCAGGACGGCGATATTCAGGTCACGCTCAAGGCGGATCACAGCCCCACCGCCGATTACGTGAAACGCCTGCGCGAAGCCCTGCCCGAGAGCTTCCCCGGTACCCAATTTGCCTTTATGCCGGCGGACATCAGCACCCAGATCCTCAACTTCGGCGCCCCGGCCCCGCTGGACGTGAAAATCTCCGGGCACGACGACGCTGCCAACCGTGCCTATGCACTGGAACTGCAACGGCGCTTGCAGCATGTGCCGGGGATTGCCGACCTGCGGATTCAACAGTCGGTGGGCTACCCGTCGCTGCAAGTCAACGTCGATCGCCTGCGGGCCAATGGCCTGGGGATTACCGAACGCGACGTGACCAACAGCATGGTCGCGTCCCTGGCGGGGAGCTCTCAAGTGGCACCGACCTTCTGGCTCAACCCGCAAAACGGCGTGTCTTATGGCGTGGTTGCCGCCACCCCGCAATACCGTCTGGACAGCCTGCCAGCACTGGAAGCCTTGCCCGTGACCGGCAGCAACGGCCAGTCGCAGATCCTTGGCGCGCTGGCAACCATCAGCCGGGTACAGAGCCCGGCGGTGGTCAGCCACTACAACATCCAGCCCACGCTGGACCTGTACGCCAACATTCAGGGCCGTGACCTGGGTTCAGTGGCCGCCGATGTACAAAAGGTGATTGATGGGGCAGCCGATCTGCGGCCCAAAGGCGCGATCATCAGTCTGCATGGCCAGATCGACGCCCTGCATGAAGCCTTCAGTGGCTTGAGCTTCGGCTTGCTGGGTGCGGTGGTGCTGATCTACCTGCTGATCGTGGTCAACTTCCAGTCCTGGGTCGATCCGTTCGTGATCATCACCGCCCTGCCCGCCGCCTTGGCCGGGATCGTGTGGATGCTGTTCCTCAGTGGCACATCGCTGTCGGTGCCGGCCTTGACCGGGGCCATCCTGTGCATGGGCGTGGCCACGGCCAACTCGATTCTGGTGGTGAGTTTTTGCCGCGAACGGCTGGCCGAGCATGGCGACGCACTCAAAGCCGCACTCGAAGCGGGCTACACACGCTTCAGACCGGTGTGCATGACCGCGCTGGCAATGATGATCGGCATGTTGCCGCTGGCCTTGTCAGAAGAACAAAACGCCCCGCTGGGACGCGCCGTGATTGGCGGTCTGATGCTGGCCACCGTTGCCACCCTGCTGTTCGTGCCCGTGGTGTTCAGCCTGGTGCACGGTCGGGGAAAAAAACGCGCTGCTGCTGGATCTTCTGTTGGAGAAACGTCTCATGTCATCTGATCAAAAACCTTCGCACAAGCGCTTGATGTATCTGGGCATCGGCGGCCTGACCCTGGCCGCACTGCTGGTGGCCAACGGCCTGGCGGCGCGCAGCCGCCACGAACACGCGATCACCCAATGGACCGAAGCCGCGGCGCTGCCGATTGTCAGCGTGTTTCAACCCCTGCAAAACGCCCACGGCGACACCCTGCGTTTGCCCGCGCACCTGCAGGCCTGGAGCAAGGCGCCGATCCACGCCCGGGTCAGCGGCTACCTGAAAAGCTGGCAAACCGACATCGGCAGCAAGGTACACGCGGGACAGATACTGGCCGTCATCGACAGCCCGGATCTGGACCAGCAACTGGCGCAAACCCGCGCCCATATGCTGCAGGAACAAGCCAACGCCAGGCTGGCGGCGACCACGGCCACCCGCTGGCAAAACCTGCTGGCCAGTCACTCGGTCTCGCGTCAGGAGGCTGACGAAAAAGCCTCCAATGCCGCCGCAGCCAAGGCCAATGCCCAGGCCGCCGAAGCTGATTACGCACGTCTCTCGACCCTGGAAGACTACAAGACCATTCGCGCGCCCTTTGCAGGGACCATCACTGCCCGCAACACCGACATCGGGCAATTGATCAAGGCCGATACCGACAGCGATATTGAGCTGTTCGACATAGCCGACACCCACCAACTGCGGCTCTACGTACCCGTGCCACAGAACTACGCCAGCGTGATCCGCCCTGGCATGCAGGTACAACTCAGCGTGCCGGAGCACCCGGGGCAAACCTTCAGCGCCAGATTGATCGGCAACTCGGCGGCAATTGATCAACGCTCTGGCACCCTGATGGCCCAGTTCGTAGCCCTCAACCCGGGCGACGCACTGATGCCCGGCGACTATGCCGAGGCCACCCTGTCGATCCCGGCAGACACCCACGGCGTCAGCATCCCGGCCAGTGCGTTGATCTTCCGCGCCCAGGGCACCCAGGTCGCGGTGCTCGACAGCGCGCAGCATGTGCACTTGCAAAACATCCATATCGGCCTCGATTTGGGCGAGCGGCTGGTGATTGATCAGGGCCTCAAGCCCGCCGACACCGTGATCGACAACCCGCCTGACGCCCTGCGCGAAGGCGACGCGGTAAAACTTGCCGACGCGGGAGCCTCCCATGCAGCCAAGGCTTAAACGCAGCGCCCTGTTGCTGGCCCTGGCCTTGCAGGGCTGCTCACTGGCACCGGCCTACAACCCGCCCGACCTGAACCTGCCCGCGCATTACCGCGAACAAACCAGTGACGGCCCGTGGCACAGCGCACAGCCCGCCGATCAACTCTCGCCCCAGTGGTGGCGGGTGTATCAGGACGAACGCCTGAACACGCTGCAACAGCAATTGCTCAGCGCCAACCCGGACCTGGCCGCCGCCCTTGCGCACTTCGACGCGGCACAGGCCTATGCCAGCCAATTGCATGCAGGGTTGTTCCCGCAAATCACCGCCAGCGGGCAACCGATGCGTCAGCGTCAATCAGACAGCCGCCCGCTGCGCGGTACGACGCAACCGTCGGTCTATAACAGCAACACCGCTGGGTTCGCGTTGAATTTCGACCTCGACCTGTGGGGCAAAATCCGCAATCAGGTGGCGGCGGGCGATGCCCAGGCAGAGGCCTCGGCGGACGACCTGGCCGTGGCACGCTTGAGTTTGCAACGCCAGTTGACCGGCCTGTATGTGCAACTCGATGGCCTGGATGCGCAACAGCGGATTTTGTCCAGCTCGCTGGATGAGTACAACCAGGCCTTGCAACTGACCCGCGCCCGTTTTCAGGGGCAGATCGCCTCCGAACTTGACCTGACCCGCGCCCAAAGCCAGTTGGCCGAAGCCGAAGCCCAGCTGGACGACGTGCGCGGCCAGCGCAACCTGACCGAACACGCAATGGGCGAACTGGTGGGCGAGCCAGCGAGCACCTTCCAGCTGGCGGCCAGCACGCGCACCTTGGACCTGCCACCGCAGCCCCAGGCGCTGCCCAGCACCTTGCTGCAACGGCGGCCCGACATCGCCGCCGCCGAGCGCCGGGTGTTTGCCGCCAATGCGGCGATTGGCGTGGCAAAAGCGGCCTGGTATCCGGACTTCAGCTTGACCGGCCTGCTCGGCGGGCAAACCCAGGGCAGCGGCAATTTACTGGCTGCCAGTAACCGCTTCTGGGCCTTGGGGCCGCTGATCAGCCTGCCGATTTTTGACGGCGGCAGGCTCGATGGTCAGGAGCGCCAGGCCAAGGCTGAATTTGAAGAAGCATCGGCCCATTACCGCAGCCAGGTGCTGCATGCGGTCCGCGAAGTCGAGGACAACCTGGCGCAGCTGCGCGACCTGCGACAGGAAAGCCTCGACGAGCAAGCCGCCGCCAATACCGCCGAACACACCCAGGCAATCGCCACCAACAGCTATGAAGCCGGGGCAGTCAGCTATCTGGATGTGGTGACCGCGCAAACGGCAGCGCTGCAAGCCCAGCGCCAGGTACAAGCCCTGCGCACCCGGCAGCTACAGGCCAGCGTGGGGTTGTTGACGGCATTGGGGGGTGGGTGGGATCAGTCAGCACAACACCTGTAGCCGCTGCCGCTGGCTGCGACAAGGGCCGCAGGACCTTCGCTTTTAGTCAAGGCAAAGGGTCGCTGCGCAACCCATCGCAGCCTCGCTACGCTCATCAGCGGCTACAAAAACTGTTGGCGTTACACCATTGCTTTCGACGCCGCCAACATGGCTTTGAGCAACACCGCACATCCCGCTGCCAGATCCTTGGGATCGGCGTTCTCGATTTCGTTGTGACTGATGCCGCCTTCACATGGCACAAAAATCATGCCCGCCGGGCCCAGCTCGGCGAGGAAGATGGCGTCGTGCCCTGCCCCGCTGACGATGTCCATATTGGACAACCCCAGGCCATTGGCTGCTTCACGTACCGCATTCACGCAATCGTCATTGAAGTACAGCGGCGGAAAATCCGCAGTTGGGGTGAGTTCAAACGTCAGGCCATGTTTGGCGCACGTGGCTTCGATCACCCCGCGCACTTCGCTGATCATCGAGTCCAGGCGCTCCGGCAACAGGTGACGGAAATCCAGGGTCATGCGTACTTCGCCCGGGATTACGTTGCGCGAGCCCGGGTACGCTTGCAGGCAACCCACGGTGCCGCAGGCATGGGGTTGATGGCTCAGGGCGGCGTGATTGACCGCAGCCACTACCGCCGCAGCGCCCACCAGCGCGTCCTTGCGCAGGTGCATGGGGGTCGGCCCGGCGTGGGCTTCGACGCCACGCAGGTTGAGGTCGAACCATTTCTGCCCGAGAGCGCCCAGTACCACGCCAATGGTTTTACGTTCGTCTTCAAGGATCGGCCCCTGCTCGATGTGGGCTTCAAAGTAGGCCCCCACCGGGTGGCCGCTGACTTTTCGACTGCCCGCATAGCCAATCGCATTCAAGGCTTCACCGACCGTCACGCCCTCGGCATCGGTTTTGGCCAGGGTTTCTTCCAGGGTGAATTTTTCGGCAAAGACACCGGAGCCCATCATGCACGGGGCAAATCGCGAGCCCTCTTCGTTGGTCCACACCACCACTTCGAGCGGCGCCTCAGTCTCGATGTTCAAGTCATTGAGAGTGCGCAGCACTTCTACCCCGGCCAGCACCCCAAAACAGCCGTCAAATTTGCCGCCGGTGGGCTGGGTGTCGATATGGCTGCCGGTCATCACCGGCGGCAAGTCGGGATTGCGCCCGGGGCGACGGGCAAAAATATTGCCCACGGCGTCAACGCTGACGGTACAACCCGCGTCTTCGCACCAGCGCACAAAGATGTCCCGGGCCTGGCGGTCGAGATCGGTCAGGGCCAGGCGACACACGCCGCCTTTTACCGTGGCCCCCAGTTGCGCCAGTTCCATTAAAGAGGCCCACAGGCGCTCGCTGTTGATCAAGGGTGCGCGTTGCTGCTGAAGGTCTTGTATGGCGTTCATGGAGGTATCCTCAGGCAGTTTTTTATAAGAATTCATGTCAAGCCGCGTTGTTGGCGATGGCCGTCTGCGGGCTGCTCAGGCGGCACAGGGCGTAGTAAATCGCGGCGCCGAGCAACGACCCGGTAAACCAGCCGAAGTCATAAAACCAGCTGAAAGCGCTGCTGCCCAATGACAGCAAGGTCAGTACCACCGGTACGCCAAAGGCGATGAATCCGTTCCAGTTCCAGGCCGGGTACACGCCGTCGTGGTACAGCCCGGCCAGGTCGAGTTTTTGCTGACGGATGATGAAATAGTCCACCACCATGATCCCCGCGATGGGGCCCAACAGGCTGGAGTAGCCCAGCAGCCAGTTGGAGTACACGGTTTCCAGGCTCACGTCGGACACCAGCAGGCCGAGTTTTTTCAGCAGTTCATGCCCCATCAGCACCAGGCCCACCAGGCCGGTCAACATCACGGCCTTGGTGCGGTTGATCAGTTTGGGGGCGATGTTCTGGAAGTCATTGGTGGGCGACACGATATTGGCCGCGGTGTTGGTCGACAGGGTGGCAATGATGATCAGTGCCATGGCCAGCGCCACCCAGCCCGGGCTCTGGATATGACCGATCAGGCTTACCGGGTCGGACACGGTAACCCCTACCAGTTTTTCGGACGCTGCCGTCATCACCACGCCCAATGCAGCAAACAGGAACATGGTCAGCGGCAGGCCGAAAATCTGGCCCAGAATCTGGTCTTTCTGGCTTTTGGCGTAGCGGCTGAAGTCCGGAATATTCAGCGACAAGGTGGCCCAGAACCCCACCATTGCGGTCAGGCCGGCAAAGAAGTAGCCATACACACTGGCGCCTTCGGGGCGTTTGGCGGGCTGGGCCAGCAGTTCGGTCATCGACACATTGGGCAGTGCCCACACCAGCAATCCGATGCCAACCAGTACCAGCAACGGCGCAGACAGGGTTTCAAGCCACTTGATCGACTCGGCGCCGCGCAACACCACCCACAGGTTAAGCGCCCAAAACAGCATGAAGCCGATCACTTCACCGGTGCCGCCCAGGCTTTTCCAGCCTTCGAACACCGAGCCCAGAAACAGGTGAATGGCCAGGCCGCCGAACAGCGTCTGAATCCCGAACCAGCCGCAAGCCACCAAAGCACGGATCAAGCAAGGGACGTTTGAACCGATGATGCCGAAGGAAGAGCGCAGCAACACCGGAAAGGGAATTCCGTATTTGGTACCCGCAAAAGCATTAAGGGTCAGCGGGATCAAAACCACGATATTGGCCAGCAAAATCGCCAGCAGCGCCTCGCCGACCGAAAGCCCGAAGTAGGCCGTCAATACACCCCCCAAGGTGTAGGTGGGCACGCAAATGGACATGCCGATCCACAACGCAGTGATATGCCATTTGTTCCAGGTGCGCTCATGGACTTTGGTGGGGGCAATATCGTGGTTATACCGGGGACTATCGAGGACTTCAGGCCCGGCTTCCAGTTCGTACAAGCCGTTACGTTCAGTTACGTGGGATCTGCTCGCTTGCATGTTCGCTCACTCTCTTGTTGTGGTGACATGCCCCGCGCATTGGCGCAGAGCCACTCCCTTGCCTGGACTTGTACTTGTCTACGTCGGCCCGTCCGGTCATGGCAGCAACAATCAAGAACTGTGCCGTGTTACTTGCCGCGTCCCCGCACACTGGCTTGCACTACTTGCAACTGTCTGGTTTACAACTGTTTTAACCCTCTTGTAAATGACTCGCATTCCCATGCCCCTATCAAAAGGCATTTCATTGATATAACAAAACGAAACAACTCGGTGCACGCTTATTTATTTTTGTTGCTTTGCCACCCTTCGCTCAGAGACTCAAGCACCTGATTTAGCATAAGAAACTTCGCTCATATTTGATTCCTGTCAAGTGCGTCAAAATGGTGTGGCAGTGCCTCATTTTGGTGATTAATTATTAAAGTTGTTATAAATCATATAGTTATAAACAAATAACCTTATTAAAAATAAAGTTTGAACATTCTCTTACAACCCACTAGATTTCATTCCTGACACCAGTGACAGGAATCAAAACTGTTCACTCGTCTTAATAACAACATTTAGAGCCGGTTATAGCCGGTCAGCCTGCGAGGAACTCGGTATGTCACTGTTAATCCGTGGCGCTACGCTTGTGACCCATGATGAAAGTTATTGTGCTGATGTTTACTGCGCCGACGGTCTGGTCCGCGCCATTGGCACTGATCTTGATGTTCCGGCAGGCTGCGAAGTTCTGGATGGCAGCGGTCAATATCTAATGCCCGGGGGTATTGATCCTCACACCCATATGCAACTTCCGTTTATGGGGACCGTGGCCAGCGAAGACTTTTACAGTGGCACGGCCGCCGGTTTGGCCGGTGGCACAACATCCATCATCGACTTCGTGATACCCAACCCGCAGCAGTCCTTGCTAGAGGCATTCCACCAGTGGCGTGGCTGGGCCGAAAAATCGGCGTCCGACTATGGGTTCCATGTCGCGATCACCTGGTGGAGCGAGCAGGTGCGTGAAGAAATGGCCGAGCTGGTCAGCCAGCACGGCGTCAACAGTTTCAAACATTTCATGGCTTACAAAAACGCGATCATGGCCGCTGACGACACCCTGGTGGCCAGCTTTGAGCGTTGCCTGGAACTGGGGGCGGTGCCCACAGTGCATGCCGAAAACGGCGAGCTGGTGTACCACTTGCAACGCAAACTCATGGCCCAGGGCATGACCGGGCCGGAGGCTCACCCGCTGTCACGCCCCTCCCAGGTTGAAGGCGAAGCCGCCAGCCGGGCAATCCGCATCGCCCAGACTATCGGCACGCCGCTGTACCTGGTGCATGTGTCGACCCGTGAAGCCCTGGATGAAATCACCTACGCCCGCAGTCAGGGCCAGCCGGTGTATGGCGAAGTTCTGGCCGGGCATCTGCTGCTCGATGACAGCGTGTACCAACACCCCGACTGGCAGACCGCCGCCGGTTACGTGATGAGCCCGCCCTTCCGCCCTCGCGGGCATCAGGAGGCGCTGTGGCACGGCCTGCAATCGGGCAACCTGCACACCACCGCCACCGACCACTGTTGCTTCTGTGCCGAACAAAAAGCCGCCGGGCGCGACGATTTCAGCAAAATCCCCAACGGCACAGCGGGTATCGAGGACCGCATGGCGCTGCTGTGGGATGAAGGCGTGAATACCGGGCGTTTGTCGATGCAGGAATTTGTCGCTCTGACCTCCACCAACAGCGCCAAGATTTTCAATATGTACCCGCGCAAAGGCACGATCCGGGTCGGTGCCGATGCCGACCTGGTGCTGTGGGACCCGCTGGGCACCCGCACCATCAGCGCCAAAACCCACCATCAACAAGTCGATTTCAATATTTTTGAAGGCAAGACCGTCCGCGGCATTCCCAGCCACACCATCAGCCAGGGCCGCGTGGTGTGGGCCGACGGTGATCTGCGGGCAGAACGCGGAGCGGGCCGTTACATCGAACGGCCGGCCTACCCCGCCGTGTTCGATTTGCTGAAAAAACGCGCCGAGCAACACAAGCCAATAGCCGTCAAGCGCTGAGCGTAAAGCACTGCCCGACAGAGGCAGGACGATCCCCACAACCGTGAGGCAATCCCGTGATCAAGTCCCTGAACCATTTGCCGCATCCCCATGACAATGCGCAGGTGCTGGCGAGTCATTTCACCGATCTGGCGCCCCCCCTCAGTGCCCGCCAGGCCGAGCTGGAAAGTTCGCGCTGCCTGTATTGCTACGACGCGCCTTGCGTCAATGCGTGCCCCAGCGACATCGATATCCCTTCGTTTATTCGCAAGATCCAGCAGGAAAACGTCCAGGGGGCTGCGCACACGATTCTCTCGGCCAACATTCTGGGCGGCAGTTGTGCCCGGGTTTGCCCGACGGAGGTGCTGTGCCAGCAAGCCTGCGTGCGCAATAACAGCCAGGAGTGCGCCCCGGTACTGATCGGTTTGTTACAGCGTTATGCGGTCGACCATGCGCAGTTCAGCGAGCATCCATTCACCCGTGCGGCACCCACCGGCAAGCGGATCGCCGTGGTCGGCGCGGGCCCTGCCGGCTTGGCCTGCGCCCATCGCCTGGCCTTGCTCGGGCATGAGGTGGTGATATTCGAAGCCCGGGAGAAATCCGGCGGGCTCAATGAATACGGGATCGCCAAATACAAACTGGTGGATGATTTTGCTCAGCGGGAAGTGGATTTCGTACTGGATATCGGCGGCATCGAAGTGCGTCATGGCCAAAAACTGGGCGACAACCTGAGCCTGAGCGAGCTGCACCTGCAGTTCGATTCGGTGTTTCTGGGGTTGGGACTGGCCGCCAGCAGGCTGCTGGGCCTGCCCCACGAAGACGCGCCGGGGCTGCTGGCCGCCACCGATTACATCCGCGAACTGCGCCAGAGCGATGACCTGACGCAATTGCCGCTGGCCGAGCGCTGCATTGTGCTGGGCGCGGGCAATACCGCGATCGACATGGCGGTGCAAATGGCCCGCCTGGGTGCACGGGAGGTAAACCTGGTGTATCGCCGGGGGCTCGAGGACATGGGCGCCACCGGGCACGAACAGGATATTGCCAAGGCCAATCAGGTGCGTCTCATGACCTGGGCCCAGCCGCAAGAATTGTTACTGGATGAACGCGGTCAGGTGCGCGGCATGCGCTTTGCCCGCACTCGCCTGGAGGGCGGACGCCTGGTGAGCACCGGTGAGACCTTCGAACTGGCAGCTGATGCGGTGTTCAAGGCCATCGGCCAGACTTTTGATGAGGCTGCGCTGAACGATCCATTGGCGCAGGCACTCAAGCGGGTCGGCGACCGGATCGAGGTTGACGATCAACTGCGCACCAGCGTGCCCGGGGTTTATGCCGGGGGCGATTGCACCTCACTGGGTCAGGACCTGACCGTACAAGCCGTGCAGCACGGCAAACTGGCCGCAGAAGCCATTCATGCCCAACTGAATCAGGAGGCCGCGTAAATGGCCGATCTCTCGATTGTTTTCGCCGGTATCAAATCGCCCAACCCTTTCTGGCTAGCGTCTGCGCCACCCACCGACAAGGCCTACAACGTGGTGCGTGCCTATGAGGCGGGCTGGGGCGGCGTGGTCTGGAAAACCCTGGGTGAGGACCCGGCCGCGGTCAACGTGTCCTCGCGCTACTCGGCGCATTTCGGGCCTAACCGCGAAGTCATGGGCATCAACAATATCGAGCTGATTACCGACCGCTCCCTTGAAATAAACCTGCGCGAAATTACCCAGGTCAAAAAGGACTGGCCGGACCGGGCGCTGATTGTGTCGTTGATGGTGCCCTGCGAAGAATCGGCCTGGAAGTTCATCCTGCCGCTGGTGGAGGCCACGGGCGCCGATGGCATCGAACTGAATTTCGGCTGCCCCCACGGGATGCCGGAACGCGGCATGGGGGCGGCGGTGGGTCAGGTGCCGGAATACGTCGAGATGGTGACGCGCTGGTGCAAGACCTATTGCTCGCTGCCGGTGATCGTCAAGCTGACGCCCAACATCACCGACGTGCGCCTCAGTGCCCGCGCAGCACACCGCGGCGGAGCCGATGCGGTGTCGTTGATCAACACCATCAATTCCATCACCAGCGTCGACCTTGAGCGCATGGTGGCGTTACCGACAGTGGGCAGCCAAAGTACCCACGGCGGTTATTGCGGCTCCGCGGTCAAGCCGATTGCACTGAACATGGTGGCCGAAATCGCCCGCGATCCGTTGACCAAAGGCTTACCGATCAGTGGGATTGGCGGCATTGGCAGTTGGCGCGACGCAGCGGAATTCATTGCCCTGGGCTGTGGCTCGGTTCAGGTGTGCACCGCCGCCATGCTCCACGGGTTTCGGATAGTTGATGAGATGAAGGACGGTTTGTCGCGCTGGATGGACAGCCAAGGCTATACCTGCCTGGACGATTTTTCTGGCCGTGCTGTAGGCAACACCACCGACTGGAAGTATCTGGATATCAACTATCAGGTAATCGCCAAAATCGACCAGGAGGCCTGTATTGGCTGCGGGCGCTGCCATATTGCGTGCGAAGACACCTCGCACCAGGCCATCGCCAGCTTGAAACAGCCCGACGGGACACACCGGTATGAAGTGATCGACGACGAATGCGTGGGCTGCAACCTGTGCCAGATCACGTGCCCGGTCGAGGACTGCATCGAGATGGTGCCGCACGACAATGGCTTGCCGTTCCTGGACTGGAACCATGATCCCCGCAACCCTTACCGAGTGGCGTCGTAGCAGAAACGGCCGTGGGGCGGCGCCTCACGGCTCCAGCCCTATGCCCCGCAGGATGATGCTGGTAACCGTCTGCACCGCCCGTTCAAACTGGATATCGGACAATGGCTGATGATCATTGATGATCGTCACCTGATGGTCAAAATCGGCGTAATGCTGGGTTGAGGCCCAGATCATGTACAACAGGCTGGACGGCTCTACCGGCAAAATCCGCTTGTCCTGCACCCATTGGCGGATTTTGGCCTCTTTCATCTTCGCCCAGTCATACAGGCTGGCATCCAGCGCCTGACCCAGGGTCGGGGCGCCATGTATCAATTCGTTAGCCCAGACTTTCGAGCCAAAGGGCCGTGTGCGCGAGTGGTTCATTTTGGCGCGGATGTAACTGCTGAGTACCAGACGCGGGTCGTCGTAGGTTTCGAAGCACAGCGCATCCTGCTTCCACACCTCGAGCAGCCCGAGCAATACAGCGCTGTACAGCTCGGTCTTGGTGCTGAAGTAGTAGTGCAGGTTGGAACGTGGCAACTGGACTTCTGCTGCGATGTCCGCCATTGCCGTTCCGGCAAAGCCCTTTTCAGCAAAAATCTTTTCGGCGCCGAGGAGGATTTTTTCGACATTGCTGCGCCGAATTTCGATCTTGTGATTGCTCATCGCTATTGCCCTTGCCGTCGTGCTTCTTCGAGGTCCGTCGAGTGAGCAAATATTTCCAACACAATGCGCCGAATATCGCCTGTTGCGGCTACGCTTAGGCAACTACGCGACGCCGTGTCAGATTAATTCGCGGCAGGAAGTTCAATCACGTTGGTTTCGATACCGTCAAGTTTGGGCTTGAGCTTCATTTTTGCCTGCGCTTCAAGCGCTTGAGCCTCAGAGGCAAACGGTCCGATCAAGAAGTGCTGAACACCTGCGATTTCGAAAATGTAAGGGGTGAAACCGTTGTCAAGAAGCCTTCCGGTGGTGTCAGTAATTGTTGCTCTCTGGCCCTCGGTGATCTCTAGCGCCCATTGAGCAACAGGCGCCTGGACCACTGTTGATTCAGAAGCTGCTTTAGCCCGCTGGATTTTATCGTTAGACTCCTGACCGCAAGCCGTCAAGGCCAAAATTGCCGTCATCACGATGACTTTACGCACTGCGTTTCCCCTGTCTGTTTGAATGGGTTGATTTTATCACTGGGGCAATGGCCTTTGCTCTCCTTGAACAAATCCGATGCGCCCCAATTTAAGGCTCAGACGCCAGAATTTTCCCCCTGCAGGGAATCAATCCTCTGGCCATGTCGTCTGTAATGAGCGGCGCATTTATACGCACTTAGCAGTATTCTGTAGTCATGACCGAAGCCGCACCGTCTCAGAGACGTGCCTTACAAAGCCATCAAGGAGAAAAAAATGCTGATACTCACCCGTAAAGTTGGTGAAAGCATAAACATCGGTGACGATATTACGATCACTATTTTAGGTGTCAGCGGACAACAGGTCAGAATCGGCATCAACGCGCCGAAGGATGTTGCCGTACACCGTGAAGAAATTTACCAACGTATCCAGGCTGGATTGAATGCACCGGAAAAAAACGATCAGCCATAAGCCTGTGAGGTATCAGCCCTAGGCTTGAGTATCAGGGCTGCTCAGCCAGCCCTCCTCAATTCCTTCGATACCCGCACCTGACACAGCATTGCCCCCCTTGCTGAACTTTCTCTTTGTTAAGAGATATGTCCCATCGACTTGACCGTTTCAAGGTTAGCGACCACGCTCACTCCTCGCAGAGGGCCTGCAAGGCCTGATGACTGCGCGCCAAGGCGTTTAGGCATTGTTACGTCTTGAGAGACTCTCTCCTCAATTCAGCCCTTCGCCGGGCTGGACCTGTACCGTCAAGGAATGAAAGACATGTCCGATTTAATCGTAGTGGGATTTTCAGACACCGAAAAAGCAGATCGCGCCCTCACCAAGATGGTTTCGCTGAGTAAAGAGCACCTGGTGGAGCTGGAAGATGCGGTCATTGTTGTGCGCAATGCCGAAGGCAAGATCCATATCAAGCAAAGCGTCAACCTGACGGCTCTGGGGGCTACTTCCGGCCTGGTCACCGGCGGCCTGTGGGGCGCACTGGTGGGGCTGCTGTTCCTCAACCCTCTGGCAGGCTTTGCCATTGGTGGTGCACTGGGTGCTGGCACCGGCGCCCTGTCCGGCTCGTTGAGCGATTACGGGATTGATGACTCGTTTATCAAGTCCTTGAGCGAAACCATCCCGAACGATTCGTCGGCCCTGTTTGTGCTGCTGCGCAAGTTCCAGCCAGAAAAAGTCCTGAAAGAACTTGAAGACTCGGACTTCAAAGGCAAGGTTCTGCGCACCTCCCTGTCTCCGGAACAAGAGCAGAAACTTCAGGACGCGCTGTCCAAAACCACTGCCGGCGCACCGGTAGCCACAACGATCTAAATCTGTTTGTCGTTGGCATTCGACCGCTTGAACGGCGGTCGAATTCTGCGCTTGCGTCAGTTCAAACGCACCGCGGTGCCTGTGGCAAATACCACCAGCATCCCGCCACGCCCTGACGGCATACTGATTTCAAAGTTCAACCCCACAATCGCATCGGCCCGCAAACCGCCTGCCCGCTCACGGATTTCATCCGTCACTTCTGCCCGCGCTTCCTTCAAGGCCCGCTCCAGCGTCTGGGAGCGTCCGCCAAAAAAGTCCCGCACCCCTGTAAAAAAATCTCGTACCACGTTGATACCGTGTACCGACTCGGCACTGACCACTCCCAGATATTCAGTGATCTTGCGGCCATCAATCGTGTGCGTCGTGGTGACAATCATCAGTGTGTCCTTGCGTAAACCCGTCTCGATAGGGCCGCAGATTAACCCATTCCTGCCGGATTTCGCCGCACTCACCGCTCGGAAAAGCGCTGCACTGGCCTTATGCACCGCCAGTGTTACTGTAGCCAGTGGAAATATGGCCACGGGCAAGCTCTTCTTTATGCCTGCCCAAAGGCTACTATGCTTACAGCAAATGAATCTAAAGACGTAAGAGTTGGGACGCCTCGCTCGGCAAATCTTCATTGCTGACATGAACTCAATGGCTGCGCCAAGCAACTTTTCGACCCCGCTCAAGGAAGCCCGCTATGGTCCAAAGACACGTCATCAACGCTTCAGTAAGCCCTAAAGGCAGCCTGGAGACGCTATCGCAACGTGAAGTGCAGCAACTGAGCGAAGTTGGCTCGGGCAGCAGCTACACGCTGTTTCGCCAGTGCGTACTGGCAATCCTGAACACCGGTGCCCACGTCGATAACGCCAAAACCATCCTTGAGGCCTATCAGGATTTCGAGGTGCGGATCCACCAGCAAGACCGCGGCGTGCGCCTTGAACTGCTCAACGCCCCCGCCGATGCATTTGTTGATGGCGAGATGATCGCCAGCACCCGGGAAATGCTGTTCAGCGCCCTGCGCGACATCGTCTACAACCAGGGCAGCCTCGACAGCGCGCGCATCGACCTGAGCAGCTCTGCCGGCATCACCGACTACGTGTTCCACCTGTTGCGCAATGCCCGTACGCTGCGCCCCGGGGTTGATCCGAAAATTGTCGTGTGCTGGGGTGGCCACTCGATCAACACCGAAGAGTACAAGTACACCAAAAAGGTGGGCCACGAGTTGGGCCTGCGCAGTCTGGACATCTGCACCGGCTGCGGCCCGGGCGTGATGAAGGGGCCGATGAAAGGCGCCACCATTTCCCACGCCAAACAGCGCCTGACGGGCGGGCGTTATTTGGGGCTCACCGAACCCGGCATCATCGCCGCCGAAGCGCCAAACCCGATCGTCAACGAACTGGTGATCCTGCCGGACATCGAGAAGCGCCTTGAGGCCTTTGTTCGGGTAGGTCACGGCGTGATCATTTTCCCGGGCGGTGCCGGTACCGCCGAAGAATTCCTGTACCTGCTGGGCATTCTGATGCACCCGGATAACAGCGACGTGCCGTTCCCGGTGATCTTGACCGGCCCTAAAGAGGCTGCACCCTACCTTCAGCAACTGCATGAGTTTGTAGGGGCCACCCTGGGTGAAGAGGCGCAGCAGCACTACCAGATCATTATCGACAACCCGGCCGAAGTGGCCCGCCACATGACAGCAGGGCTCAAGGCGGTGAAACAGTTCCGTCGCGAGCGCAACGACGCCTTCCACTTCAACTGGCTATTGAAAATCGATGAAGGTTTCCAGCGCCCGTTCGACCCGACCCACGCCAATATGGCAAGCCTGAAACTGCGCAGTGACGTGCCGGCACACGAATTGGCAATCAGCCTGCGTCAGGCCTTTTCCGGGATTGTGTCGGGCAACGTAAAAGAGAAAGGCATCCAACTGATCGAGCAGCACGGGCCTTATGTGATCCATGGCGATGCTGCCGTGATGAAGCCTCTGGACAAGTTGCTGCAAGCGTTCGTTGAACAACACCGCATGAAACTGCCAGGCGGCGCGGCCTATGTGCCGTGCTATCGAGTCGTGAGCTAAACCTCGTCGAAGGGCTTGCCAAGCGATATGCGTAGCGTCACCGCGTACCTCGCCTGGCTCGCCCATCAAGGCATCACTTCAGAGGTGCGAATTTCTTCACGGCATCAATCCAGGCCGGATCGAGACGGGTCTGCTCGGTATCGACGCCCAATGCTTCAAGGCGCGCCTTATGCAGATCGATCTCGCGCACCATCTGGCTCAACGCACTGGAGTTGGCATCCAGCTGGTACATCTGGGTCACGCCCAGGTGGTAGAAGCGCAACAACTTCATCGCACTCACATCACCCGCCATTATCGCTGCCGTCACATGGTGCATGACGTTGGTCACCTTCATCAGGCTGCGCTTGAGCTGCCAACCGTAGACCGCCGCGGCCATCCAGGGCTGTGACCAGAACAAGTAGCGCACCAGCAGAAGGGTCGTAACCAGCGCAACCAGGACGCCTACCAGGTTCAAGCGGAAATTGTCCCCGCCCTGAACACCCAGCACCATGACCGCCAACCCGGACAGCAGCAGCGCAAGCAAGATAAAAGTCAGTGCGATGTAAACCGTGCTGCGTCGCGTTTGCTGGCGGTACTGCTCGGGGTTCATCGGCTTAATTTCAAACATCACGGGTGCGTGACTCCTGAAGGACGGGGGAAAAGTGCGCGGGCATTATGGACTGATAAAACCGCCTGGCTGGTGCTGACTGAAATAAAACCCTCAGGCGCGCAATAAACCCAGCGCCTGACGGTACAGTTCCAGACGATGCGCCTGGCCATTGAGGCCGCCGTTGATGGCCCTGGTGACACGCTCAAAGTCATCCCCGTCCGCCAGGGCATTTAGGTTACGCAAGTTCCAGTACCAGCCTGCCGACTCAACGGCCCAGTGCCATTGATGCAACAGTTCCGGGCTGGTCAGCAGCCGCTCATCGCCAAACAATCCAAGGCTGCACTGGTGGTAGTTGGTCTTGCCGGTCACTTGAATCAGCCCCCTGCCCCGATACAGCCAACCCTCGCCCGACGCCTCGGAGCCATTGCCAAGACGGTCACTGTAAACCCGGTTGGCGATGGCCTCAGGTCGGCGATGGAGCTTCTGCGCATCATTATTGGGCAACCGCCGCAAGCGCCCTCCATCCATCACGGTGATGTATTGGCCAGCCGAGTTTTTCTGCGCAAAGCGTGGCCCCCAAGTGGCGGCCAGGCCGTCTGCGCTGTAATTGAGATTTTCGACAAGTACGGTGAACCCCGCACTTTCATGGCCGACCTGAGCTAAAAAAGCGGCCAGGCGCCGGGGAGTACTGATCAATCGCTGGTGAGTCACCGCCTGCACGAAAGGCAGGTAGATATCGACAAACGCTGCGCTCTTCGGGAACAACTGCAACATGATTTGACGGGTCAACATGGTTATTAACTCTTAATAAATGAAATTAAAAGTGAACCACTTAAAACACTTGCTGCCTGTCAAAAACTCGGTAAGAGACCGGGCTTACCCTTTTAACAGAGCGCTCTCACACCGCCATACGTCCAGACTTGCCCTCTCGTTATTTATATAACGGGCAGGCTCCATTGAAATGACCGATGGCCCTCAACCCAAGACGGGAATCACCCGCCGTGGTTTGACCGACTTATATGAAAAGCTCGAATAAATCTCCTTGACCGCAGGCAAGGTTTGCAGCACTTCACGGGCAAATTCACCAAAAGACTCCAGGTCCGTGGCGACGACTTCCAACAAAAAGTCATAACGCCCGGACACGTTATGACAGGCAACGATTTCGGGGATTTCCAGCAAGCGCTGCTCAAAGCTCCTGGCCACTTCCTGCGAGTGAGAGGCCATCATCACGCTGACAAAAGCCGTGACCCCATACCCCAGTTCCCTTGAAGAAAGAATGGCCTGATAGCCGGTAATAACGCCGCTTTCTTCCAGGATTTTCACCCGCCGCCAGCAGGGCGAAGTGGTCAGCGAAACACTCTCGGCCAACTCTGCGACGGTTAAGCGGGCATTGCCTTGCAGAGCGGCAAGCAAGGCTTTATCGGTTCTATCCAGAGTGCTGGGCATAGATTGCCTCGAAAGCTCATCGTGACTGATTTTTGTTCTAATAAGGCTTGCAATTTCAGGCAAATTTGGAATTTACCGTGCTAGTTTTAAGCATAGCATTGTAGGAAATATCGGAGAGTTCACCATGAACGATAAACATAAGAACTTCGGCTTTTCTACTCGTGCGATTCACTACGGTTACAACGCACTGGAAAACAACGGTGCGCTCATTCCGCCTGTTTATATGACCTCGACCTTTGCCTTTCCCACGGTCGAATACGGTGCAGGTTGTTTTGCCGGAGAAGAAAGCGGGCATTTTTATACCCGTATTTCCAACCCCACCCTGGCCCTGCTGGAGTCGCGCATGGCGGCACTGGAAAACGGCGAAGCCGGCGTAGCGTTCAGCTCCGGGATGGGCGCCATTGCGGCAACTTTCTGGACGCTGCTCAGGCCCGGCGATGAAATCATCGTCAACCGCACGTTGTATGGTTGCACGTTCGCCCTATTGCACCACGGCATCGGTGAGTTCGGGGTCGTGGTCAAACACGTGGACATGTCGAACCTGGCCGAACTGGAAGCAGCCATCGGCCCGGCCACACGCATGATCTACTTCGAAACCCCGGCCAACCCGAACATGCAACTGGTGGACATCGCAGCCGTCTCGGCCATTGCCCACACACACAACGACCTGATCGTGGTGATCGACAACACCTACTGCACCCCCTACTTGCAGCGCCCCCTGGAACTGGGGGCCGACGTGGTGGTGCATTCCGCCACCAAGTACCTGAGCGGGCACAGCGATATCACCGCAGGCGTGGTGGTCACTCGCCAAAGCCTGGCCGACCGGATCCGCCTGCAAGGCCTCAAGGACCTGACCGGCGCGGTCCTGTCGCCCCATGACGCCCACCTGCTGATGCGGGGCATCAAAACCCTGGCATTGCGCATGGATCGCCATTGCAGCAGCGCCCAGGTCATCGCGCAGATGTTGCAGGATCACCCCGCCGTGGAATGGGTGGCCTACCCCGGCCTGCCCTCTTTCCCGCAATACGCCCTGGCATCCCGGCAAATGAAACTGCCGGGGGGCATGATTGCCTTTGAACTCAAAGGGGGGATGGCTGCGGGGCAGCGCTTTATGAATGCCCTGCAACTGTTCAGCCGGGCGGTCAGCCTGGGGGGTGCCGAATCACTGGCGCAGCACCCTGCGAGCATGACCCACTCCACCTACACCCTTGAAGAGCGGGCAAAGCACGGTATCAGTGAAGGGCTGGTACGACTGGCTGTGGGGCTGGAGGATATTGCTGATTTGCTGGCGGATATAGAGCAGGCGATGAAAGCCATGGCTTGAGCTCGCACAATGCCGCCGCTGACCAGAAACGAAGGCTGCGTCCGACTGCGTAGCCACCGTAAAGTCAGCGTCCACGGTTTATCAGTCAAACCGCACGTTCAGGCTTTACGACCGCTGCGCGCTCGAACGCAGCCTCGTACTACTCGTCAGCAGCTACAGAAAAACTTCAACTCGCGAGTAAAGACACCCCATCAACCCGGCGGAATCGTCGCCAAAATGCCGATACCGATGGTCAGCACCAAAAAGCCGCCTAAAAACCATGCCATCTTGTTCATGAAATTCCCCGTCAAACGTTCGTAATAAAACAGGCGCAGAACATCAGCCGACCACACGCGTGCGTGGCTGTGTACTCACGTCCTCGTCTGTCTCGAAAGGTTGACGGGAATTTTGCGCCGCAAACTGCATACATAACAGTCGCAGATAACGCAAAAAAATACGGATCAGTTGCCCGGCAGGACGAAGTGTTCCGGCACAACGCTGCGCTGATATTCGGCAACGACCGCCTGGCTGAGGCTCACCACCGCCTCATGCAATTCCAGCCCAGCCCCGGCGCGCCAACTCGCGTACACCGCAAAGCCCGGCGCGGTTTCGATCGGCAGGGCAATCATCGCGCCGCTTTGCAGTTCGCGGCTGACCAGCACTGGCGGCAAGGCGCCGATGCCGAACCCGTCGGCCACCAGTTTGATGATGGCCGCCACCGAGTTGATGCAGCTGATGCGCGGCGCGGCGATGCCCTGCTGGTGCAAGAAGTTGAGCATGTCCTGATGGGGCCGCGACAAGCGCGAAAAGGTCAGCAGCCGCTCCTGACAAAGGTCCGCCAGGCTGTCGTAGCGGCGATCCAGTGCGGCGTCCTTGGCAACGATCCAGCTCAAGGGGTAACTGGCCAGCTGCACATTGCGCACGCCATCGGCACGTAACAAATCTGTCTGGAAGATCAGATCCAGCTGACCTTTAAGCAGCTGCTCATTCAGATTGAGCGCCGTGTCGGCCGTCAGCTCGACCTCGACCTGGGGGTAATCGCGGCTCAACGCGCTGATCAGGTCACCCAACCAACTGTGAATGACGGTGTCCATCACCCCGATGCGCAGGCGCCCGGCGAAGCTGTCCGCCTGGCCCAGCGACTGAAGCAGGCGCTGTTGGGTGGCGAGCATCTCTTCGGCATAGCCCAGCACTTGATGGCCTTCGCGGGTCAGATTCACCCCGCGTGAATCGCGCTGGAACAGCTGCACCCCAAGCTCGGTTTCGAGGACTGAAATGCGACTCGATATAGCCGCCTGGGTGCTTGAAAGCTTTTCGGCGGTCAGTCGAAAGCTGCCAAGACGCGCCACCCAGACGAATGTCAGAAGAAATCGCATGTTCATGTAGGACGCCTCACCCAATCAAAACCAGACCATCACTGTAAACCCTTGCCGCAACCTCAAGCCAGCCGGCTTAAGTCGGTGATTGGTAAAACTTTTTTGTTCAGCGGTGACAACTTTTATTGACTGGACGCACAGCCAAAAGCCACCAACCATACTGGCCAATGATGCTCATCGGGCGTCAAAAATAAAAAAACACGCTGAGTCCGGCAGCGTACCGATTTTTCGAAAGTGTGCCTGACCGCTTTCGTCTTGCTCTCACCAGCCTGCCCTGGTGCTGCGGCAATCAGCTAAGGGATTCCCCCCTCATGCAAACCGTCGTAAATCTGTGGCCCTTGATTGGCGTGTTCGTCATCATCATCGGCTTTGTGCTGCGCTTCAATCCACTGTTGGTGGTCAGCGCGGCCGCTATTGTCACCGGCCTTGCTGCCGACTTCCCGCTGGAAAAAATCATCAGTGAAATGGGTGAAGGCTTTCTGCAAACCCGCGCCCTGCAACTCATCCTGCTCTTGCCCCTGGCCGTGATCGGCCTGCTGGAACGCCATGGCCTGCGCCTGCACGCGCAAAACTGGATCGCCAGTTTTCAGCGCGCAACCGTCGGGCGCTTGCTGATCATGTACCTGTTCGTGCGTGAAACCACCGCAGCAGTGGGCCTGACCAGCCTGGGCGGGCACCCGCAGATGGTACGGCCACTGCTGGCGCCGATGGCCGAAGGGGCCGCCGAAAACAAGTACGGCAAGCTGCCGGCTCCGGTGCGTCAAAAAGTTCTGGCCATGTGCGCCGCCACCGACAATATCGGCCTGTTCTTCGGTGAAGACGTGTTTGTGGCCTTTGGTGCGATTGCCCTGATGCACACCTTCCTGTTGGGTTCGGGGCTTGATGTCGAGCCGCTGCACATTGCCTTCTGGGGCATTCCGACCGCCATTTGCGCCTTTATCGTGCATGCGCTGCGCCTGTATCGCTTCGACCTGATGCTGTCACGCAGCATGGCCGAAGTCGCCCAAGAACAAGCAGACGCAGACGCTTCCAAGGAACTGGCACGATGATTATTTCGATCGAGTATTTCTACTGGCTGGCCGGCGCTCTGTTGCTGATCACCGCGGGCATGATCGTGAGTGATCGCACCCACCCCAAACGCTGGACCAGCGGCCTGTTCTGGGCACTGTTCGCCATGGTGTTCCTGATTGGTGATCGTCTGTCGCCGTTTGTGGTCGGTGTTGGCGTGCTGGTGATGGCCGGTATTGCCGGCATCGGCGGTGTTGGCCGTGGCACCCACGCCGAGTTGTCCATCAAGGCTGCGCGGGGCAGTGCTGGCCGTCTGGGCCACAAGCTGTTCATTCCGGCGCTGTCGATTCCACTGGTCACCGTCATCGGTTCCATCCTGCTCAAAAACACCCAGATCGGTGGCGTTCCGCTGCTCGACCCCAAGAACACCACCTTTGTGTCCCTGGGTATCGGCTGCATGGTGGCGCTGGTGCTCGCCTGCATCCTGACCCGCGACACTCCGCTGCAGGGCCTGCGTGAATCGCGCCGCCTGACCGAAGCCCTGGGCTGGACCATGGTGCTGCCGCAAATGCTGGCCATGCTTGGCCTGCTGTTCAATGACGCAGGTGTCGGCACCGCAGTTGCCCATATCACTACCGCCTACATCAACATGGACTATCGCCTGGTGGCGGTGATCGTTTACGTTCTGGGCATGGCGCTGTTTACCGTGATCATGGGCAACGGCTTTGCGGCGTTCCCGGTGATGACTGGCGGTGTCGGCGTGCCGGTGCTGGTGGGGATCTACGATGCAAACCCGGCTGTCATGGCAGCGATCGGCATGTTCTCCGGCTATTGCGGGACCCTGATGACGCCGATGGCCGCCAACTTCAACATCGTGCCCGTCGCGCTGCTGGAGCTGCCGGACAAATACGCCGTGATCAAGGCACAAATGCCCACCGCATTGATCATGCTGGTGGTCAATATCGTGCTGCTTTATGTGCTGATGTGAGGCCGACAATGCGTACTGTGCTGCTGACCGGTTTCGAACCGTTTGACCAAGACACCATCAACCCGTCCTGGGAGGCCGTGCGCCCTCTGGACGGCACCCTGGCGGGCGATGTGCGCATCGTCGCCCGCCAGTTGCCTTGCGCCTTTGCCCAGGCACCCGAGCACCTGCAACAGCTACTGGACGAGTTCGAGCCTGAGCTGGTGATCGCCGTCGGGCTGGGCCCCGGCCGTGCGGACATATGCATCGAGCGGGTGGCGATCAACATTAACGACGCCCGCATCCCCGACAACCTCGGCTATCAGCCGATCGACACGCCTGTGGTGGCACACGGTCCTGCGGCGTATTTCAGCACCTTGCCGATCAAGGCTATGGTGCGGGCGATAAGAGTTGCCGGCATTCCTGCGTCGGTGTCGCACACCGCAGGCACCTTTGTGTGCAATCAGGTGTTCTATTACCTGCAGCATGCATTGGCCGGGACCGCAGTACGCAGTGGCTTTATCCACGTCCCGGCACTGCCGCAACAGGCGGTGCAGTGCGGCGGGCCGTCCATGGCACAGACGACCCTCGTTGAAGGGCTGCGCATTGCCGTGATCTCGGCGCTGAACACCACAGACGATGTACTGGAAAGCGGTGGTCAGATCAGCTGATAACGCAGCGGCAACGGCGAGCAGTCAATGCCCGACAACTGCCGCACCTGCTTGTCTCTGGCCATGAGGGAAACCATGGCGGCGGGCGCTGAAAACGATCCATAGCCCCGCCAGCGCCAGCACCAGCAACACCCACGGAAAGACCCCGACACCGACTTGCTCGAGCAACACGCCACCGGTCAATGCCCCGGCGGCAATGGCGCTATTCCAGACCACCACGTTCATCGACAGCGCAACATCAGCGCCCTCGCCCGCGGCATCCGCCAGTGCGGTTTGCAACAGGGTCGCGGAGCCGCCAAAAGACAGCCCCCAGATGAACGTCCCGATGTACACCACCGCCGCAGACTGGGCGGACAACCCGAACAGCAACGAGATCGCGGCAAAAGTCGCCAGGCTCGCCAGCACTGCTTTGCGCAGGTGCCGGTCCACCAGCCGGCCGGTCAACCAGATCCCCAGCAACGCCGCCAGCCCGAAGACCAGCAACACGAGATCCACATCATTGCCCAGACCCGCCGGGGTCACAAAAGGCGCGATATAGGTATAGAGAATGTTGTGTGCCAGCATCCAGGCCAGCACCACCGCGAGCACAGAGCGCACGCCCGGCGTCAGCAGCACCTGACGCAAGCCAATGCGTTGCGATGCCGTCTGTCCCGGATAATCGGGCACCTTGACCACGACCCAGACGATCAGCACCAAGGTCAATGCCGAGATCAGGCCAAATGCCGTGCGCCAGCCCACCAGCGCACCCAGCCAGGTACCCAGCGGCACACCCAGCGACAGCGCAATAGGCGTGCCCACCATCGCTACCGCCATCGCCCGCCCCTGCAAGTGCGGCGCGACCATGCGCCGTGCGTAACCTGCCAGCAGGCTCCAGGCCAGCCCGGCGGATGCACCGGCAAAAAAGCGCGCAACCAGGGTCACGCCATAGTCCGTTGAGCTCGCGGTAATCGAGTTGAACAACAGAAAGCCGACAATCGTCAGCAGCAACACATTGCGCCGGCGCCAGCCCTGGGTCGCGATGGTCAGCGGGATGGCTGCCAACAGTGAGCCCAGCGCGTAAACCGTGACCATCTGCCCTGCCAGTGCGGATGACACCTCAAGACCACTGCTGATTTGCGGCAGCAGGCCAGCGGGCAAAGTCTCGGTGACGATGCAGATAAAACCGGTCATGGCCAGCGCCAGCAGCGCGCCCATGGGTAATCGTTCGGTGGTGTTTTGCTCTGAAGCCATCACGTATTCCAACCTTGCCTGATTATGTATCGATCGATACAAATGTAGGCCGTCGGGAAAGTGTTGGTCAACCACTTTTGTATCGAATAGTATTTATGTCTCGCAACGAAGGAGACTCCAATGGCGCAGATGGGACGCCCGCGTACGTTTGACCGTGACGCGGCAATCACTCAGGCCATGCACCTGTTCTGGGAGCACGGTTACGATTCAACGTCGCTCAGCCAACTCAAGGCGAATATTGGCTCCGGCATTTCCGCACCCAGCTTCTATGCGGCTTTCGGCTCCAAGGAAGCCCTGTTCAAGGAGGTGATGGAACGCTATCTGAACACCCACGGCAAAGTGACCGAAAGCCTGTTCGACCTCCGGCTGCCCCCGCGCGAGGCCATCGAAAGAACATTGCGCAGTTCCGCCAAAATGCAGTGCGAGACCGATCACCCCCGTGGTTGTCTGGTTGCCCTGGGCCTGATGAGTGCCTGCACACCCCAGACCCTGGCCATTTGCGCGCCGCTGGCCCAAGCCCGCGCCCGCAACCGCGCCGGGTTTATTGCCTGTGTCGAACGCGGCATCAGTGCCGAAGAACTGTCGGTAAACACCGACCCGGTTGCCCTGGCCACTGTGTTCGAGAGCTTTTTGCTGGGGCTGACCACGCTCGCACGGGACGGCGTGCCCCACGCCGTTCTGGATGCAGCAATCACGCAGGTCCTTGGCGCCTGGGATGCACACGCGAACAAAAGGGATACCTCTAGGTTATCGCCCAATCAGCATTCGTCATTGGGCAGCGCCCCAGACAAAAACTAGAGTGGGCGCCAGATCAATACCTGATCTTGCGGGCGCCGGCTTTGCGGCGCCCGCAATAAATGTTCGGTGAGCACAAACATCGCCACCCACTTTGTATAAGGACATGTATATGACACGCATCACCGGCCAAAACTTTATTGGCGGTCAGCGCAGTAGCGCCGGTACCGTTCACCTGCAAAGTGTTGATGCCAGCACCGGTGAAGCGCTGCCCTACAATTTTTTCCAGGCCACCGAAGCCGAAGTGGATGCCGCCGCCCTCGCGGCCAGCGCTGCGTTCCCGGCCTTTCGCAGTTTGCCGGCGGCCCGGCGTGCGGAGTTTCTGGAGGCCATCGCCGACGAACTCGACGCACTGGGTGACGACTTCGTAGCCATCGTCTGCCGGGAAACCGCCTTGCCGGCCGCCCGTATTCAGGGCGAACGCGCACGCACCAGCGGGCAAATGCGCCTGTTCGCCACCGTGTTGCGGCGCGGCGACTTTTACGGGGCACGCATCGATCAGGCGCTGCCGGATCGCCTGCCACTGCCCCGTGCCGATTTGCGCCAGTGCCGTATTGGCGTGGGGCCGGTAGCCGTGTTCGGGGCCAGTAACTTCCCCTTGGCGTTCTCCACCGCCGGCGGTGATACCGCCTCGGCGCTGGCGGCCGGTTGCCCGGTGGTGTTCAAGGCCCACAGCGGGCACATGGCAACCGCAGAACAGGTAGCACTTGCCATTGTGCGCGCCGCTGAGCGCACCAACATGCCCGCCGGTGTGTTCAACATGATCTACGGCGCAGGCGTGGGCGCTACGCTGGTCAAGCACCCGGCGATTCAAGCCGTCGGTTTTACCGGGTCTTTGTCGGGGGGCCGCGCCCTGTGCGACATGGCCGCTGCACGGCCGCAACCGATTCCGGTGTTTGCCGAGATGTCGAGCATCAACCCGGTGCTGGTGTTGCCACAGGCACTGATTGCACGGGGTGAGCAGATAGCCCGGGAGCTGGGCGGTTCGGTGATGCTCGGCGCTGGCCAGTTCTGCACCAGCCCGGGCCTGGTGCTGGGGGTTCGCTCTGCCGCGTTCAGCGCCTTTGTCGAATCACTCGGCCAGTTCTTCAGCGCCCAGCCCGCGCAGACACTGCTCAATGCCGCAGGGCTGGCCAGCTACAGCAAAGGCATCAAACGCCTGATCGACGTCGATGGCATTCGCCATCTGGCAGGTGCGCCGCAACAAGGCAACCAGGCCAGCCCGCAATTGTTCCAGGCCAATGCCAGCCTGCTGATCAATGGCGCGGAGGTACTGCAGGAAGAGGTGTTCGGGCCCACCACTCTGGTGGTCGAAGTCGCAGACAAGGCGCAACTGTTGCAGGCATTGCATGGCCTGCATGGCCAACTGACTGCCACGCTGATTGCCGAGCCCGCGGACTTGCAGGCGTTCGCCGAGGTGGTCCCTGTGCTCGAACACAAGGCCGGGCGCCTGCTGCTTAACGGCTACCCTACCGGTGTCGAGGTGTGTGACGCGATGGTGCATGGCGGGCCTTATCCGGCGACGTCCGACGCCCGTGGCACTTCGGTTGGCACCTTGGCCATTGACCGTTTCCTGCGCCCGGTGTGCTACCAGAACTACCCCGACAGCCTGTTGCCGGATGCGCTCAAAAACGCCAACCCGCTGGGTATCGAGCGGCTGGTCAACGGCGCACATAGCAGCGACGCGCTGGCCTGATTGCAATCACTGGTCTGCGGCGGGTCACAGTCCGGGCACTGTGACCCGCCGCGTGCTTGAGGGTTACGCCCCTTCAAACTTGAATGCAGGGGCGACTTCGAAGCGACTTGAGACTTCCCCGGAATAAATCGTGCTTTGATCCGGCCCCAGGTCCAGCTTTTTGACAGCACCGGTGGATTTTGAAAAATCGATCTTGTTCAAGTCCACCCAAAACGTGTTGGGCGTGACCGCCGACTCAAAGAAGTACAGCCCGCGCTTGTGATCGATCACCGATCGCCAGCGGGTCGAGGAGATGTTTGGCTCGCCGGGGGTACTGATGCCGTAAGGCACCGAGACGTTCCTGATCACGCTGAACACACTGGCCAGCGACAAACGCGGGTCCTCGGATTTCGGAACGGCGTTGACATAAAAGGATGCCCGCGCAAAACGGTCGGCCGAGCGATTGGTGCCGGGCAGCATCACCGTACCGCCTACCGATTGCCAATACGCATTCATTGCCAGTTGCGCATCGAACGCCGGAGAGTTGGTCATCACCTGGTAGCTTCTGTCGTGGTGAATGACCTGCTTGCCATCTATGTATTCAATAATGGCGCTGTCGCCCGAGGCATCGGACATTGAAAGGTGCAACGTCGCCAGACGGCTCTCACCCGGCACCTTGGCCGTCACGACCGTAAAGGGCTCGGTTTCAAGGACTGCCACCGCTTCGGCAACGGTACTGAAGTTGTCCAGCACGTACTGCGCCCAGGCGGCGATGCTCAGACCGGGCTTGCCCTTGTGCACCGGCGGATACTCTGACTCCACCAGCCATAAAAGGTTGGCCGACAACCCGGCCTCGTTGACCCCGTCGGTGGTTGAAATGTCGTAGCCGGTGGCAATCACGCTGCCGTATTTTGACGTCCACTTGACTGACCCCGGCCCCACTTCCCCGGTGCGCTGCATGCCCTTGGGAAAGATCCATAGATTGGTGGCCACATCGGTTTTCCAGTCCATGGACCGTGCCGTAATCACTGTGTCGTTGGCACCCAGGTAAACCAGGCGGGTGCAGGCATCGGCAACCGGAACGGCGAGCACAAAGCCTGCCAGAGACAACGCCAGGTGCCGGGTGTGTTTGAGTAGCTGCATTCCCTTGACTCCTCGGAACTGATCAGAAGCGCATGGACAGGCCAAGCACCGGACCGCGCTGGGTCACGTCGTACTTGAACTTGTTGCCGGTAAAGTCGGTGGTTCGATAGTTTTGCGACAGCACCCGATAGCCGACGCGAATGATCGTCGGGTGGTCCGCCAGGTACATGCGGTAACCCAGGTAGCCCTGGGCGTTCCAGGTTTTCTTGGAGCCCGTGTCCAGGCCTCCGGTGTCGGATTCACCGGAGAGCGTCCAGCGATCCGTCAGGTCAGCCTGCATGCGCAAGCCCACGAACGGGTCCGTCCACTCGGTTTTTTTCTTGGTGCTGAAACCGGCTGAATTGATGTCCAGCTTCGTCGACAGCTTTGTCCAGCGCACACCGCCCGTGGGCTCGATGCGCCAGGTACGAGGTTCGCCAAAAAGGGTGTCACCCCCCAGCTCATACTCATACACCCGGTAGTACACGCCAACAGCAAGGGTGGTCTGGGTGATCGCCAGCCCCACCTTGCGCCCGAACACCCTGTGCGACTCTTCGGTCTTGGCGTAGACGCCGTCGACATAAAACCCCAGGGTGCGATTGGTCAGCTCCAGGTTGCCCATGAAGACCGAACTCAAATTATCGAGAACCTCTGAAAACGGCACATCGACTTTGGTATTGACGCCACCAAGCGCCGCCTGCCCGCTCATTGACGGAGCCCATACGAACGGGCTCGCCAACAGCAGCCACTGCGCACCTTCGTTGTTGAGTGCTACCCCAGGTTCATCGGCACGTGCCAGCGGCACAATAACCAACAGCGCCAAGGCCGCTGAAACAGATCTGAAAGCCTGATTTCTCATCGTCCTGATCGACCGGTCCCGGAATTCGATCACTAGGTATAGCAAAGTTTTCACAAGGAGCCAGTGCCATGGATCAAGAAATCACGGGTACCGGCACTGCACCCACCGACGGCTTGGCCAACAGGTAATAAAGCACGCCCGGCACCACCAGGCCCACGATCCAGGAAATGTCCACACCCCCCAGTTGCGCAACCATCGGGCCCGAATAGAAGTGGCTATCGACAAAGGGCAACTGGATCAGGACACCGGCGACATACACGCTGATCCCCAGCACGTTCCAGCGGCCGTAGCAGCCCTGTGGGTCAGACAATGCCTTGAGGTCGTAGCGGCCCTTGTTGATGAAGTAGTAATCCACCAGGTTGATGGCACTCCAGGGCGTGAAGAAGGTCAGCAGGAACAGAATGAAGTACTTGAAGGTGTTCAAGAACGAGCCCTGGCCCAGCAGCGCCAACGCAGTCGATGCCGCCACAATCACCAGTACAAACACCGTGCGCTGCGCAGGGGTGACTTCCAGACGGCTGCGCCAGCCACTGATCACCGTGGCGATGCACATAAAGCTGCCATAGGCGTTGAGGGTCGACACCGTGACCTTGCCGAACACAATGCTCAAGTACAGCAATGAGGCCATCAGCCCGGTACTGCCCAGCCCGACGATGGTTGCCACTTCATGCCCGCGAAAGTTCGCGCCCGCCAGTGCGGCGGCAAACACCCCCAGCACCATGGAGGCCTGGGCCCCGACCACAGTGCCGAGGCCGACAGCGGCAAAGGTCTTCCAGGACGACGTTTTGCTCGGCAGATAGCGCGAGTAGTCAGCGACGTAGGGGCCAAAGGCGATCTGCCAGGACGCCGACAGCGACACCGCCAGCAAAAAGGATCCCCAGGCGAAGTGACGATTTTCCAGCAACGATGAGACATCGTGCAGCGTTATCAGCCGGGTGAACAGGTAGGCAAAAGCCAGGATGCCCAGCACGCTGGCCACCTTGCCCACGATATGGATGACCCGATAACCGAAGATGGTCAGAAAGGCGATGCAGGCGGAAAAAATCAGGATGCCGGCACTGTCACTGACATCGATCAGCTGGGCAATGGCCTGCCCCGAGAGCACCGCGCCCGTGGCGCTGAACCCCAGATACATCAGGCACACCAGCACAATGGGGATGGCGGCTCCGTAAACGCCGAACTGCACGCGACTGGAGATCATCTGCGGCAACCCCAGCTTGGGTCCTTGTGCCGCGTGGAGGGCAACCACTGCACCGCCCAACAGCTGGCCGATCAGCAAGCCAATCAATGACCAGAACACGTCGCCGCCCAGCACCACAGCCAGGGCGCCGGTGACGATCGCCGTGATCTGCAGGTTGGCGCCCAACCACAAAGTGAACTGGCTGTAGAGGCTGCCATGGCGCTCAGCCTCGGGAATGAAATTGATCGAACGGGTTTCAATCAGCGAACGGCGCTGATGACTGTCGCCAGTCTTGTTCATGGGGGTAACTCCTTGTTTTTATAGTGTGTGAGCTCAAGCCCACAGCTGGACTAGCATCGTCCACAGGGCAGTTTTGTTCAATACGCTGGTTGCTCTGCCCCGCTAGCCTCGACCCACAATCACAAAGCGGAGCACAGCGACAATGAGCGTGTTGATTTCGATGGCGGCGTTCGCCCTGGCAGCATCCATTTCACCGGGGCCGGTTAACGTCGTGGCCTTGAGCAGCGGCATGCAGTTCGGCCTGGGTCCCAGCCTGCGCCATGTACTGGGCGCAACGGTGGGGTTTGTCGTGCTGCTGCTGTTTACCGGTTTCGGGCTGCATGAAGTGCTCAAGCAATGGCCGATCCTGACCGACCTGATCCGCTGGGCCGGCATGGCATTCCTGCTTTATCTGGCCTGGAAGCTGGCGGCGGATGAGGGTCGGATTCAGCTCGAAGGGAGCATGCAGCAACCGTCATTCATGCACGGCGCGGCCATGCAGTGGCTCAACCCCAAGGCCTGGATGGCGGCGGTCGCGGGGATGGGGGCTTTTGTGTCCGGTGGCGAGTCCACACTGATCTGGTCGTTCGCGCTGATTTACTTCGTGGTCTGCTACCTGTCCGTGGCCTGCTGGGCCTACACCGGTGCGTTCCTGAGCCGTTATTTGCGCAGCACCAGGCGAATCCGCCTGTTCAACCGCTGCATGGCCGTGATGCTGGCCGGCTGCGCGGTGTCTTTGCTGTGGCTTTAAGCCTTGTACTGACCGGGCGTGACGGCCAGGTGTTTTTTGAAGACCCGCTGGAAATGCGCCTGATCGGCAAAGCCGGTCTGCTGCGCGATATCGGCGATTGGCGCCCCTTCGCGCAGTTGGGTCTGCGCATGCTGGATACGCCGGTTGATCAGGTAGGCGTGGGGCGTCATGTGGTAGTGCTGCTCAAAGGCACGGATCAGGTAGGCCTCTGACAGGCTGGCCGCCTCACAGATATCCTGCAGCCGGATCGTGCGCAAATAGTGCGCATCAATGTACTCGGCAGCACGCTCCACCCGCTGGCTGGCCACCTTGCGCAGCACGACCGGGCTGCCCAGTGCCTGCTGCATCATCGCAAAGAACACAATCGCCGCCTCGTGCTTGGCCAGAACGTCGAGGTGCGGATCAACCAACTGCGCGTACAGGCGGGTCAGGCCGCTGAACAGTTCCGGGGACTGGCTGTGGGTGGCCGCGACGGGCTGGAACACCCCGCTTTGCGCCTCATCCAGCCCCAGGCCCGCCAGCCACTGAGCATCGACATACAGCATCACGTATGACCACAGTTGATCGTCGACGGGGTTACAGGCGTGAACATCACCGGGGTTCATCACCACCACCGTTCCGGCGCCGATACCGTGGGAGGTTTTTTCATGCAGGTAGTTACAGCGCCCGGAGGTGATCGCACCGATGGAAAAAATCTCGTGGGAGTGCCGGGCATAGCAAACCTTGCGCCCGTCGGCTATTGAGCGCGCCTCGATAAAAGGCAACTGCGCATCCCGCCAGAACCGGGGTATTGCGCACGCGGGGTCGACGGGCAAAGGGGTTAATGCAGGACTGGCGGGCATGGTATCGATACCGTGAACAACATGGCGCCACGATGGATTTCGCGACCTTTGTCAGCCTAGCACCCTTGAACGAGTCCGGACTGACTCTGTAGCCGCTACAAGAGCTTGATCACATCACTGTAAGGCGTCTGCAGGTCGCGCTCGGGGATTTCCCAGATCACGAGCTGGGGTGGCGTCTGGGTAAACGCAGGGTTGTTGAAGTAAACATTGGCTCCACCGGAGAACTCCCCGCCATCCTTGGAAAAGTCGCCGATCGGCGCCCCAAGGGCCTGTTGCAGGAACCCGACAAAATTGGAGTTGCGTGAAAACGAAGTACCGATCAGCGCGACGTTCGGCAGGTTGGTGTCGCCAAACAGATCATCGAGACTGTCAGCATCGCTGTGTACCGCGTCGGCTTTCTCAAGTATCAGGCTCGCCGCCACCTTTTGCGCAGCCGGCTGCCAGTTCACCGGCAGCCATTCAAGGCCGGCCAGGCGCACCAGATCACCCGCACGGAGCGCAGGGGCTTGCGCCCGGACCTCGAACGCCTTGTGCGGCGTGGCGCTGATGCCCATCGCCCGGACCTGCCGGGCGATCGCCTCGGCCGCCGCTGCGGCGCCCGCTTCGCTCCAGTGGGTGTCGGTGCGCAGGTACGCTTCAGGGCCCAAGGGTTGCAGCACCGGCGCCAGATCCATGGCCTGGACCCCGGCCCCGTTCAAACCTTCGACCCACGTCACCGCCCGGCTTTGCAACTGCGCGGGGCGGCGCAAACCGCACAGCCGGGCACTGGCGATACGGCTCTTGTCCGCGACCACCACCACCAGCAACGAGATTCCCCGCTTGGCCAGCCGTTGCTGGACATCGCGCACCACCGCGGCCTTGGTGTCGGCATTGGCCCGTGCATGGCGGTTGATGCGCATTTCATCGTTCAGAAACAGCCAGCCCTCACACCCCGGACGCACCCGCGCACCGGTGTCGCTCAGCAGCAGCCAGCTCGCGCCGCGCTCCAGATCCGCAGCCGCCTGCGGCA
This sequence comes from Pseudomonas deceptionensis, assembly GCF_900106095.1. Lineage (NCBI taxonomy): Bacteria > Pseudomonadati > Pseudomonadota > Gammaproteobacteria > Pseudomonadales > Pseudomonadaceae > Pseudomonas > Pseudomonas deceptionensis. The sequence goes on along the minus strand of NZ_FNUD01000002.1, from coordinate 2,771,835 downwards.
CTGCGGCCTTGGACAGCTGCTTGGCGATCTTGTGGGTCACCTCGCCCTGCAACACGCCCTCACGGCTCTGGTCGGGCGCCAGCAGCTCGATCTTGCCGCTGACCAATAGCCAGAGTGCCGAGGCAAAGCTTGCCGCCAGAAACACGACAAACACACCACCACCGAACTGGCTGACACGGGCGGTGAACTCAGTGGGTACAGCCGGTTTGAGCGATGAAGAAGACATGGGCGCGGCCATCAGAACTGGAAGTACAAGAAGGGCACTGCTTCACGGCTCGCGATCAACGCGAACGAGAGCAGAAAACCCGCCACCGGCCACAGGGCCGCGATCGGAGCAAACCAGAACCGGCCGCCAAAACGCTGCTCATACCGGGCCTTGAACAGCGGTGCAATGATGCACGCCACCCCGAGCACAGCCGCCAGGCCATGGGCCGAGCGAAGGGTCACGGCCAGTGCATCGCCCAGGGCAAAAGCGTGCAGGCCGAACTGGCCAGCGTACATGTTCAGGGCCGAGTCGAAGTCCGGCGCCCGGAACAGGGTCCAGGCCATAAACACAAACACCAGCGTCAGGGTATGCCCCAGCACTGGCGGGATGCCGGGCAGGCTCGATCGCGACCACAACCGGTCGACGCACAACGCGATGCCATGGGCGGCACCCCACAGCAGGTAATTCCAACTGTCGCCGCCATGCCACAAACCGGCGATGGCCATGGTCAGGAACAGGTTGCGGTAGGTCTTCCAGGCGCCGCTGCGGTTACCGCCGAGGGCGATGTACAGGTAGTCGCGCAACCAGCTGGACAACGACATATGCCAGCGCCGCCAGAAATCCTGAATGCTGCTGGCCAGGTACGGCTGGTTGAAGTTCTCCGGGAAGTGAAAACCCAGCATCAGGCCCAGGCCGATGGCCATGGCGCTGTAGCCCGCGAAGTCAAAAAACAGTTGCAGCGAATACGCCAGGCAACCGATCCAGGCGTCGACAAAAGACGGATTGTCCAGATGAAAAGCCACGTCAACCAACGGCGACAGGGTGTCTGCCACCAGCACTTTCATGCACAGGCCAATCATGAAACGGCGTGCGCCCAACGAGAAATTCTGCCAGTCGAAATATCGTTTGGTCAGCTCGCGGCGCACCCAGTTATACCGGATGATCGGCCCGGCAATCGAGTGGCCGAACATCGAAATATAGGTGGCGTATTTGATGAAGCTGCGCTCCACCGGCACCGTATGGCGGTGCACATCCACCAGATAGGAAATCGCCTGCAGCACGATAAACGATAGCCCGGCCGGCAGCGCCACCCGCTGCCACTCCAGCGGCATGGCACCGGGGTAGGTCATCAGCTCGATCCAGCTCGCCGCCAGGATGTTGGCGTACTTGTACCAGCACAGCACCGCGGTGTTGAACACGATCAGCGCAATCAGCAGCCGTACCCTGCCCTTCGCGTCCTCGTGGGAGCGGTCGATCAGCAGCCCGCCGACCCAGGCCACAATGGTCAGCGCCACGTGCAACGCGAGGAACATCGGGTTCAGCCAGCCGTAGAACAACCAGCTGCCGAGCAGCAAAATGACGTTACGCCACTGCGGTTTGCCCAGTGCATAAATCAGCAGGAAGGCTGGCAGAAACAGCGTCAGGAACTCGAGTGAGGCGAAGACCATGGCAGCAGCAGAATCCGATCAGTGGGACAGAGTGTCCGTGGCGCTCAACAGACGCGGCCCCGTTGCAGAAGGCACCAGCAGCACGCTGTAGCGCTCGCCCGCTTTGAGCGCACCCAGGTCCAACGGTGCTCCGACGTTGACGTTGGCACACACCAGTTGCACAGACAGATTCACCGGGTTGATCGAGCGTCGTTGCAGGCTGTCCACCGGCACTGCCTTGAACAGATCGGCCGTGCGCCCGGCAGGCCGCAGGCTGGCATCGCCACAGGATTTATCGACGTTAACGAATGCCAGCGAAGCCTTGAGGCCGTTGAAATCGTCCGGTGTTTCACGCACGGCGACTTGCTGGATACCCGCGACCTGGGGCACAACCACAATGGTGGCGAATTCACCGGGCTCGACCTTCAGGTCCAGTGCCAACTGGTGCGCGCCACTGACCAGAGAACCCTTTACCGGCTTGGTCGAGTCCACCGGGAACAACAACGACGCCGGCTGTGCGGTCTCCAGGCGCAACGGCGGCTGCCCTGCCTGACCGATCACGTCCAGAGGCGCCGGGGTGGCGTTGATGAAGCGGATGAAAGCGGCGTCCTCATCGGGACCCGAGGGGTACAACGCCACCTGCGCGCTCGCCAGCGCACTGAATGACAATGCGGGAGCCCACACGAGCGCTGCGAACACTTTTTTCATTTCTTGGCATCCTTGATGGCCGGGGTTTGCAGCAGCGACTTGCTGATGTCATCGCTCCAGGTCTTGTAGCCCGTGGCGGTCATGTGCTGGCCATCGATCGTTGCCCACTGGCCCGGTTTGGAAAACTTCAATGAGTCGATGTAGCTGCACGGTGCGACGTTTGCAGCCAGAAACCTGGAGGTCATTTCGACACGGGCAAAGGTCTTGCCGTACTTGCCGCCTTCAGTGCCCCAGTTCGGGCCCACCCAGACACAACGGGTGCCATTGGCGGCAATTACCTTCGTCAACCCGGTGGTTTGCTGCCACAGCCAGGCTTTGGGGAACGCAGGTTTGGTGTAACTGGCCATGGTGTCGCCCATGACAATCAGCACGAGATCCGGTTTGTCGGTGGCCAGCAACTGGCTGATCGGTACCGTTGCGGCCTTGCCGCCCAATACCACTGCCTTTTCCGTACCTCGGCGCTCGGCACCGCCACAAGTGCCCGGTGTGGCTTTGAGCCAGTCACCGGCGTTGGCGCCGCAAATGCCCAGGGTGTGTACTTTCGCCCCCTGAGCAACCAGGTCGTTGTGCAGAGTGGCAATCAAATAATCAGGTGTCGCCAGATGGCTGTCGCCGATCATCAAAATGGTCATGCCCGCGAGAATCGATGCTGCCACGGTGAAAGCTCCTGCTGCTTAATTTGAAGAATAGGGAGAAAGGTAAGGACTGACCGGCATCGGCATGCGCCCGGTGAAATCTTCAAACATGTACCGCAGGTATAAACCGCCGGTCCATTGTTTGTAGTCCTGGGCGTTGTCCATCCCGAAGCTGCCGCCCAGGAAGTAGTTGTTGCCCAGGCGGTACTCCGCCGCCGCGCCGAGGTTGTAGCCAATGCCGGTTTTGTTCTGGCCCGAATAGCGGGTCGCCAGGCTGGTACCGGAAGCGGCATACGCTTGCGAGACCTGTTCCAGCGAGGCTTGCATGTCGCTGTCGTTCGGGAAGTACGGTGTCGAGTCCTGCTCGATATGCTGCAGGCCCACAGAGCCTCTGAGCGTGTAGCTCAGGCGGTCGGTGCGCTGTGACCAACTGACGGGGACGCCGATGGAAAAGAAGTTCTGCGGGCTGAAGTAGCCCCCGTTGCCGTAAGTGAAATTACCCTGGTTATTGTCATAGCTGATGGCTGTGACCCCCAGGCCGGTGGTCAGCTGACGGGTATCGTCGTTAAGCAGATACCAGTAAATCCCGCTGCCGCCTTCAACGCGGGTGTTGTCTTCGACGTTGTGACCCAGCAGTTTGTAAAGGCCTGCGTAGCCATACACACCATAGTCACCGTTGTCGTAGCCCAGTTGCAGGCGTCCGCCATTGGCGGTGACGCCACCCCATTTGAGGCCACTGCGGGCATCCTCGGCCCCGGCAAAGGACACCAGACTGTCGTTCACCGCACGCCGCGACAGGCTGACGCCGTAACGGAAATGACTGTCTTCGCTGAATGGCCGATCAATGCTGACGCCGCCCACAGCTGAGCTGTAAAGGAAACCCATGGGGCTCACCCCCAGATCAGCCTTGAGGCCCAGCGACGGCATCTCATACGCCACAGCCAAACCGACGCCAGTGTCTTTCTGGCGCCCGGCAGAGCCGTTGATGTCGCCAAGTGCGGTGTTCAATTGATCCGCATCAGGGCTGCTCGCAAGCAAGTCGTTCACGGCCGCCATTTGTACATCGTTCGGCCCGCCAAACCGCGTCTTGGCCGAATCCTTCACGGCTCCGGCATTCAACGACACCGGGGTCACGCGCAGGGCTATTCGGTCATCGCCCACCGGCATGCTGATTTCCAGCGGTGTTTCGACATCAGTGATTTTGCTCAGACCCGACTCGCTGTCGTTGGTACGAATGGTCACCCCTTGAGTGATGCGCGGGCTGCGTTCCTGCTTGATCTGGTCAAGGGCGTTTTGCATCGACTGGCGCGCTTGCGCTTGTGGATCAAGCGGCCTGGTGGCTGCCAGGCGACTGTCATCATCAAAACCGCCGCCTGGCGGCTCTGCGTCATACCCGCCTGCCCTGCCGTTCATTGTCAGGCTGTTGCTCGCAAGCCTGCGGGCAGACGGCTCGACTTCGCTGGTCGCTGCATCAATCTGTACCTGGGCCGGTTCCGGGATCTGCGAAAGATTGGCTTCGGACAACCGCGACTGGCTGCGTTGACCGGACTTGCCCACGAAGGGGTTGGCGTCGACTGTCCCGGCAAAAGGATTGGCATCTGCCTTGACCGGCGCCTGCAACGCCAGCGCGCGGGCGTAGAGCTCCCCTGCCTTGGCGTTCTTGCCCTGAGCACGAAAAATTGACGCCGCGCTGGCCAGCACCATGGCATCGTTCGGGGCCAGTTCGAGGGCTTTTTCGGTGGCCTTTTCAGCCCCACGAGGATCGCCGGATTTGCTCAAGGCCTGAGCCATTCCAATCTGCAACTGCGGATCGTTCGGGGCTTTGGCCAGCAGCGGCTGATACAGTTCAATGGCTTTGGCGCTGTTGCCGTTGGCCAGATACATGCGCGCCAGGGCGCCTGCCGCCACCGGGTCGTTCGGCCGCTGGGCCAGTGCCGGAGCGAGCGTGTCATAAGCCGCCACCAGATCGCCCTTCTCACGCAACAGGTCGGCCTGGCGCACGGTGTACAGATACAACACTTCGTCGTAGCTACGCTGGTCAGCCGGGGTCAGCGGCTGGCGCTGCAGCTCATGCAAAAGCTGGTTGACCTGTTCATCGTCACCGGTTTTGAGCAGCACGCCGGCATAGGCCAAACGCAAGGCCGGCGACGGGTTGCTGCTTTGCGCGATGGCGTTGCGCAGCATGGCTAACCCGTGCTCCGAGTCCCCCACGTCGACGTAAGCCAACGCCAGCATTCCCATGGATTGCGGTTTGCCATTGGCCAGCAGTTCGGCACGACGCAGTAACGTCAGCGCCTGGGTCGGGTTGCCCTGTTTGGCCAAGGTGGTGGCCTGGCTCACCAGCGATTGCAATTGAACTTCACTGGCCAGTTGCTGCATGGCCGTGGTGCGCTGGCTGAAAGGAATTCGCTCCAGGGTACCTTGCGCATGCGACCATTCACCCAACTGGCTCGACAGCAAGGCGCTGGCAAACAGGGCCTCAGAGCGTTGCGGGCTTGCATTGAGCAGTTCGTCCATGGTCTGGCGGGCAAGATCCGGTTTTTTTGCCTGCAGGTAATACAACGCCAGATCGTAACGTGTCCAAACGCCTTGCGGATCGTTGCGCACCGCTTCTTTCTGCGCCGCAATCGCGCCCTTGAGATCGCCGCTGCGCTCGGCATTTTTTGCCTGCCCCGCTGCCACCGCTGCGTGCAATGGACGCATATCGCCAAGGCGTTGCTGCCGGGCCGGGGTCAAAGCCTCGACCATTGTCAATGCCTGGCTGGCCTGACCGTTTTGCGCCATCACGGTGATCAGCCCCAGCATCGCGTCAGGGTTGTCATTGTCCAGGGTCAGGGCCTGACGATAGCTGGCCTGGGCATTGTCCAGCTGATTCTGTTCGGCCTGCACGCCACCGAGGGCGATGTAGCCATCCGCCTGACGCGGCTTGCTGGCAATGGCTTGCTGCAACAGACCTCGGGATTTTTGCAGGTCATTCGTTGCCCTGGCCTTTTCGGCCTGGTCGAGGAGGCTCCAGTAGCGGTTGCCGTCCAGCGCAGCTTGCCAGCGTGGATTGCCGCCACGGCCGATGGCACGGTTGAGCAGTTCGCTGGCGTCGCTGAAGCGCCCCTGACGCTGGCGAATCACGCCAAGGCCACCGAGCGCATCGCTATCGCTGGCCTGCTCTTTGAGCCGTGCCTGGAACGCTTGCTCGGCAACGTCCAGCTGATTGTCTTGCAGTGCCTTGAACCCCCTCGCCACGTGGGGATTCTGCTGTGCACCCACACCCGCAGTGCCGCGGCTGTTCATTTGGGTGAGAATGGCGGAGTCGTCCGGGTTGGCCTTCAGATAGGCCTCAAACAACGGCTTGTCGACGGGGCGGGGCGAGCCCACCCACACCAGACCCTCGCGCCAGCTTTCAGTGGCCTGACCACCGAGCTCCGGCAAGGTCGACAACTGCTCAAGCCGCCGCAGGCCTTCAGAGCGCGTGGTTTCGTTACGCACCAGGAGCTTGGCCAGCGCCAACCGGACCCTTGCGTTGTTCGGTGTCTGCTGCTGCAAGCGCTCCAGCCCCTGACGCGCCTCGCTCCACCCACCGGGCGTGTAACCCAGAGCGTTGTAGTACTCCAGCGCCAGATCACCCTGCGGCGCCTTGCCCGCGAAGATTTTTCGAAAGATCGGTACTGCCTTCTCAAGCTCACCGTTGGTGACCAACAAGCGTGCCGTATCCAGTTGCTCGGCGTTGTTGTCAGCCTGCAAGCCCATGGATTGCTCCAGCAGCAAGGTCAAGCGCTCACCCGGATGCGAGCGCCTGAGCTGCTCCAGATAATTGCTGGCACCGTCGATTCGCTTGCCCTTGAGCTCAAGCATGCCCAGACCATAGAGCGCATCTGCCTGCTTCGGATCGATCAGCAACAGCTTTTTCCAGACCTCGGTTGCCCGTGCCTGATCATTCTGAGCCTGCCAGTATTGACCCTGTTGAAGCAGCGCCTTGCCGGCATCGTCAAGTGCGGCAAAGCTGACGGTGTGAATCAGGCTTGCAAGTATCCCGAAAGCTACGGCGTGACAGCGAGCTGACATTTTTTCTCCCACATCGGTTGCTACTTCCCCTGAGCGGGGAAGTGCTTGTCCATAAAGCCCGGCTAAACCAGCTCACATAAGTAATACGGTGGCCAAGAGCACTTCAGGCCTAAGGCTCTGTGTGATCGACTGCACGCTCCGGCTCCCCTTGCAGACGCCTGTTGGCCCGCGCACGCAACACCAGGTAAGCCAGACAGCCCAGCAAGGCCACGCCCAGCCCGGTCAGTACCAGCGCCAATACCACGTGGCGTGATATCAGCCATTGCAGGTACTTGATGACGCCCAGGCTGCCGACGTAGTACTGCTCGTCCGCCACCAGCGGCTCGATGCTTTTGCCACGCACCACCACCAGGCTGCCCTGGATCGACCCGGTGTAATCCTCACCACCGATCAAGGCGTTGGTTGCGTCAGCCAGGCCTTGGGGCTGTCCGCTGGCGATTACCACGACACTGCGACCGCTTTTTAACGGCGACTCAAAACCGGTCAGGTAAGTGCTGTGCGCCCCCCCCGAGAACGCCATGGCCAGTTTGGTCTTGCGCAGGTTGGCTTCAGGGTCCGGGCTGAACCAGTCACGCACACGCATCGGCAAGTCGGACAGATGAAAAGCCTGTTGCCCATCAGCATCAGTGGCGGGCAGACGATCAGCCCATTGCGTCAGCAGCGGCTGGTTCGCACCGGATGCCAGCAGCAGCAAGTCCTTGTCCGCAGCACTGGCAACCTGCGCGGCCTGGATCACCTGTACGCCGGTGGCCGGGTAACCGGTGGAATGACCAAATCGGCCGAGCACGGTCAGGTAGGCATCCAGATCCGCCGCACCGGCGTTATCCGGCAGTACCACGGCGGTTTGCGACAGGTCAGCCATGCGCGTGAACGGGAAACCGGCGTCCTTGAATACGCCAAGGTTGGGCATGGCGATAAAGTGATCGTAGCCGCTCAGGTCAAGGGTCGACTCGGGGTCGATGGCACCGCGCATGTTGTCAATGATGATGTCGTTGCATTCACCCTGCTTGATGTAGTCGAACATGTAACGCAGTTGCAGCCGTGACTGCAGGGCGGCCGAGTTCAGCGGCAGGTAGACGGTGGTCTCGCGACCCAGGCTGTCATCGGACTTCAGTGCGCTGAGCAGGCCGCCGTCGAGCTTGTCCTGGGACAGCAGGTTCTGCGACTGAATCAGTGCATCGTTAAAACTGATAATGAGCGACGAGTTGCTGGATCTCTCTTGCGGCGTGTAGCGGTACTTGAGGTTCAACGGAGCGCCTGCATCGCGCCAGGTAAACAGGTCCGGGGCCAGGTTCAGCGGCACGGTGATGTCACCCGGGTTATAGCCGGAAACCAACAGCTCCTTGGCTGGCATCAACTCCCCCAGTTTTACCGGGCGATCACTGGGCAACCAGTTCGGCGCATCGTAAGGTTTGCGCGGCTGCACACTGTCCAGTCGATCAATCACAACGCTGCTGCCCGACAAGGCCTGGCTGCCCAGTACCAAAGCCGTAGCGGCACGCTTGAGTTCAGCGCCATCACGACCGGTGATCACCAGCAACTTGCCATTGGCATCGTTGGGGTTGGTCATCACGGTCAGGGTCGGACCCTTGGCGGGCGGCAGGCTCAGGCTGCCCATTTGCAGCGTATCCGGGCCGCTGACCAGCACCACGGCGTTGCCGCTGGCCGGTATCTGGTTGTATCCCGACGAGAACCGCGCACCGCGATAGCTGGCTTGGGCACCGAACCACGACGACAGGGCCCCGGCAGCTTCAAGCGTGGCATTGTCGGGCGCTGTGGCGAACACGAACGGCAAGTCCAGGGCGCTGGCATCGCGACGATCAAAGAACGGCAGCGGGATAATCGACAGATCATCGGGCAAGACCAGTGGCGAGACGTCAATCCCCAGTTCGGTGGCATTACTGATTTTGGCCCACAGGCTGGAGTGCTGAGGGTCCTCGCAGCTCATGGTGTAGTGCCCGATAAATTGCAGGCTCAGACGGTTGAACTCGGTAATCAAGTGAGCCGGAATCTGCACAACCTGCTGTTGCAGTTGCCCGGCCTTGTCCTTGGGCAACGGCAGGCTCGCGGCCACTTCATCGTTAACCAGCACGTTGATTTGCGACAGCTCCGCCAGCAGCGCCGGTGAATAGGTGTACTGCAGGTTCAGCCTGGCCCCCGTGACGATCGAGTCAGCCCGCACATCGAAGCTGACGCTGTCGGTCGACTCCACACCGCGCAGGCTCATTGGATAATTACGCCCCAATTGCTTGAGGGTCACGGTGTAGCTTTTGGCACCGGGCGCAGAGGCTGGCGGCGTGGTTTCGGCATAAGCAGCACCGGCGATTAAAGCCAGCCAGGCGCACGTCAAGCGTGCCAGCGCGCGCGGCAAATCGCGCAGATTAGCGAAGGCTAAAGACGTTGAGTTCATCACTTGTCCAGGACGTTTTCGAGCATGGTTGGGGTGACGCGGCGACGGCGGATTTTGCTCCGCACTTCCATGGCCGTGGCTTTGAAGAGTTCGTGGATACCGCGAAGGCCGATACGGCTGACCTCGCGCAAGGCCACCAGCGGGGTATCGACCTGCCCGCTGCCCCAGGTCGATGCCCAGGTGTCGGCGCGGGAAAAGGTAAGACGTACCAGATCGCTTTGCTGGCGCAGAGTCAGGGCATCAAACTGCGCACCCAGCAGCTCGCCCCGGCTAAACACGATGACTGCAGGGAACACACTCAGGTGCTTGTTGCGAAACAGCGAGATGTGGACCCGCTCGCCCTGGGGTACGTTAAAACCTTCCGGCAAACGCAAGCCCACGCCTTTCTGCGAGAAGTCCTGGGTAACGCCTTCAATTACGCTGCCATCCGCACGGGTCAGGTGCGCAGGCAAATGGGCGGTGACCCGCGGTTCAGCTCGCACCTGTCGGGTTTCACTGGCAACCGCCACTGCGGCACTGGTGATGATGACGTTGTAAAGCGTCCACACCAGGTTGATCAGCAGCGTGGTGGTGGCGCCCTCCTCCCCCATTGCCAGACGCGCGAGCCCGTACATCAGGCCCGCCATGTTGAGGGTCAGCAGCACGATGTACGGGCGGGCGAGTTTCCAGTCGAAGAACTTCTCGTCGATGATCCCGCCCTTGTTGGTCACGTTAAAACCACCGAGCTTGGGATTGACCAGTGCCACCAGCACCGGCCCCATGATGTACCAGGCCAGTACCGTCTCGTAGACCTCGTTCCAGAACGAATGACGGAACCGTCCCTGGATGGTGGAGTTGGTCAGGCTGGCATGGAAGATATGAGGCAATGCATAGGCCGTGATCATCAACCCCGCAGCGTGGAAGATTTGCGCGTCGAAAAACAGGAAGGCCAGCGGTGCCGTCAGAAACACCAGACGCGGCAAACCATAGAAGAAGTGCAGCATCGCGTTGAGGTAGCACAGGCGCTGCCCCAGGTTCAGCCCTTTGCCGAACAGCGGGTTGTCAGTACGAAAGATCTGGGCCATGCCTCGGGCCCAACGAATCCGCTGACTGATGTGGCTCGACAGACTTTCTGTCGCCAGCCCCGCTGCCTGCGGGATCGCCAGATAAGCAGTGTTATAGCCGGCACGGTTGAGTTTGAGTGCGGTGTGAGCATCCTCGGTCACGGTTTCCACTGCGACCCCGCCGATTTCAAGCAGCGGCTTGCGCCGGATCACGGCACAGGAGCCACAGAAAAACGTGGCGTTCCACAGGTCGTTGCCGTCCTGCACCAGGCCATAAAACAGCTCGCCTTCGTTTGGCACCGAGCGGAAGGTGTCGAGGTTTTTCTCGAACGGGTCCGGTGAAAAAAAGAAGTGCGGCGTTTGCAGCATCGCCAGCTTCGGGTCTTTCAGGAACCAGCCGATGCTCACTTGCAGGAAGGAACGGGTCGGCACATGGTCGGCATCGAAAAACGCCACGAACTCACCACTGGTAACCTTCAACGCTTCGTTGAGGTTGCCGGCCTTGGCATGGCGGTTGTTGTCGCGGGAGATGTAGTTGACGTTGATCTGTTCGCAGAACTCACGGAAGTCTTCGCGACGGCCGTCGTCCAGCACGTGGACGCGCAGCTTGTCTTGCGGCCAGTCCATGGCTTGGGCGGCAAAGATGGTCAGTTTCACGATATCGAGGGATTCGTTGTATGACGGGATAAACACGTCAACCACGGGCCACTCGCCAGGCGGGCTTTTGAGCAGGACCGGTTGGCGGCGCAACGGCCAGGCCGTCTGCAGATAGCCGAACACCAGCACCACCAATGCATAGATTTCGGCCAGTACCAGGCCATAACCGAACGCTATGTCGATCCATTCGTCAAAGTCCAGAGTCTCGGTCAGACGCCAGTACATGTAGCGCAGCGAAGCCGTCAGCGACAGACCGATCAAGATCAGGACGGTCAAACGCCCGGGGATCCTGCGCAGTACCAGCGCCGCACCGAAGCAGCCAGTGGCGAAAATGCACTGCGCATAAAAATCAAACGGAGCCGTGATAATCAGCAGGCCCAACAGACCACAAAATACAGTTGTGCCGATGATCAGCGCCCGACGTGCCGCAGCAGGCCACTGACCGATACGGTCGGCCAGAGACTGGGCCCAACGCTGAAGACGACTGTGTGTAACTGGCGGCTCGGTACATGTTTTGATCACGGGGCGCTGATCTTTGCAGAAGAGGCGCTCATGAGCCTGGCTTTGAGTTGCTCGCTGAGCAGCAGCACATCCTGGCAAGCAACTGATGAACCGGGCGACGCCAGCGGGTCATGCCCGTAAGCCAGGGCCTCGCCGAGTGTGTTGTCCAGCGCAATGACCCCCAGCAACTGTCCGCCCAAACGGCGCTTTAGCACTTCAAGCATGTCCCGGGAGAACTCGCGGTCGGCGTCAAATTGATTGACCACATAACTGCAGACCGAGGACGCCGGGCGCGCATCGGTAGCACCGAGCAAGCGATCCATCTGGTCCAGGGCGATAAAACTGGCGGCATCGGCGGTGGTGACCACGATCACTTGATCGGCCACGTCCAGCGCCTGCTCCAGATACGCCGAACGACCCGTCGGCGTGTCAAGAATCACCACGTCGTTTTCACCCAGGCCCATGCGGTCCAGTTGCCAGGCCAACCAATGGCGGTCCACGCCCATGGCGCTTTGCAGAGCGTCATGTTCCTCATCACTGAGCACGCCATGGGGCAACAACTGCGCACCGGCGAAGCCTTGTTGCAGCCTGTCGTTCCAGAGGGTCTCGGTCTCGCTGGCACTGCCCAGCCCTGTCACGCCGTGCTCGATGCCCAGGTGATATTGCAGCGCATTTTGCGGATCAAGGTCGATGGCCAGGGTTGTGCCGCCGTCCATTCGCAAGCTGCTGGCCAAACCGGCGCCGAGGGTCGTCTTGCCAACGCCACCCTTGGGCGAAACCAGCGCCACGATATGCGCCTTGCACTTTGGCGCCCGAGGCTGTGCTTGAGCGTGCAAAGCCTGCGTCTGGGCCTGACGGGCAAGGACCACCTCGGCGAGCAGATTACGCAGCGGTGTCGCAACGTCCGTCGCGGTCATGAGGGGGGCTTGAATTGGGGGCCGGTGCGGTTCAACAGCGGGAACAACTGGCGAAGCTGCCGGGGCAACCGCTGAGACGACAGAGAGCGCCGCCGCCCTGACCGGCACGCCTGCAACCTGAGGTTCAAGCAGAACGGGAGCAGCCCGTTGCGCCACGATCTCGGTCAACAGCGCCGGCTCAACCACAACACTCGTCTTCTCCAGCGAGAGAGCCGTTCCCTGGTAATCGAACTGACTTTCGAACTCGTGATAGCTGGCCGAACTTGCTCCGAACCTGCTGAATAAATTCGATATATCGTCTGTACGATTCATGTGAAGGCTCCTTGGGCGCTGACTGCTAATGACATGTGTCCTTGCACGGCACGGCAAAATAAGCCATCACAATGATATCGTCAATATTTTGAACATGATTAGAGTGTCATATTAATTAGAATGACAAAATGCCGCATGCTGGCCAATATTTTGACGCTAATATTGCAACTTTATTTGGCGCCATCCCCTTGGCATTTACCCAGCCATCATCTTTTGCAACTGTAAGTTATTGAAATACTTTAATTTTTTAAAAGCAGCGAAAAAAACCGCCCCGGAATTACCTGGGCAGCCCCTTGCATGGAAGTTACGTTGCTAAATCGCTGAAGCCATGTGAACAGTTGGCAACTATCTGACGGAGCCCATGGAACGGGCGTAAATCCAGAGTGGATTAATCGTTCCAGCTGATCTTGCTCTTTCGCTTTGATGGCCGAGTTTAGTAAGAACAAATTTGCCCTGACTGACTTGCGGCAAACTCTCCTCATTTCTTGATTTATCCTGTACAGATAATGACGAAATCCCACAACGGATAGCGCCGGACTACAGGAGCAACACCATGACTGACACGCAAGGCACCAGCACCCGCGTAGGGGTGGCCACCGAAGCGGACATCGACGGTATCGTCGCACTCCAGGCCGCCAACCAGATGGCCCGTGGCGGAATGTTGTCAGCCGAACTGCCGCGCTCACGGATAGCGCAGATGATGCAGGCGATGCCACTGATCGTGGCCCGCAACCGCAACGACATTACCGGCTTCCTGATGACCACGACCCGCGCAATGAATGCCGACATCCCCATCGTCAAAGCGATGTTCGAGGCGTATGAGGGAACGGGCGATGCCTACGTTTATGGCCCGATTTGTGTCGGCGCCAGCGAGCGCGGCAAGGGCCTGGCACAGAGCCTGTTCGCACAACTGCGCCTGCAGCAGCCGGGCCGTGAAGGAATTCTGTTTATTCGTGAAGACAACGAAGCTTCGCTCAAGGCCCACAGGCGAATGGGCATGAAGCAAGTGGCTGAATTCCAGTTCAATGGTTTTGTATATCGAGTGTTTTCATACATCGGGTAAAAGTACTGAGAGGAAGTGCAGTAGCCCACGACAAGTTACCGATCGTACTACAATCAAACAATCCATCGCTCACTGGTTTTTATATCGCGGCAAGTTGCCAACAGTGGTGAGTGTCAACTCAACAGCAAGGTAAGGAGAACAGCATGTCTGAACACTTCAAAAACCTCAGAGGCGACACCCCCTTTGGTGCAGCAAGCCCGCAGAATAGACGAGAGCTTGCCGTTGCCGCTGCTTTGACCTTGATCCAGTCCAAGGTCTTAAACTCAAGCGGCCCTGCCCAGCTTCAATGGGAGCTCGATAATCTGGGCAAATATGCCGATCAGATACAGGCCGCGCTTGAGGTTGAATGAGCGAGGGGACGAGAAATGCCAACGCGCAACTACAAGCCGCGCGCAGGCACTGACTGACAGTACAACTCATGACATCAAGCGGCCGCCCCCACTCGTGGAAGCTGGCGCATGCTCTCGATGACCTGGTTTGCCAATGGTGTAACCACAACAAGGGCATTCGGTACCCAGACACGCGGGCGGGCCGGCGCGCCGACGAACCAGATGCTCTCCTTGCCGCCAAAGCTCTCATGCGCACCGGCCATGCTCGGCAAGATAGTGATCGCATGCCTGCCCCGCTCGCCTGTCACGTCCAGCTCGACCCTGCCGTCATCGCTCATGACATACCTGGACTGGTAGTAGCCCGTGGCTGCAACAATGGTGTCAAAGCCATGCACCTCCCCACCCCAGCTGACATTCCATGCATTGGGGCGCCTGTCCGAGTAATCCATCGCGCTTATTTCACCGCCCTGTACGCAGAGAACACCGTCTTCAATGTACTTCAACAGTTTGCGGGCGTTGGGCAGTGCGAGTGCCGTGATGTACCTGTAAAGCAGACGCTCGAAGCGAGGGTGGAAAGAGCCGTCGAAATAGACGTCTTCCTTGTTGTGCACGCCGTTAATGGCATGCATGAAATCAACAACGTATTCCTGCCACTGGCTATCACCACTCTCTGCAATTTCGACTTCTTCCTTCAACCTGCCGAGAACAGTCGATGAATAGGAGAACTGCTGACTCCAGTCTTTGCCAATGTTCTGGCGCAATACCTTGGAGAAGTATTTGACGTACCTATAGTGCAGCGAAGGACTGTACGTCTTGCAGCCCTCCTCCCCTGGCGCCATGACGGATGCGATGTCTTCGCCAACGAATGCTGCCTTTGGGCTGCGCATGAAACGCGCACGTACGGCGGGGAACTCTCCCGACGGGGACAGCATGGTCACTTGATGCCCGTCGCGACAGAGAACGATCGCACTGTCGATGGCCGACAGTTTGCTGCCCATCACAAGCACACGGGATTTTTCAGGAATCATCGCCAGCATGCTGGCTTCAGGGTAAGGATTCTTGATGAAGCTCGAATGGTTGAAAAAAGGTTGCGCAACAAGCGGCAAACGAGGCGGCCCAAAGCCCGTGCAGAACACCACATCAGTGACCATCAGAGATGAGGACGGCACCTGAGGAGAGTCAACAAACTCCAGTTCATAGCGGCGGTGGCCATGAATCTTCAGGGCCTTGAACGTACTCGATACATATTTGACGACCACACCCTGCTCCCGCGCCATGGCGGAATACTGCACAAAGCGGTTCGCCAGGTATCGGCCCACCAAAAACCGCGGCACAAAGCTCTCGGCCGTAGAGGCGTAGCCTTCGCAACTCAAGTGTTCAAGAAAATCCAGGGGCACGTCGTGCAACACCGACATGGTATCAACCGAGGTATTACAGAGAATGTCGCGATCCGTATTCGAGAATGCTGTTCCCGGGCCGACGGGGTGCGGATCGATCATATAGATGGTTCGCGCAACACCCGCCCTGACCGCAGCGATGAAAGTCGCAACGCCGGCAGCTCCGGCACCGACTATGGCAAGTCTATTCATGGGATTGCCTCTGAAAAGAGTAAGAACACAGTGGCTGACCACACAGGCAAAGCCGCATTGATCATTTGCCAATGCTCAATGCGGCTTCACGCACGATTCACTACACCGCGCATGCCTCGATAATTGATACGTAGCAGCCCGTATCAATAGTGCGGTTCAAGCGCATATCGGCGCTTGCCAACAACTGTTCGAACTCTTTTTTGGTCCGTTCCCTGCCGCCTTCGTAGATACCCATGCACAACAGGTCCATCAACTTCCCGGAGTGCGGCGTGTTTCCCTCCGGAATAAGGGGATCCATGATGAGGATGCGTGCGCCGGGGTTCATGGCTTTGCGGATGTTCTTCAGGATCAGCGATGCCTGCTCATCAGGCCAGTCATGCATGATGTACTTGAGAAGATAAATATCCGCCTTCGGTGCGGACTTGAAGAAATCACCCGAGCTCAGTTCCCACCGGGAGTTGTCTGCCAGCTCACCCAGGCGGTTCCTTTCCAGAACGTGCGGCTGGTCGTACAAGATTCCGTGGAGGCTGGGATTGGTCTGCAGCACACGCAGCAGCAAACCGCCAAAGCCTCCCGCAATATCCGCAACGGTGGCTCCGTCAGGGAACTCATAACTGCGCACCAGGAAAATGTTCTCCACTTCCGACATGGAGGACATGCCGACGTGAAAATCCTCTGCCTGGGCACCCGCCTGCGACCAGTACTCGAAAAAGGATTTGCCATACAGGTGCCTGAACGGGGGATTACCACGGGCACTCTCGATCAGTTCACCGATGGGCCGCCAGAACGTCTCATCGGTAAGCATCAGCACAGCAGAACGCAGTGAATGATCAGCATCGGTACGCAGATAATCTGCGGCCGGCGTGAGCTCAAAAACACCGGGTTCAACCTCGCGAAAAATATCCCGTGTTGCGGTAACTCGCAGCAATCGCTGCAACTTCTGAGGCTCCGCACCCACGGCCTGCGCCAAATCCACCACTGACTTTGGCCCGTCGGCCAGATAATCGGCGACCCCAAGTTGTGCTACTGCCCGCAGGGCTGCCTGATAGGTATAACCCATCGTTTGATCCAGCAAGTGAAGTGCAGCATCTTCGTTCTTGAGTACCAACTGTGATTGCATTTGCTTCGTCATATATACCTCTATCCTTGAGTATTAATGAACTGCGTATCTTTGAATTAAAGATGCAATGCTTATTCGGTTTTTCCGAAGCCTGCTTACCTGCAGGGAGCCGGAGTGTAGTGCCACAAATAACAAACGCAAGTTTGTAATTACATCTGCTCAGGAAGCACAGCACCCAACGGGGCCGCACAATGATTTCTTTCCGACAAATGGCTAAGCTCAACCTGATTTATGACAGTTGTAATAAAAACAACGTACACAGATGGCGAGCTTCTCTTGCAACGCCCGTTGTAAACTGCGCGCTTCGCAAATTCACGACTACACTGACGCCTATACCGCGCACGCAAACAGTGTGAACAAAGCATGGTGATAGCGAACGTGGTTTTCATGCGGGCAATCATTGTGCTGGCGGCTATCGGGACGCTGGTGTAGACAATTCAATAAGCCCTCACCCCCAGTACAACGGCGTCAGTTCTTCAGGTGTTTATAAACTCGGAAAACCCGAACCCCGGTCAACGGGTCTTTTATCCACACACAAGAGGGTCCAGCCATTGGCAAACAACACGGTTCTGTAAATGCAATATCAGCGTTACTACCCTCCCTGTTTAAACAGGCAGCTTGCACACGCCTGCAACTTAAAAACCTTCAATAAAAACAAGAAGCCCGGCCGCCGACGGACTTCACTCTCAATGCAATAACCCCCTCTTCACAGAGACAGAAAGTGCAGAACACAAGTTACCTCAACCCTGCGTTCTTTTCGTAAACCCGATAACCATAAAGACGCACCCAGGTATCCAGATTCCGGGTATTGAAGTGGCGAGACCTACAGCAGACAGCGAGACCCCGACTACGAACAATGGCTGTTTGAATGCATTTTCCATAACGCAAAACCTCCCCAAAAATTAACCGTATTTATTAACAGCGTGAGCACAGAATCAGCATAAAGCAACGGAGAAACCTCGTAGATGAGCCTGCGCAAGTCGGCTTGCGCCTTCTGCGAAACAATGCAGGCGTCATTCAAGCCCGGCGTTCCCCGGGCAAAGTGACCATACAGCGGGATGGCTGCGCAGAGTAGCTGCACGCAAATAAATCTGCAGAAAACAGTGCAAGTTAGCGCGACCGAGCTTCACTTACCTATAAAGGTTCTTACTGAACAACCAGCGCCAACGACAGCCTGTCGCTAACTGCCCGATCCCTCACGGGAGGTCGCATCGGAGTGTGATCTGAGTAGCCAACGGCCGACATACGCCAGGCAGATCGTACTCCGATGCGTACACATCACTGCAAGCCAGTCCGCCATCATCCCGGGCCGAGCCAGGTGCCTTCATCAGCTCAAATGTTCACGACCGACGCCCTGAGGGCGCTGGATCTTGCCCTCAGATGTATCAGCGTGGCACCACCAGGATAATTCGCCAGTCGTCGACTCTTGTAGACGACTGGTCTAATTCTGGTTAAGCTGCGCCCACTATGAAGAAACCTGCTAATGAAATGCGCGAGCACATCCTTGATGTCGCCAGAGCGCTTATGACCCAAAAAGGCTATACAGCTGTCGGTCTTAACGAAGTGTTGAGCACGGCAGGCGTACCCAAGGGGTCGTTCTATTACTATTTTAAATCCAAGGAAGAATTTGGCCAGGCACTGCTTGATGAGTACTTTGAAGAGTACCTGTCACGTATCAGGCCGATTCTCAAGCAACAGGCGAGTGGAGCTGAAAGCCTCCTTAAGTACTTTCAGTACTGGAGCGAAACCCAGCATGACGACTCCGTCGACAACAAATGCCTGGTCGTGAAGTTGGGTGCTGAAGTCTGCGATCTTTCCGAAGTCATGCGTCAGGTACTAGAAAAAGGCACTGCCCGGATCATAAGTCTGATCACCGATAGCATCGAGCGCGGTGTCGAAGATGGCAGCATCGTTACCAGCGATAGCGTTGCGCTGGCTGAGTCGATGTACCAGCTTTGGCTGGGCGCATCATTGATGGCTAAAGTGAACCGATCTACTCAGCCATTTTTATCGGCGCTGACCATGACTAAAAGCCTGCTCGGTTGAGCGGCTTTTTTTTACCTCACAACTAGACGACTGGTCTACTAACATGAGTTCCCTTATGACTGACAACACTCTACGTACCGATCTGTTCGAACCCACCCATTTCGGGGCGATCAAACTCGCCAACCGAATCGTCATGGCTCCGGTTACTCGCAGCCGTTACACCGAGGATGGTATCCCCAACGAACTGCACGCTACCTACTATGCCCAGCGTGCATCAGCCGGGCTGATCATCGCCGAAGCGACCAACATCTGCGCCCAAGGTCGTGGTTATGCAGCTACTCCAGGCATCTGGAGTGATGAGCAGACTGCTGGCTGGAAGAAAGTCACCGATGCCGTACATGCCGAAGGCGGGAAAATTGTGTTGCAGCTGTGGCACGTCGGCCGTTTCTCCAGCGTCGAACTACAACCCAACGGCCAGGCGCCGGTCGCCCCCTCGGCAATCAAGGCACAAGGCAGTACTTACACCACCAAAGGCTTCGTTCCGGTGTCTACACCGCGCGCGCTGGAAACCAACGAAATTCCCGGCATCATTGAGCAATACCGCGTTGCTGCACGAAATGCCAAGCGCGCCGGTTTCGATGGGGTGGAAGTGCATTCAGCCAATAGCTACCTGCTCGACCAGTTCCTGCGCGACTCCACTAATCAGCGAACCGACCAGTACGGTGGTTCGATCGAAAACCGGGCGCGCCTGACGCTTGAAGTCACTCGGGCGGTGATCGAAATCTGGGGCAACGACCGTGTGGGCATCCGTCTGTCGCCGGTAACACCGGACGCTGGAAACACGCCTCCAGACAGCAACGTCATGGGTCTGTTCGGGCATCTAATCCCCGAGTTGAACAAGCTGAACCTGGCCTACATGCACTTCGTTGAGGGCGCTACGGCGACCAGTCGTGAAGTTCCCGAAGGCATCGATATGGATTACCTGAGCGGCTTGTTCACAGGGCCCTACATCGGTAACAACAACTACGACCTGGAAATGGCCATCGAGCGCCGCGCCCAGAACAAGATCGACGCCGTAGCCTTCGGCCGCCTGTTCATCTCCAATCCCGATCTGGTAGAGCGTCTGCGGCGTGGTGCAGCGCTGACCATCGCTCCGAGAGAGAGCTACTACGGCGGCGGCGCCAAGGGATACACCGACTGGCCGACTGGCAACTACTAAGGAACGTCGCACACCCCCCCCCGCGCCGACGCCCCCCATTTCAAACAGGAGCAACATCATGAGCAAGAACATCAAGACCGTTCCCACCACTGAATACGACGCAGTAATTGCGGTAGCTCAGAAGTACGTAAACGGCCTGCGCAACGGCAGCAGTGACGAAGTGGCGCAGGCTTTCCACAAAGATGCAGTCATGTACGGCTTCACCAACGGCGAGCTACTGGGCGGCCCCATTGCCAACCTGTTTGACTTCATCAACAAGAACGGCAAGGCCCCTGAAATCACCACCCGCCTGGATGTGCTGGCGATTACACCGACCACAGCCGTGGTACGCGTCGACATGGAAAATGACGCCATTGGTGCCGACTATAACGACTACCTGACATTGATCCGCGTGGATGGCGTGTGGAAAGTCATCGCCAAGGTTTACCACCAGTTCATCTAAACCATGCGGCTACAGTCTGCCAGGAGTACAGCAATGCCTTACTGAGAACTCCCCAAGGAACTATCTCCAAAGAGCTGCTGAGCATGGTGCCGTTACAAGCGAGCATTGGGCGTTCTAAAGCAGGGGTTTTGCAAAAGCTTTGCAAATCGCAGGCAACAAAAAAGGGCCCACCTTTCGGTGAGCCCTTCTAGACCGCCCAGCAGAGCGGATTTTGTTTGGTAGGCGCGATTGGACTCGAACCAACGACCCCCACCATGTCAAGGTGGTGCTCTAACCAACTGAGCTACGTGCCTGCTGTGGGGTCGCATTCTATAGATTTGCGGAGGGGTGTCAACACCTTTTTTGCAGCTAACCCTATGAATAGTCGAATTTTTTATTTTTACCGCAAAAATGCTCATCCGCAGGTGGCTGGCGGGCGGATTTCAACTCAGGTAGCATCGGGCTTACTCGTAAAAAATATAAAACAGAGGCTGCAGAATGTCGAACACCCCATATCCCCAGTCCTACTATGCGGCTTCAGCCAACCCTGCGCCTGAGCGCCCCGCCCTGCAGGGCGAGGTTGAGACCGACGTCTGTGTGATCGGTGCCGGCTACACCGGGCTGTCGAGTGCGCTGTTTTTGCTGGAGGCCGGGTTCAAGGTCACGGTACTGGAAGCCGCGAAGGTGGGGTTCGGCGCTTCAGGGCGCAATGGCGGTCAGATCGTTAACAGTTATAGCCGCGATATCGATGTGATCGAGCGCACGGTCGGCGCCAAGCAGGCGCAGCTGTTAGGCCTGATGGCCTTTGAAGGCGGCAAGATCATTCGTGAGCGCGTGGCCAAGTATCAGATCCAGTGCGACTTGAAAGACGGCGGTGTGTTTGCAGCCATTACCGCCAAGCAGATGGGCCACCTGGAAGCGCAGAAGAAGCTCTGGGAGCGTTATGGCAATACGCAACTGGAACTGCTGGACCAGCGCCGCATTCGTGAGGTGGTCGCCTGTGATCAGTATCAGGGCGGGCTGCTGGACATGAGCGGCGGGCATATTCACCCGCTCAATCTGGCGCTGGGTGAAGCCGCAGCTGTTGAGTCGCTGGGCGGGACCATTTACGAACAGTCACCCGCGATTCGTATCGAACGCGGCGCAAACCCGGTGGTGCATACGCCTGAGGGCAAGGTGCGGGCCAAGTTCATCATCGTGGCCGGCAATGCTTACCTGGGCAATCTGGTGCCCGAGCTGGCATCCAAGTCCATGCCATGCGGCACCCAGGTGATCACCACCGAGCCGTTGAGCGAAGAGCTGGCCAAAACGCTGCTGCCACAAGACTACTGCGTCGAGGACTGCAACTACCTGCTCGACTACTATCGCCTGTCCGGCGACAAGCGTCTGATCTTCGGCGGTGGCGTGGTGTACGGCGCGCGCGACCCGGCCAATATCGAGTCGATTATCCGGCCAAAAATGCTCAAGGCCTTCCCGCAACTCAAGGACGTGAAGATTGACTACGCGTGGACGGGTAACTTCCTGCTGACACTGTCACGTCTGCCTCAAGTTGGCCGTATTGGCGACAATATCTATTACTCGCAAGGTTGCAGCGGTCACGGGGTGACTTACACCCATCTGGCCGGCAAGGTGCTGGCCGAAGCCCTGCGCGGTCAGGCAGAGCGCTTTGATGCCTTTGCCGACCTGCCACACTACCCGTTCCCCGGCGGGCAACTGCTGCGTACCCCGCTGACCGCTTTGGGTGCGTGGTACTACAGCTTGCGGGACAAGTTCGGATTTTGATTTTCTGCGGGAGCTGGCAACCCGGCTCCCGCAGCATTTCAGTAGTGTGATTCCAGAGTCTTGATTGCCGTGGCGCCCGCCTGTTCCTGGCCCGAGCGTGACAAGTTGTTGGCCGCTTTCAACCAGCGGGCCTTGTCGACGTTGGCCGGCAACTGTGTAGGCGACAACATCAGTACCGCCCAGCCACCGGCGTCCATCCAGTGCGACTTGAACGTGTCGAAGTCCATCAACCGGCGTCGCTCCATGCCTGCACGCAGCATTACGGTGCGCTTGGTGCGGTTATAACCTACCAGCATCGCGTAGCGCGGCTCGGACCAGAGCGTGCCATCGCTAAAGCGCAGCATGACCGGGTAACCCGCCGCCACTTGGGTCAATAACGCCGACAGCGACCTGTCCAGCGGATACACCATCAAGCCGTAGCCGGCAGCCAGCTGCTCTATATTGCCCTGCAACGACGCTTGCTCTCCCGGCAGCTTCAAGGGTTTGGTCAGAAGACCCGGTGTTACCCTGACCTTTTGCTCACCGAGCATGGCCGCCAATGTTTGCGGGGCGCCTTGATGGGCATTGCCGCGAAAAAAGGGCACGCCATTGAGCTCGACCCTTTCCGGCAAGCTACGAATTTCAGGCGGCTCAACACTGGCACAGCCCACCATCGCCAATGTAAACAATGCCACCAGCCACAGTCGCGCCGATCTCAACCCAGTCACACCCTGCATATTCCCTCGCTTTGAATGAACGCCAGACCATCAGGCCCGCCTTGGCCGTCGATCATAGGGCGCCAACAAGGCAAGGTATAGCCTTAAGCCACAGCCCAATGGCCGGGATAGAGCAAATCAGTTAGTCCACCACGACCTTCGGTCAATAGACTGCAACACTGCTGCGACTAGACTGTCCTCTGCTTAGCGTGTGTTTGAGCCCGTAGGGGGCAAAGGAGGCACTGATGAGCCCGATACTCACTATTTTCCTGCTGATCACAGGCTGGCTGGCCGTTGCCGGCGCCATGCTCTGGGGCCTGATGCGCATTAGCCGCCATCACCACCCGCACGTGCAGCCAAAGCCGCAAGACATCCCTGAGAAACCGGTGACTGGCGCGGTAAACGCCCACTAACCCACAAAAAAGCCGCCCACCCCAAACAGGGTGGACGGCTTTTTAACAGCAACTTGCGTTTACTTCACCAGGGCAGCCTGGCGTTTTTCCCGAACCCGGCGCGCCAGAATGTTGAGTGTTTCAACCGTGGCGGAGAACGCCATCGCCGCATACACATAACCTTTTGGTACGTGGGCACCGAAACCTTCGGCGATCAGGGTCATGCCGATCATGATCAGGAAGGCCAGGGCCAGCATCACCACGGTCGGGTTGTCATTGATGAACTTGGCCAGAGGCTCCGAAGCCAGCAACATCACCAACACTGCCACCACCACTGCAATCACCATGATCGGCAAGTGCTCGGTCATACCGACCGCGGTGATGATGCTGTCGATGGAGAACACCAGGTCCAGCATCAGGATCTGCCCGATAGCGGCGGCAAAACCCAAGGTGACTTTCGACGACACGCTCTCGGTCTTTTCTTCTGACTGCGCAGACATGCTGTGGTGGATCTCGCTGGTGGCTTTCCACACCAGGAACAAACCACCGGCAATCAGGATCATGTCCTTCCACGAGAAGGCTTTGCCCAACACTTCAAACACCGGCGTGGTCAGTTGAACGATGTAAGCGATCGTGCCCAGCAAGCCCAGACGCAGAATCAGCGCCATGCCGATACCAATGCGGCGCGCCTTGGTGCGGTACTGCTCGGGCAGCTTGTTGGTCAAAATCGAGATAAAGATCAGGTTATCGATGCCCAGCACGATTTCCATCACGATCAACGTGGCTAAAGCGACCCAGGCTGCGGGGCTGGCAGCCAGTTGTAAAAGATATTCCATAGGTGTGTTCGGACTCTGCAGTAGGACGAGTTAAATAGCTTTGGACGAGTCTTTGTTTTCTTGCTCAGGCTGCTCTTTTTCGATCAGCCCGCCTGTGGCATCACTAAGCGCCTGTTCAGCCGCCTTGTGAGTGTCATCAATCGCCTGTTTGGCGGACTCAGCGGTTTTGCTCAACATTTGTTGCGCCGCTTTTTCTGCCTGATCGCAACCGGTCATCAGTATCAGGCCCGCCACCAACAGCACAGCAACACCTGTTTGTTTAATTTTCATGCTCATTACCCTCTATAAATCGACGGCCGCCTGAGCGGCTGCGCATGACGCGGAATTCTAGAGGGTCAAACACTTCAGTAAAATTCGTATTTTTAAGCGCTATACTTCGGTTTTTACGAACTGTTGAAGGGTCGATGCTCAATTACCGCCAACTCCATTACTTCTGGGTCGTTGCCAAAACCGGCAGCATTGTTCGCGCCTGCGAGCAGTTGAACCTCACGCCACAGACCATCAGCGGGCAAATCAGCCTGCTGGAAGACACCTATGGCCTCCCCTTGTTTCGGCGGGTCGGACGCCAACTTGAGCTGACCGAAACCGGGCGTCAGGTGCTGCCCTATGCCGAGCAAATTTTCCAGCTCGGCAGCGAGCTGGAAAGCATGCTGCGCATGGCGCCCACGGAGCAGCAAATTCTGTTTCGGGTCGGCGTGGCCGATGTGGTGCCCAAGTCGATCGTGTACCGCCTGATCGCCCCGACCATGGAGCTGGACAAGCCGATACGCATTACCTGTCGTGAAGACAAGCTCGACCGGCTACTGGCGGACCTGGCGATTCAACGTCTGGACCTGGTGATTTCCGACAGTCCGATGCCTTCCCACCTCGACATCAAAGGGTTTAGCCAAAAGCTGGGGGAATGCGGAATCAGTTTCTTTGCCACTTCAACGCTGGCCAAAGACTATGCCGAAAACTTTCCGCAGTGCCTGCAAGGTGCACCGCTGCTGATCCCGGGGCCCGAGACGGTGCTGCGCAGCCGCCTGCTGCGCTGGCTGGCCGAGCAACAAATACAACCGCGCATCGTCGGCGAGTTCGATGACAGCGCACTGATGCAGGCCTTCGGCCAATCCGGAATCGGCGTGTTTATCGCCCCCAGCGTGATTGCGCATGAGGTGATGCGTCAGTTTGATGTTGAACTGATCGGCCACACTGAAGCGGTCACCGAGTCGTTTTACGCCATCACCGTCGAACGCAAGATCCGCCACCCCGGCATCGTAGCGATCACCGAGGGGGCACGGCGCGAACTGTTTACCCCGCGTTAGCGCACACGGGGCCCGACCTGACGGTCATAAGCAGCAGCGCCAGCAAAATCGAGATCAGGATAAACCCGGCGGCGGCAAACCCCAGACTGCCCAAACCGTAGCTGTCAATCACCCGGCCGCCCACCATGGCGCCCAGACCGATCCCCAGATTGGCCCCGGCGATGTTCAGCGACGCGGCAAAGGCCGGGGCATGGGGCGCGACTTTCATCAGGCGCACATGACTGACCAGGAACATTGCCGCTTGTGTCACCCCCCAAATCCCCATCGCCGCCGCCAGGCCCAGGGTTGAATGGATGCTGGGGATCAGGGCCACCAGGCCGCCGATCATAAAGGCACAGAACACCATCGAGGCGATCAGCGGATGGCGGTCCACCATGCGCCCGCCCAGTGAGTTGCCGATCAGGCCGACGGCGCCAAAGCCCATCAGGCACCAGCCCACCAGCGTGCCGTCGAAACCCGCCAGCCGCTCAAGGATGTCGGCCAGATAGGTGTAAGCGGTAAACATGCCGCTGAACACCAGCACCGACAGCACGATATGCCCAATCATCAACGGGCTGCGCAACAGACCGAATTGCGAGCGCAGGGTGACGGTCTCCTTGATCACGTGTGTAGCGGGCAGGTAGATCCACAGCAGCAGGGCCTTGGCCAGCGCGACCACGGCCAGAATCCCGAATGCACTGCGCCAGCCCCATGCATCCGAGATCAGGGTGCCGACCGGGATGCCAAATACCGTTGCACAGACAATCCCGAAGCCGATTTTGGCAATCGCCCGCCCGGCGTAATCCGGGCCTACGATGTCTACCGCGGTTTCGCTGGCCAGGGCCCAGAACACCGGCAAGCCCAAGGCCGGCAGCAGCCGCGCAAAGGCCATGACCCAGATATTCGGCGCCAGGGCCGCCACGGTATTGGCGAACGCAAACATCAGCAAAATCGCGATAAACAGGGGCTTGCGCTTGAAGCGCGCAAAGTAAGCGGTCAAGAACGGCCCAAGGGCCGCAACCGTGAACGCGAACAGGCTCACCAACAAACCGGCCTGGGGCACGCTGACCTCAAGGTCACGGGCAATCGAAGGCAGCAGGCCAACGATGATGAACTCGGTCGTAAGCACGGTAAAACCGGCCGCCGACAGCAGCAGGATGGGCAACAGCATGAATAACTCCAGAAACAACGAGGCCAGCGAAAGCCCATAAGGCCCGCTGATTTGAAGAAAAAAGGGGATGCGCAATAGTAACAGAATGATTCGCCGGGAAACCACGTGAGACCGGACAAGTTCGATCACAGATGTGGCAGATTGCCCCTGCGTAGGAAAGCACCTACATCTCTATGATAAAGTTAGCCCCCCGCCGACTTGCGTCGATCAGCCTGCCCCCTTGCCGCTGATCGCCCCATAGTTTTTTCAATGCACTGCCCAGAACAACTAGAGAAACCCTATGACTGATGCTCCACCTACCCTGCTGCACAAGCTCAAGAGCACCAGCCTGGTGACCCAGATCGTGATGGGTCTGTTCGCCGGTATTTTGCTGGCCTGGCTTGCGCCCTCCGCAGCGCTCTCGGTGGCCTTTATCGGCAAGGTGTTTGTCAGCGCCTTGAAAGCCGTTGCACCGATTCTGGTCTTTGTTCTGGTGATGGCATCGATTGCCAACCACAAGCACGGGCAAGAAACCCATATCCGCCCGATCCTGGTGCTGTACCTGTTTGGTACCTTTGCCGCCGCCGTCGTGGCCGTTGTCGCCAGCATGCTGTTCCCGTCGACCCTGGTGCTGGTGACTGAAGACATCGCCATTGCCGCGCCGGGCGGTATCAGCGAGGTGCTGCAAAGCCTGTTGCTGAGCGTGGTCGATAACCCGGTCAGCGCACTGATGAACGCCAATTTCATCGGTATTCTGGCCTGGGCCATCGGGATGGGCATCGCCATTCGCCATGCCGGTGACACCACCCGCACCGTGCTCAGCGACCTGTCCAATGGCGTCACCGTGATCGTGCGCGTGGTCATCCGCTTTGCACCGTTGGGCATTTTCGGCCTGGTGGCTTCGACCCTCGCCACCTCGGGCTTTGGCGCCCTGCTGGGCTACCTGCACCTGCTTACCGTGCTGATCGGCTGCATGCTGTTCGTAGCGCTGGTGGTCAACCCGCTGATCGTGTTCTGGAAACTGCGCCGTAACCCGTACCCACTGGTGTTTATGTGCCTGCGCGAAAGCGGGATTACCGCGTTTTTCACGCGCAGTTCGGCAGCCAACATCCCGGTGAACATGGCCCTGAGCGAACGCCTGGGCCTGCATGAAGACACCTACTCGGTCTCGATCCCGCTGGGCGCCACCATCAATATGGCGGGCGCGGCGATTACCATCACGGTATTGAGCCTGGCCGCCGTGCATACGCTGGGGATTGTGGTCGACATTCCGACTGCCATTTTGCTGAGTGTCGTGGCAGCCGTGTGCGCCTGTGGCGCATCGGGTGTAGCGGGAGGTTCGCTGCTGTTGATTCCGCTGGCGTGCAGCCTGTTCGGCATCCCGAGCGAAATTGCGATGCAAGTCGTGGCCGTGGGTTTCATCATCGGCATCCTGCAAGACTCTGCAGAAACCGCGCTCAACTCGTCCACCGACGTACTGTTTACTGCCGCGGCCTGCCTGGCCCAGGAAGACAAAGCCCTGCAACAGGGCTAAGTCAAAACGGCTTCAGGAGCGCCCGGGCGGGCAGCTCCTGAAGCCGTCACATGGCGCTTGCTTAGAACGCGCCCATGTAATCGCGCTTGCCGACTTCAACGCCGTTGTGGCGCAGGATCGCGTAAGCAGTGGTCACGTGGAAGAAGAACTGCGGCAGGCCGTAGGTCAGCAGGTAAGCCTGGCCGGTAAAGCGTTTTTCTTTCGGCGTGCCCTGACGGGTGATGATTTCGATGCCTTCCTTGCCGTCGATTTGCTCAGGCTTGATCCCGTCAACAAAGGCCAGCACCTTGCTGATCAGTGCTTGCAGGTCAGCAAAAGTCACTTCGCTGTCGTCGTACTTCGGCAATTCAATTTCAGCCAGACGGCCCGAAACGCCCTTGGCGAAATCAACGGCGATTTGCACCTGACGCACCAGCGGGAACATGTCCGGCGCCAGACGGGCCTGCAGGAACACGCTCGGGTCGATGTTCTTGGCCGTCGCGTGAGCTTCAGCCTTGGTCAGAACACCGCTCAGGGCGTTGAGCATTTGCTTGAACACGGGGATGGAAGCGGCGTACAGGGAGATAGTCATTTAAGTCTCGACAGTCTGTGGGCGGGAATGGGATGTGGGGCGATTATAGACACGCCTGTAGTCTTGCGGTGTATCAAGATCAACCATCACCCATTCACTGGCGACCGCTACCGCCATGACCCTGTCGCGGTACTGATGCAAGAGCCCCCGCGCACCTTCGTCTCCCGCAGACTCTCTGAGCTGCCGCACACAGCCCGGCGCCCACAGCACGGGGTTGCCGCGCTTGCCGTTGAACGCCGGCACAAAACCCATGAAGTCCGGATAAGCGTGAAACGCGTCAACCAGTTGATCGATCACGCCGGCAGTGACGCCGGGCATGTCCGCCAGGCAATAAAGCACGGCCTGCTGGCTGCTGACCGCCTGTGCCCCCGCACGCACCGACGCGCCGATTCCTTCTGCGAAGGCCTCATTGAACACAAACTCCACCGCCAGATCGCTCAGCACCTGCCGAACGTACCCGGCTTCATGCCCGACGACCACCAGCACTTTCTGACAGCGGGACGCCAGCGCTGCCAGGACAACGTGCCTGACCATCGGCTGCCCCTCGATTGCCAGGAGCAATTTGTTCTGCGCCCCCATCCGCCGGCTCATGCCTGCCGCCAGCACAACCGCCACAACCGGCGTGTCTGGCAGGCCGTTCAATTGCGCCCGCCCCCTGCAACCTTTAGCGGCTCAGGCAGTGCCGTGAGATGAACCTGTGTCGCTTCATGAATCGTGGTCTTGCGGTACTTCAACATCCCGCCCTGACGCTGGTTAAGGCACGCGCTGATTTCACTGACGATGGCCAGGGCGACACTCTCTGGCGTATCGCCGCCCAGATCCAGGCCCATGGGGTAGTGGACTTGCGCCCCAGCGGGCCCGGCCCCGATATCGTGAAGCAGGCGTTCCGTGCGTTCTTTAGGCCCCAACTGCCCGACATACGCCGGCGCGCAGGCCAGGACGCTTTTGAGCCAGTGCCGGTCTTGCCGATAGCTGTGGGTCATGACCACCACCGCCGCGCCGTCCACCACCGCCTTCAAATCGAACACCTGATCGATGGGTTCGACCAGCACGTGCCTGGCGCCAGGGAAGCGTTCGGCGCGGGCAAAATTCGCCCGTCCGTCCACCACATGCACCTGCCAGTTCAATTCGGCGGCAAAGCGCACCAACGGCTGGGCGTCGTTGCCCGCACCAAAAATCACCAGCCTGCGCTGCGGTGCGATGTACTCAAGCAACACCTCAACGGCGCACGTTCCGCTTTCGTAGATCATCCGTGACGACTTCTTGCGCTCAAGGGTCGCTAGCAAATCCGCCTGAACCTTGCTTGCAAGGACTTCACAGTCAAACCCTTCACTCATACGCGACAGGGCACTCAGCCCCAGCCGGGCACCTATTTTCACGCGACGCTTGTCATCGGTCGACAACACAGTCGCCAGCGCTGCGGGCTGCCCGCTGGCGCGTACACCGTGCAGCAGCGTGTCCAGCAGCGATGGCTTGCCCGCTTCGCGGCGCTCAAGCAGCACATGCACCGTACCGTTGCAGCCCAGGCCAAATGTCAGCTCCGCGCCCTCCTCGTCGAGGTCATCATCGTCCTGCGCCGCCGTGCTGTAGCAGCGGATCACCGGCTCCCCCGACTCGGTCAGCCACCAGGCTTTCCTGACCAGTTCCTGTTCAAGGCACCCCCCGCTGACCGTGCCCACTGCCTGGCCGAAACGCGGTATGAGCATCCTTGCGCCGGGGCGTCGATACGCTGAACCTTCAACCTTGACCACCGTGGCCAGGACCACATCGACATTGCTTCTGTCGGCGTGATCCAGCGCATCAAGCAAGCAATACACATCAGACATAACCGCCGCTCCCAGTCTTATTCCGTTATTTGCCGTACCATCGCCTGCAATTTCTTCGTTATCAGCAGCGCCACACGTCATCGTGGAGGACAACAGCGTGAACAAAAAAACCGGGGTTCGGGCCCACCAGGCCGACCTGACCAAAGCGCGAATTCTCAAGGCCGCCATTACCGTGTTCGCCCGCGACGGCTATGCCGGCGGGCGCATTGAGCAGATATCCAAAGAAGCCGAGTCCAACGACCGGATGATTTATTACTACTTCTCCAGCAAGGAGAACCTGTTTGTCCAGGTGCTGGAGCACACCTACGAAGCCTTTAACCAGGCCGAGAGCCTGCGCCGCCCGGACCTGTCCAAACCGGTCGAAGCCTTGCGCCAGCAGGTGGCGTTTTTCTGGAATTACTACGTCAAACACCCGGAGTTCGTGGCCATTCTGACCATCGAAAACCTGCACAAAGGCAAACACGCCAAGCAGTCGCACGAAATGGGACGCCTGTCGGCCACCACCGTGGGCGTGATCCGGCCAATCATCGAAGCGGGCCAGCGCCAAGGCATTTTTCGCCAGGATGTCGACATCAACCACGTGTATTTGATGATCGCCTCGCTGTGCTATTTCTATAACTCGAACCAACACACGCTCACCTCATTCCTGGGTCAGGACCTCGCCGATCAAGGCCAGCAGCAAGACTGGCTGGCGTTCATCAGCGACCTGGTCATACGCGGCGTCATGACACTACCGGCCGTTGCTACGGATCAATGAGTGCCCGGGTTGGCCCGCACGTGCGCCACCTTTTGCTGCAACCCCTGCCACGCAGGTTCGGCCGGGGCAAAACGGTTGCGCAGGTACGCCGCCAGCTCGCTGATTTGGCGGTTCGACAGGCTGTCTTTGAAGCCGGGCATGTAGCCAAGGTCTGCCGTTGCGGGCGTCGGGATGCCCTGCAAGATCACTTTCAGCAGGTTGTCGGGCAGCGCGCTGTGCACGTTGCTGTTGCTGGCCAATGACGGGCTGACGCCAAACAGTTTTGGTCCCAGGCCGTCCGCATGGCAGGCCTGGCAAGCACCCTCGAAGACTCGCTGGCCATTGCTCAACGCCACCGCATCAACACTGGGGTCGGCTTTCGGCTCGGACGCGGGAGCGGCCTGCGCATCCGTACTCAGCGAAGCCAGGTACACCGCCATGGCCCTGCGGTCGGCATCAGGCAGCTTTGCCAATTCGCTGACCACCGGCCCCATGGGCCCGGCCGCTACCCCGTGGGCATCGGAGTAACCGGTACTCAGGTAGGTGAACAGCTGATTTTCAGTCCACGGCGTCGGCGCCTTGGACAAGCCATTGAGCGCCGGAGCCTCCCAGCCATCTACCATGCCCCCCGCCAGAAAGGACGCGCCGCCCTTCTGCGCGCCCATCACGTTGCGCGGCGAATGGCAGGCCGCACAATGCCCCAGGCCATTGACCAGATAAGCGCCGCGATTCCATTGGGCACTGCGTTGGGGTTGTGCCTTGACTTCACCCGAGCGCAAAAAAATCGCATTCCAGCCCGCCATCAGCGGCCGCATATTGAACGGGAACTGCATGTCGTTGGCCTTGGCCGGCTGGCTGACCGGCGCCTGTGACATCAGGTAGGCATACAGCGCCTGCATGTCGGCATCGTCAATATTGCGAAAAGAGGTGTAAGGAAAGGCCGGATACAAATGCTTGCCATCACGGCTGATTCCCTCTCGCATCGCGCGCTCGAACGCCGTGTAAGACCACTTGCCGATACCGGTTTCGGGATCGGGAGTGATGTTGGTGCTGTACAACTTGCCAAATGGCGTCTGCATCTCCAGACCGCCCGCATTGGTCACACCGTCCGGGGCGGTATGGCAGACCGCGCAATCACCCACCGCCGCCAGCAACCGCCCGCGTTCCAGGGTGGCCGCCGACCAGGTACCCAATGCAGGCGGAACAATGGGGGCGATTTCTGCACGCCAGGGCAACGCCGTAGCGGCCATACCGACCAAGGCGCCAAACCCGGCAACCAACGGCGCAAACCACCACTTTGAGCGCTTGGGTTTTATCTCTTCGGGAGGTGGCGCTGCCGCTTCCTGCGAATGCTTGAGCGCAGCCAGTACACGCTCCGAGGTAATCGGCAGCTCCCGAAATCGAATGCCGGTGGCATCAAAAATGGCATTGGCGATGGCGGCCGCACTGGGCACACCCGCCGACTCACCGGCCCCCATGGGCGGCTCGTGCTGACGCGGCATCATCAACACGTCGATTTTCGGCACCTGCTTGAACGTCAGAATCGGATAAGCGCCCCATTCCTTGCTGCTCACGGTGGACTCTTCGAAGGTCACGCGCTCTTTCAGGACGCGGCTGGTGGCCTGAATCACATTGCCGTGTATTTGATGCTGCACCCCGGCCGGGTTGACCATCATCCCCGCATCATGGCCAATCACCACCCGCGTGACCGACACTTCACCGCTGAGCCGATCAACCGCCACATCCGCAACCCACGCCGCCCATGCCGCCCCAAAGCCGGGGAACTTGCTATGGATGTAGCGGGCGTAGGCGAAACCGCGGCCACGCAAGATATTGTCCTGCTCCGGGGTTTGCATGGGCTCGGTACGCGCCACCCAGTCGGCACGTGCGGCCGTCGCCCTGACCAGCTCCGAAGCCCGATCATCGTGCAAATAGCGCAAGCGGTATTCGACAGGGTCAACCTTTGCGGCGAAGGCCAATTCATCGATATACGATTCATGGGCAAAGGTATTGGGCAACGCCGACACTCCGCGCATCCACGACGCCCGCACGATCGGCGACATGTCGTTGATCGTTACGCGCATGTGCTCGAAATCATAAGGCGGGATCGAGGTCCGATCCCCCATTTCGAACATCGCCGCCACCGGCTCCACGCGTCCTGTCAGCAGCAAGGCCAGGGTCGGCGCACCGTTGGAGGGGTAACTGGTTTGAAAGTCATAACCGGCCACACCGCCGTCGGCATTGATCCCGCCGTCCACTTCCATCAACTGCGCCGAGCCCTTGGGCTCCCACACATGCTCCTGCTCGCGGGTCAGTTGCACCCGCACCGGCACCCCCACAGCCCGGGACAACAGCAACGCATCGGCACACACGTCATCCGCGCAATTGCGCCCATAACACCCCGCCGCCTCCATGCGAATAATCTCAATGCGCTCTTCCGGATACTCCAGCAGCCAGGCCAGGTCCGCGCGCAGTAGATGCGGGTTTTGCGTGCCGGACCACACCCGTATCTGCTCAGGCTGATAATCCGCCAGGCCACAGGACGGGCCAATGGAGCCATGGATCTGATAGGGCCACAAATAGGTGCGAGGCATGCGTTCACTGGCCTGCGCCAATGCCTGTTCCACATTGCCCTTGTCCAGCACCACACGCTGTACCCGCGGGTTGTCGCGGATCGCCTGCTCGACATCATCCATGTCGGGCAGTTTTTGATTCCAGGCTTTCCAGGTTATTTTCAGCGCCTGGGCGGCCTTCACGGCCTGCTCTTCACGCAGGGCAACCACGCCCACAAAGTCGCGGATCACCACCACTTTGACGATGCCCGG
The DNA here is from genome assembly GCF_900106095.1 of Pseudomonas deceptionensis. Taxonomy (NCBI): domain Bacteria; kingdom Pseudomonadati; phylum Pseudomonadota; class Gammaproteobacteria; order Pseudomonadales; family Pseudomonadaceae; genus Pseudomonas; species Pseudomonas deceptionensis. Next base: position 2,737,604 of record NZ_FNUD01000002.1, on the reverse strand, counting down.
AATATGCGCGATGGACGACTCGTCCACCTCCAGCAGGCTGTTGCCGACAAACTCGCCACTGTCCAGCCCGGCATAGGGCGGGCGGATCACCCGGCCATGCAGCATGTCCGGCAGGCGCATGTCATGCACATAGATCAGCTCGCCCGTGGCTTTGGCGGGGATATCCACCCGGGCCGAGGCCTTGCCCACCAGTCGATAGTCTTGCACCGCCTTGAGCGGTGCATCCCCGGAAATGCTCAGCACATGGCGCTCGTTCCCGACCAGGCTGGCAAACGAACGCTCGCGGCCGTCGGCGCTTTTGATCACGCCGTTTTCCATCAGCAAGGCATCCGCCTCTACACCCAGTTGCTGCGCGGCCCGGGCCAGCAAAAAACGCCGCGCTTCAGCGGCTGCGTTGCGCAAAGGGATCGCCGTGATCTGAATGGTGGCGCTGGCGATGGTTGCGCCCTGATTCGGTGCGCTATCGGTATCCCCCAACACCATGCACACCTGCTCCAGTGCCAGATCCAGTTCTTCGGCCACGATCTGCGCCAGTGAGGTACGAATCCCCGTGCCCAAATCCACATGGCCGTTAAACCCGTAGACCTGGCCGTCATCGTTTACCGCAATAAACAACCCCAGCTCCTTGGGCTTGAGCACCGGCACACCGCCTTTGGCCACCGGGCCCGAGGGGGGCTGGATCTGATCGACGATCAGCAAAACGCCAGACTTGGCCAACAACTGATCACGGGTGAGCGTGGTAAGGGTCATAGTCATCAATCCGTTCAGGGCTTTGGACGGGCGGCAAGCATGACCGCACGCATAATTTCGATATGGGTGCCGCAGCGACAGAGGTTGGCTGACAGTTCGTTTCGAATCTGTTCTTCGCTGGGGTGGGGGTTGCGATCAAGCAATGCCTTGGCGGTCATGATCATGCCGTTCATGCAGTAGCCGCATTGCGCCGCCTGCTCATCAATAAACGCTTGTTGGACCCGGTGCGGATGCTCGCGGGTGCCGATGCCTTCAAGGGTGGTGATGGTTCGCCCCTCGGCCCCGGACAGGGGGAAAACACAGGAGCGGGCAGCCACCCCGTCAATGATCACCGTGCACGCACCGCACTCGCCCAGGCCACAGCCGTATTTCGGGCCGTTCAGCTGCAAATCATTGCGCAGTACCAGCAGCAAGGGCGTATCAGCCATTGCTGTAACCGCAACCCGCTGCCCGTTGACTTGAAGTGTTACCGTTTTGACAGGCGCAAGGGTTTGATCGCTCATGCAAGGCTTCCCCGGGTAGCAACGTCCGCACTGTTTGAGCGGATCTTATTAAGTGTTTACTTCATGAAAAGTGCGTAGCAAAGCCCTGCGCTTGCAGGGCCTCTGTTACCGCGGCATTGATGAAGTAACTACTTCATCAAATAAAGGCAAGAACAATGCCAAGGGGCTTGGGAAGGGTTAATCGGCGCTTTCATCGACCATTTTGCGCAGCAAATACAGCATCGCGACCCGTTCGGCCGGGTTGAGCCTGCTCATGGTCAACTCGCTCACTTGTGCGGCATGGGGCTGGGTTTCGCGCACCAGCTGCTCACCTGCCTCGGTGAGGCTGACGATGACCTTGCGCTTATCGTGCTGCGCAGGTTTGAGGGCAATCAGGTCGCGTGCCTGAAGGCGCTCGACTATCCCGCGAATGGTCGCCTGATCCACCGCCGTGGCCTTGATCAGCTCACTCAGGGAACTGGGCCCGTGATCATGCACTGCGCACAGGGTAATGAACTGCACGGCGGTCAATTGTGAGTTGCCGATGTTCTGCTGAAAAATGGCCATGTTGCGCTGGTAGGCCTTGCGCAATAAATGACCTACCTGCTCGGAAAAGTCGTATGTCACAGGACTGCCTGGTTTTTTGTCTGTCGTATCCGGCACAGCGGCCTCGATCAATTGAAGGGTGAGTGGTGATGACCTTAACCTGCGCGGGCCACTCTGTCGCCAACCCCTGTGGGGCTGGTCTGCCAGCGCAGGTCATTTACAAGGACGTGCGGCCTCTACCTGGATGCAACCACCACCCCGCCGGTGACCACCGCCAGGTCATCCAGATAAATATCGCAATGGCGCAGCGGGATATCCAGGTGGCATGGCGTCTTGCGCGTGCCCCCGACCTCGGTGTTGGGCCCGGTGGAAAACAGGAAGTTACCCTCAAACGCCCGGGCATCCATGCACATTCCATCGTTCTTGTCGTGCAGGCCCATGGCAGTCCACTGGGCACGGGGCTGTAGCCCCCAACCGATATGGGAAATGCCGTACACCTCGGGATCGTTGAAGTACTTCAGGTAATCGCGCAGGTATTCGGCCTCAAAACCGCCATGAATCGAGGTAATGAAGCCCCGATCGATTTCCAGGGTGATCTGCTCGCGCGAGTAGTTCTTGAACGGCAGGACGATATCCCCCACATCGATTACCAACACGCCCTGCGCGGTTTCTTCATTGGGCCACGAGAACAGAAAGCCGCTTGGCCAGTGATCCCAGCGCCCCGGTTCGTCGGCGAAACCATACTCGGTCACCGCCGGATACTGCCCCAGCGCCGCCTTGAAATCACTGCCGGCCCTGGATTTGACATGGATGGAACGCGCCTGCTTGAGCAGCTTTTCTGCCGCCATTACCCGTTCCTTGTCCGCCAGAGTGGGCAACATGCGCGCCAGCACTTCAGGCGGCTCAACCGCCAGCAGAATGCGCGTGCCGGTCTTGAGGATCTGCTCCTGTTCGGGTGAATGCAGCAACATCATGGTGTCGACCACCAAATCCGCCGCCTCCAGCGCCCGTTGCGCCGCGATATTGCCCGTGAGTGCGGTGTCCCCGCAGTAAGCCGTCATGTCATTGCCCATCGCCATCGGATGGTTGAACGAGGGCAACTCCACCGCATACACCTTGGCACCCAGACGCTGAGCAGCCTCCATCGCCGACCTCACGGTGCGCGGGTTGGAGTAATGACTTTTCAACACTGCGACGCTTTGGGTCGCATCGACTTTTGACAGTTTCAACACGTGCTCAAACATCTGAGTCAGTTCGCAGTCGCTTACCGGCATTTAGGGTTCCTCTCAATTGACTCGCTGAATGTGTTTGGCGCACCACCCCTGCTCTGCAGTCAGCGTTGCATCCCACGGCTCAACTTAAAGCGTACACGCTATTTAACGGTAAACACCCATTATTTTTACAAGCCATTCAAGAACGTAAAAAACCGTTACATACCAACACACACCTAATAAACAATGGTTACTTGGCGTTACACAGCCGCCATTCTGGCCATTTTTATTTTCGCAGGGCTCTATGCAACTCAAAAATAAATAGCGTATACACTGTAAATAGCTGGCCACCGCAAACACGACTCTTGCCAGCCACCACCTGAAAAAAGGAAGCCTTGCATGCCCATAAAACAAAAAATCGCCATTGTCGGTGCAGGTCTGGGGGGTGCTGCGGCAGCCACGCTGCTGCAAAAAGCCGGATTCCAGGTCGATGTTTATGAGCAGGCCCCCGCGTTTTCCCGCATTGGCGCGGGCATTCACATGGGGCCCAATATCATGAAGATCTTCCGCCGCATGGGCATCGAACAGAAACTAAGCGACATGGGCTCGCACCCTGACTTCTGGTTCAGCCGTGACGGCGCCAGCGGCGACTACTTGTCACGCATCCCGCTGGGCGAATTTGCGCGCAAGGAATATGGCGCCGCCTACATCACGGTTCACCGTGGCGACTTGCATGCACTGCAAATGTCGACCATCGCGCCGGGCACCACCCACTTCAATAAATGCCTGACCCGCCTCGAAGAAACCGACTCTCTGGTGCGCCTGCACTTCAGCGACGGCACCAGCACCGAGGCCGATATCGTCATTGGCGCAGATGGCATCAACTCAAAAATCCGCGAAGAGTTGCTTGGCGCAGAAAAGCCGCTGTACAGCGGCTGGGTGGCCCACCGCGCACTCATCCGCAGCGAAACACTGGCCAAATACAACCTGAACTTTGAAAACTGCGTGAAGTGGTGGAGCGAAGACCGCCACATGATGGTCTACCACACCACCGCCAAGCGGGATGAGTACTACTACGTCACAGGCGTGCCGCACGCGGCCTGGGATTTCCAGGGCAGTTTTGTGGACAGCAGCCGCGAGGAAATGCGTGAAGCATTCGCCGGCTACAACCCGACGGTGCAGGCACTGATCGAGTCCAGTGAAAGCGTCAGCAAATGGCCGCTGCTCAATCGCAACCCGCTGCCCCTGTGGAGCCGCGGCCGACTGGTCTTGCTGGGCGACGCCTGCCATCCGATGAAACCGCATATGGCCCAAGGCGCCGGCATGGCCATTGAAGACGCCGCCATGCTGACCCGCTGCCTGCAAGAAACCGGGCTGAGTGATTACCGAACTGCCTTCGAACTGTACGAAGCCAATCGCAAGGATCGCGCTTCACGGGTACAGGCTGTGTCCAACGCCAACACCTGGCTGCGCACGCAGGAAGATCCGGCCTGGGTTTACGGCTACGACATCTACAGCCACTCACTTGAATCGGAAGCCCTGGCATGAGCACCTTTATCCACGGCGCCAATGTCCAGGCCAACGGCATACGCCAGCACTACCTGCGCTACGGTGGCCAGGACAACGGCGCAAAACCGGTCCTGCTGCTGATCCCCGGGATCACCAGCCCGGCCATCACCTGGGGCTTTGTGGCCGAGCGGCTGGGCGAGCACTTCGACACCTACGTGCTCGATGCCCGGGGGCGCGGCCTGTCTTCCAGTGGCCCCGACCTGGACTACGGCACCGACGCCTGCGCCGATGACATCTCCGCCTTTGCCCAGGCATTGGGCCTTACTCATTACCACCTCGCCGGCCACTCCATGGGGGCGCGCTTTGCCGTGCGCAGCGCCGCGCGCAACCCGGCCGGACTGCAAAGTCTGGTACTGATCGACCCGCCTGTCTCCGGGCCCGGCCGCCGCGAATACCCAAGCAAGCTGCCGTGGTACGTGGACTCGATCCGCCTGGCCGTGACCGGGATGGATGCACAGGCCATGCGTGCCTTTTGCCCGACCTGGACCCTGGAGCAGCTGCAGTTGCGCGCCGAGTGGCTGCACACCTGTTATGAGCCCGCCATCGTGCGCGCCTTTAATGACTTCCATGACGTGGACTTCCATCAGGACCTGCCAAAACTGGCGGTGCCCACCCTGCTGATGGTCGCCGGGCGCGGTGGTGTGATTCAGGCCGGGGACGAAGCAGAAATCCTCGACCTGAACCCCGCCATCAACATTGCCCGCGTCGAGAACGCCGGCCACATGATCCCGTGGGACGACCTTGAGGGTTTCCTCGCCACCTTCGGCGAGTTTTATGACCACCCCCCGACCCGCACTCAGCGCACCGCTTAAGGAGACACCCCGTGATCAAGCCTTACCGCATCGGCCAGATTGTGCCGAGCTCCAACACCACCATGGAAACCGAGATCCCGGCGATGCTGACCGCACGCCAGTTGATCCGCCCCGAACGCTTCACCTTTCACTCCAGCCGCATGCGCATGAAGCAGGTACGCAAGGAGGAACTGGCGGCCATGGACGGCGAGTCCGACCGCTGCGCGGTTGAACTGTCCGACGCCAGGGTCGACGTGCTGGGCTACGCCTGCCTGGTGGCGATCATGGCCATGGGGCTGGGTTACCACCGCAAATCCGAACAACGCCTGACCCGGGCCACCGCAGAAAATGACGGTAACGCCCCGGTCATTACCAGCGCCGGCGCCCTGATCGACGGCCTCAAGGTAATGGGTGCGAAAAAAATCGCCATCGTCGCGCCTTACATGAAGCCGCTGACCGAACTGGTGGTGGATTACATTCGCGCAGAAGGCTTTGAAGTGGTGGACTGGCGCGCCCTGGAAATCCCCGACAACCTGGAAGTGGCCCGCCACGACCCGGCCAACTTGCCCGCCATTGTCAGCAGCATGAACCTTGAAGGCGTGGACGTGATCGTGCTGTCGGCCTGCGTGCAGATGCAATCCCTGCCCGTGGTGGCCCAGGTTGAAGCGCAAACCGGCAAGCCGGTGCTCACCGCCGCCATCGCCACCACCTACGCCATGCTCAAGGCCCTCAATCTGGAACCCATCGTGCCAGGTGCCGGGGCCCTGCTGTCCGGCGCTTACAAATAGGAGCGGGTCATGACCGAGCAACAGAATGAACAGCAAAGCGCCGACGCCAACTATCAAGGCGTTTGGGGGCAGCGCATCGGCTTTGGCAAAAAGCCTGCGCTGCTGATGATCGACTTCATGCAAGGCTACACACAAAAAGGTGCGCCACTGTTCGCACCTGGCGTAGTCAGCGCTGTGGCCGAGAGTGTCGAGCTGCTAACCTGCGCGCGCAAAAATGGAGTGCTGGTGGTGCATACCAATATCCGCTATCACCCCGGGCATTTTATTGACGGCGGCATCTGGGTAAAAAAGGCCCCGGTCATGCAGGACATGGTGGAGGGCAACCCGCTGGCCGCCTTCTGCGAAGAGGTACTGCCAACCCCGGATGAAGTCGTCATCAGCAAGCAGTACGCCAGCTCCTTTTTCGGCACCAGCCTTGCATCACTGTTGCACGCGCAGGGCATCGACACCGTGGTACTGGCCGGCTGCTCGACCAGTGGCTGTATCCGGGCAACGGCAGTGGATGCCGTGCAACACGGCTTCAGAACCATCGTGGTGCGCGAATGTGTCGGTGATCGCCACAGCGCCCCCCACGAGGCCAATCTGTTTGATATCGACAGTAAATATGGCGACGTCGTCAGCAAACAGGAGGCCATGAGTCACTTCATAAAAACTGTTTAGGCAACAACTGGCAGACAGGGATATCTGCCATTGAACCAGGCCGTAGAGCACTGGTCACCCATACTGAGCAAGGGCCCTAACCAGGCCTGCCCAGTCTTCTGACACTGCCTTTGGAAGCCGCTTCACGAGCCTGCCAAAGCACTGATCGCGGCTACACAACAACCATAAAGTCACCGCCAGGAAGACACACATGCCCTCTGCAAATGCTGGTACAACCCCCGCGGCTGTTAGCGCGGACCCGGTCCAGGTGCTCTATCGCAAGATCACCTGGAAACTCATCCCGTTCCTCTGCTTCTGTTATCTGGCGTCCTATCTGGACCGGATCAACATTGGCTTCGCAAAGTTGCAAATGCTGGGCGATCTGCAGTTCAGCGAAACGGCGTTTGGCCTGGGCGCCGGGCTGTTTTTCGTCGGCTATATCATTTTCGAAGTGCCAAGCAACCTGGCCCTGGAAAAGGTCGGCGCCAAGATCTGGATTGCCCGGATCATGATCACCTGGGGCCTGCTCTCGGCCTGCACCATGCTGGTCACCACCCCTACCCAGTTCTATATCGTGCGCTTCTTGCTGGGTGCGGCCGAGGCCGGCTTTCTGCCCGGCGTCCTCTACTACCTGACGACCTGGTTTCCGACTCACCGACGGGGCCGCATCATTGCCCTGTTCATGATCGGCATGCCGCTCTCCAGCGTGATCGGCGGGCCGCTCTCGGGCTGGATCATGGGCGCGTTCGACAACACGGCAGGGCTCAGGGGCTGGCAATGGCTGTTTATCATCGAAGCGATCCCCAGCGTGTTGCTGGGCATTCTGACGTTCTGGGCCCTGCCCAACAGCCATCACACCGCAAAATGGCTGAACGACGAAGAAAAAGCGCTGCTTGAACACGAGCTGCGCCAGGACGACGCCGAAGGCAAAAACAGCAAGCACAGCTTTCGCGACGGCTTCTTCAACCTCAAGGTCTGGATGCTTGGCGGTATCGACTTCTCCATCCTGCTCAGCGCCTACGCCATGGCGTTCTGGATGCCCACCTTCATTCGCAATGCGGGCGTGGCCGACAACTTCCACATCGGCGTACTGACCGCCCTGCCCAGCGCCGCCGCCCTGATTGGCATGCTGATGATTGGCGCCAGCTCCGACCGTCATCGCGAACGCCGCTGGCACATCATCGTGCCCTTCCTGATCGGCGCGGCCGCCATGGCCGGCACGACCTTCTACAGCCATAACGTCTTTGCGACCGTTCTACTGTTCGCCATTGCCTCGGCCGCCATCATCGGTGCCGTGCCGGTGTTTTTCAGCTTGCCGGCAACGTTCCTCAAGGGCCGTGCCGCCGCTACCGGCTTCGCCCTGGCGTGTTCCCTGGCCAATATCGCGGGCCTGGTGAGCAACTCACTGATGGGCATCGCCATCGACGTGACCGGCAGCGGCTCCGGCGCACTGTGGTTCTTCGCCAGCTGCCTGCTGCTGAGCAGCCTGCTGGTAATCGCCCTCCCCGCCAAACTGGTCAACCGCTGATCAACGACAAGGAACAACCTGTGGGAGCGAGCTTGCTCGCGATGCTGGCAACGCAGCTTGTCTGGCTGACTGCGCCGATCCATCGCGAGCAGGCTCGCCCCCACAGCAGGGTTACATGACAGTCGCTCTACCGCGCAAAAGACTCCACAATGGTCGCTGGCAACGGTTACTCAATTTGGAGAAGAAAATGGAAGTTCCCGCTAGTCAGCTCTCAGATAACACACCGATCGAATCTGACACCGGACCTCTGCTCAACAGCACCGAGATCCGCATTCTCGGCTCCTTGATCGAGAAACAGGCCACCAACCCCGAAACCTACCCCTTGACCCTCAATGCACTGGTGCTGGCCTGCAACCAGAAAACCAGCCGTGAACCGGTTATGAACCTCAACCAGGGTCAAGTCGGGCAAAGCCTGCGCGCACTGGAAGGCCGCGGCTTTACCCGGCTGGTCATGGGCAGCCGTGCCGATCGCTGGGAGCATAAGGTCGACAAGGCCCTGGAACTGGTCCCTGGCCAAGTGGTGCTGCTGGGGCTGTTGTTTCTGCGGGGCCCGCAAACGCTGAACGAGCTGTTGACCCGCAGTTCGCGCATGCACGATTTCGAAGATACCGATCAGGTCCAGCACCAGCTGGAGCGCCTGATTGCCCGGGACCTTGCACTGCTGGTACCGCGCCAGAGCGGCCAGCGCGAAGACCGCTACATGCATGCGCTGGGTGACCCGGCCGATATCGAAACACTCATGGTCGCCCGCCAGCAACCCGCAGAACGCAGCAGTGGTTCAGGGGTATCGCTGGAGCGTTTTGAAGCCCTTGAGGCACGCATCGCCGCCCTTGAAGCGCGCCTGGCAGAGCTGGAGTAAAGCTTGAACCGGGCGAGGCAACTCGCCCGACACGGCCCTCAACTGCGGGCAAACGCCACGGCGGCCTGGAACTGCGCGGCCGCAGGTCGAACACCGGTGTACAGCACAAACTGCTCCAGCGCCTGAATCGCAATAACCTCAAGCCCCGTGATCACGTGCTTGCCCTGAGCACGACCGCGAATGATCAATGGCGTTTCCACCGGAATGGCCACCACGTCAAAGACGATTTTGCAGCGATCAATGGCATCTGCCTCAAAGGCCAGATCATCGGCTTCTGCCCCGCCCGTCATGCCCACCGGCGTAACGTTTATCAGCATCTGCGGTCGGTGTGCCGCCAGCTCCGGTTGCCAGTCATAGCCGCAGCTTGCCGCCAGCGCGGACCCGGTCGCTTCGTTACGCGCCACGATCACCCCGTTGCGATAACCGCCATCGCGCAGCGCCGAAGCGACTGCCTTGGCCATCCCGCCGCTGCCCAGCAAGGCAAAGGTGGTGTCCTTGGGGACTTTATGAGTGTCGAGCAGTTGCGCAATGGCGATGTAATCGGTGTTGTAGGCCTTGAGATGGCCGTCGGTGTTAACGATGGTATTGATCGACGCGATCGCCCGCGCCGAAGCATCCAGCTCGTCCACCAGCTCAATCACCGCCTCCTTGAAAGGCATCGATACGCCGCAGCCACGAATCCCCAGCGCCCGAATACCTGTCACGGCACCCGCAAGGTCTTTGCTGCTGCAAGCCTTGTAGTAAAAGTTCAGGCCCAGCTGTTCGTATAGATGATTATGAAAACGCAGTCCGAAGTTGCCCGGCCGGCCTGACAGCGATATGCACAGCCGGGTGTCTTTATCCGGATTCATTTGCATGCTCATCTCCTTGCTGAATGCTTTTAGATAGACGGCACAAGCCGTACTGAGAATTTTGTTGGATCATAGCGCGACTGCTCTTGCTGAAACGTCTCAGCGCCCGCAGACCTTACACAAAATTTACCAAAGTGCTTCGCAGTTTTTTAAAAAGCACGGTCTTAAGATTATCCCCGCGAATATCCGCGGCCTGGTGCAGGCCAAAACGTCGGGGGCTGAAACTCGAGGAATCGTCATGATGCGTACCATCCCCAAAGTCGCTTTGCTTATCGGCGCCCTGGCTGTCGCCGGCCAGGCCTCGGCTCATGGCGGCTGGGGTGCCGGACCTGCCATTGTTGGCGCGGTGGTCGGTGCCGCAGTCGTCGGTTCGGTCATCGCAAACCAGGGCCCGCGTCCGGTTTACGTTCAGGAACCGGTCTATGTCCAGCCACAACCGGTCTACGTCCAGGCCCCACCGGTCTACTACCAGCCGCAGCCGGTGTACGTCCAGGCACCTCAGCCCGTCTACTATCAGGGCTACTACGGCCGCCCGCACCCGGTGTACTACGGCCCGCCACGTGGCTATTACGGCCCGCCACGCTGGTAGTACCGGCATGCGCAAAACCGGCAGGCCCGTTCAGCTGCCGGAGGGTCCAAATAGATAATATGAATGTCGCGGATGAGACACCGCGCTGGCCCGGACTGCGGCATTATGGAGCGCAGACAGCACGCTCATCGCCACACCCATAAAAACAAGGACGACCTTTATGCCGACACAAAACCCGCACCACACCATCGGGCTCTGCACCTCCAGCAAGGTGTACAACACCCTCACCGAGCTCAAGCAGCTCGAAGGCCATCGCACGGCCAAGCTGGTGTCACTCCTGACCCAGCACCTTGTCAGCAAAGGGCTGATGAGTGATCAGGAAGTCATGCACATGCTCGATCTGGTGGTTGACTGACACCTCATCGACATCAATGACGACTATCAAGCGCAATGATTTTTTGTGCAGCGGCCCAGGCCGTAAGGTGGCGTCATTGTTCGAAGGAGGTTCTTATGCCCAGTATTCAAGTCATGTCAGTCATCGGCAGCGCAGTACCCGCCCCACTGCGCGCTCATGGCCTGCTGGCGTGCTGGTATGTGGTCAGTGACGGCGTTGCCGTCAGCGGCCCGTTTACCTCACGCGCAGCGGCACAAATCAAAGCCACCAGCGAAACAGATAAAACAGCGCCACACTCAACGCAACACTGAGCAGCACGTTACGGCTCCAGAGCATCAACCCTATCGCACACAGCCCGGCCAGCAGGTACGGGTTGCCCGGGCTCAGGTCGAGCCCATGATCCTTGACGAAAATGATCGGCCCGCAAATGGCCGTCAGCATCCCCGGCACCGCAAAGCCCAAAAACTCTTTGACCCCGCGATTCAGGCGAATCGGCAACCGGGGCTCCAAAAACAGATAGCGGTTGAAAAACAGTATCAGTGTCATCCCGCCAATAATCGCCCAGATCATGCCCAGTACCCCTCCAGTCGCTTGCACAGATAACCCGCGACCATGCCTGCCAGCCCCGCCAGCACAATAGCCGACTCCCATTGCCAGTAACTGAACAGCACCACCGTCAACAATGAGACCGCCACGCAGACGACTGTCGGGATATTGCGCACGACAGGTGTAATGAGGGCGATAAAGGTCGCGGCAATCGAGAACTCAAGGCCAAGCTGGTCCAGCCCCGGAATACTCTTGCCCAGCACCACCCCGAGCAGGGTGAAGATGTTCCAGCCCACATACATGCACAGCCCGACACCCAGGGCATACCAGCGGTTGAAGGTTTGCCGGTCAAACGGGCTGACCAGGGCAAAGAACTCATCCGTCAGCAAGAACCCGAGCCCCAGGCGCCATTTGGGTTCCAGCGGCGACACCAGCGGGCGCAGGTGCATGGCATAGAGCAAATGTTGCGAGGTCAGCAGCAAGGTGGTCACCAGGATCGAAATCGCGCTGGCGCCCCCCTTGATCATGCCAATGGCGACCAGTTGCGCGGCACCGGCGAACACAAACAGTGACAGCCCCTGGCTCTGTGCAGGGGTCAGCTGGGCATCAATGGCCGTGGAACCCGCCAGCAATCCCCAGGGCGCGCACGCCAGCGTCAACGGAAGGCAGGCAACTGTGCCGCGAACAAACGCGGTTCGAGCAAGCGAATCAGACATCAAAAAACCTCCCGGCAGTAAGCAGCGGCAAAGCGTCGCAATCCGGGCGACAAAAGTCTTGAACGATCTTGCTCAGCGCCTTTCAAAAGCATTGCGCGGGTCATCTGAAATACCCCGACGGGTTTGACGGGCGACCGATCCTGGTCTTTAGTCAGCCGCACTCACGCAACATTAATTCCGATCAACCGCTGCCACGAGGAACCACCATGACAGACCTGAAATCCGCCAAGGAAAACAGAAAGGCCGATCTGCGGACACCTACGGCGCTCAGCGAAAAAGCCTGTATCGACATTGCGGCCGAAGTGAATGCACTGCTGGCTGACACCTTTGCCATTTACATGAAAACCAAGAACTTCCACTGGCACATGTCCGGCCCGCATTTCCGCGACTTCCACCTGCTGCTGGACGAACAGGCCGAGCAGATCTTCGCCACCACCGACGCCATTGCCGAGCGCGTGCGCAAGCTGGGGCGCACCACCCTTCGCTCCGTGGGCCATATCAAGAAGCTGCAGCGCCTGCTGGATAACGATGCTGATTTCGTGACCCCGAGCGACATGCTGGCCGAACTGCGCGAAGACAATATCCAGCTGGCCGCCTACATGCGTGAAACCCACGACATGTGCGCCGAGCTTGGGGATGTGGCGACCACCAGCCTGCTGGAAAACTGGATCGACGAAGCCGAGCGCCGCGTCTGGTTCCTGTTTGAGTCCTCGCGGACCAAATAACCCATCGCCCCTGTAGTCGCTGACGAGGAACGAAGGCTGCGATCGGGGGTACCCCACCGCAGCCTCGCTACGCTCCTCAGCGGCTACCGGATGGGGCGGCGCAGCATGAATTTTGTTTCACAGTCTTTGAACCCGGCGAGCGGTATATTCGCCCTGCTCATTGCTCATTCAATGAACCCCTTGGCCCGCACCTCCCCCAGCGGGCTTTTTTTTGCCTGTCAAACGCCCTGTTTGAACACCAGCGCTTTCAATCCGCATTCGGTGTCGGCATCCGGGAACTCAGGCGGGTTATCCAGACGCTGGACAAAACGCAGGCCCGGTGCATCACGGGTAACGCCATCGATCAGAAAATCCGAACCCAGTGCAGGATCGTTCATGCAGGCCAGAACTGTGCCGTTTTCGCTGAGCAACTCCGGCAAGCGCCGAACGACGCGCTGGTAATCCTTGGTCAACAGAAAGCTGCCTTTCTGGAACGACGGCGGGTCGATGATCACCAGATCGTAAGGACCGGTACTTTTCACCTTGCCCCAGGACTTGAACAGTTCATGCCCCAGAAACGTCACCTTGCTCATGTCATGCCCGTTCAGGCGATGGTTGTCGCGCCCGCGGCTCAGCGCTGCACGGGACATGTCGAGGTTGACCACATGCTCGGCGCCGCCTTCTATCGCGGCCACTGAAAAGCCGCAGGTGTAGGCAAAAAGGTTCAATACCCGCTTGCCCTCGGCGTTGGCCCGCACCCAGTCACGGCCGTAACGCATGTCCAGGAACAGGCCGTTGTTCTGCTTGCGGCCCAGATCCACTCGATAGCGCAACCCGCCTTCCGTCAGCGTCCACTCATCAACCGCCTCACCCACGAGCCATTCGGTGTCGCTCTGCAGCGTATAGCGATGTTGCAGCACCAGTGTGTGCGCCCCGCTGGCTTGCCATGCGGGTGACTGCACAACCGTCATCAGCAGTTGCTTCAAGGCGTCCAGTTGCCCGGCATCGGGCTCCTTGAACAGCGAGACCAGCACCACGCCTTGCAGCCAGTCCACCGTCAACTGCTCAAGCCCCGGCCAGCACCGTCCGCGCCCATGGAACAAACGCCGGGTTTCGTCGGGCGCAGCCTCCAGAGCAGTCAATAGGTGCAGATGCAGAGTGGTTAACGCTTCAGGAGTCATCAGGCCGGCCGGTCAATTTCAAGGGCCGGCATTTTACACAATTGCACAGCCCTGCCTAATCAACACAGCACGTTCATGCAACCGTAAAGCCATTCCTGAAAATCAATAAATTATCGTTTTACAATCATTTCTTATCGAATTACGATACTTGCACCACAAAATACCGCCTACCGTTTCTGCGCAGAATCCGGGCACTTAAAAAACATCCGTACTACCAGAAGGATTTTTCGATGAAAACTGATCACTTGGCCGATCGCAGCCGAACCCTGGCAACCGCCACTCTGGCACTCGTGGCGGGCATGCTGCTGGCCAATATCGCTTACTGGATTTTCCCCGACGTCATAGGCACCTACGTAGGCGGATTCAGCCTGAGCGCCATGAGCAAAACACTCAATGCAGACATTCTCCAGATGCCCTGGTGGCAAGTCGCAGGTGCAATTGTGCTGTCCAGCATTCCCCTGCTGATACTGGCCAAGGGTTTACTGGCACTGCGCAGTCTGTTTCTGGCCTACAGCAACGGGGAATACTTCTCGGCGGAGTCGGCGGAACTGCTGGGCAAAGTAGGCAAAAGCGTCTCATTGTGGGTGCTGGCTTGCCTCTTACTGACACCGGTCATGAGTGTCTGGATCACATTTTTGCGGCCTGATGGCGAACGTTTGCTCACCATCAGCTTTGAACCGTCGCATCTTGTTGCCTTATTCCTCTCCGCTTCTCTTATGATCATCGCCCGCAGCCTCTGCAACGCCTGTTCGTTGGCGCGAGAAAATCAGCAGTTTGTTTAAAAGAGGCCAAGATGCCGATCGAGATTAAGCTGGACGTCATGCTGGCCATGCGCAAGGTCAAATCCAAAGACCTCGCGCAAATGGTCGGCATCACCGAGCAAAACCTGTCACTGCTCAAACAAGGGAAAGTCAAAGGCATTAGGCTCGCCACCCTGGAAGCCATTTGCCTTGCACTGGATTGTCAGCCGGGGGACTTGCTGCACTATCAACCAGAACCCTGAGTACGCCTCCTCGCCTGTGGAGTCACAGCTCCACAGGCGCTGTACCTGTCAAAATCCCCCCTCCCGCCTTACCGGCCCTGCCGCCACGTCACAGCCTCATGCCCAACACTCACCTCTGTTCAGCCAGCCAACAGCATTGCACTGCTAGGCTCGCCGAGGCACGAATCCGTGCCAGGCCAACACCGTGAATTTACGCCCCAGAATTCCCGTGGCCACTCAAAACATCGAACATTAATAATCTCTGATAACCCCCCGCGAAATCAGGCATTTCTGCTGGCATTGATCCATACTGACAAAATGTAACGATATGTGTGTAGCAGACGTTGCAGACCGGTACTTCCCAACCATTTTCGAGTCATTCTGCGTGAAAATTCATCTTTCTATTTTAAGCCTGTGTTTGGTTCTGGCAGGCACCAGCGCTTCTTCAATCGCCGCAGCGGCTGAAAGCACCTTGGCTCCCAGGGATACCTCACAGCTGCACATCGCCTCAGGCAGCGCGATGCTGATCGATCTGCAAACCAACAAGGTCATTTACGCCAGCAACCCCGACGCCATCGTCCCCATCGCCTCGGTGACCAAGCTGATGACCGCCATGGTGGTGCTGGACGCCAAGCAGTCGATGGATGAGTACATCTCGGTCAATATCAGCGACACCCCGGAAATGAAAGGCGTGTTCTCGCGGGTCAAGATTGGCAGCGAACTGTCGCGCCACGAAATGATGCTGATCACCCTGATGTCCTCGGAAAACCGTGCAGCGGCCAGCCTGGCGCACCACTACCCGGGCGGCTACGTGGCCTTTATCGCGGCAATGAACGCCAAAGCCAAAAGCCTGGGCATGATGAGCACCCACTATGTCGAGCCGACCGGGCTGTCGATCCACAACGTCTCCACCGCGCGCGACCTGAGCAAGCTGCTGGCAACGGCACGCCATTACCCGATGCTCAGCCAGTTGAGCACCACCAAAGAAAAGACCGTGGCGTTCCGCAAACCCAACTACACCCTGGGCTTCCACAACACCGACCATCTGGTGAAAAAGGATAAGTGGAATATCAAGATCACCAAGACCGGCTTTACCAATCAGGCCGGCCATTGCCTGGTGCTGGTGACCGAAATGGGCAACCGCCCGGTATCGTTGGTGATCCTGGACGCCTTCGGCAAATACACGCACTTCGCCGATGCCGGCCGAATCCGCAACTGGGTTGAAACCGGTAAAAGCGGCAGCGTGCCGGATGTAGCCTTGCGCTACAAAGCGGATAAAAACCTGCACAAGCAACAAATCACCGCAGGGCAAGCCGCGAAGTAAAAAAAGCAGGCACTTGCCCCGGGGAGAGGTCGGGGACAAATGCCTGCGTACTGCTCGTCAAATACAGCTGAAAAAAAGAACCCCGCCTGAAAGACGGGGTTCTTGGCTAGCGCATGCTCAGATCAGTTTTGCAGAGCAGGCTGCGAATCCCCATTGATCGGGATACGTTTGGCTTTTGCCTCTTCCGGCACGACCCGCTGCAGGTCGATGCTCAACAGGCCGTTGCTCAAGCCTGCACCTTTGATCTCGATATGATCGTCGAGACGGAAGGACAATTTAAATGCCCGCTGTGCAATACCCTGATGCAGATAGGTCACGTTGCTACCTGCACTTTCCGTGCTGCTTTCACGTTTGCTGCCGCTGACGGTCAACACACCTTTCTCCACTTGCAGGTCCAGGTCTTCTTGTCTGAACCCTGCCGCCGCAATCACGATGCGATAGCTGTCTTCACCGTGTTTCTCGACGTTGTAAGGTGGATAGCCGGTTGGCTCATTGCGCAAAGCGGTTTCAAACAAATCACTAAAACGGTCAAAGCCGACAGAATTACGGAACAGTGGCGCCATAGAAAATGCGTTGCTCATAATTTCATCCTCCTGATTTCAGCGAGATTTGATTTACGCGACCCGGTTTCGGCATCGCGTACCCCTTAGATAGGGACCGCCAAAAGCATTTCAAGGCTTTTTTTTGATTTTTTTTTTCAGACGCTTCAGGCAGCGTCCGAAGGCGGGTTATTGACCAGATGCCGGACCTTTTCACAGTCTGTTTCACGGCGCATGGCATTGAACAGCACCATGGCTTCAGGGTAGTTGCGGGTCAGCATCGCCAGCCATTGCTTGAGCCGGCCCGGCGCCGAGCGCGGGGTCAACTGGGCTTCGGCCTGGGCCCAGAAATCGCGGATCATGGGCTGAAGATCGGCCCAGGTCATTTCCACCACTTCTTCGCCGGCACGGGCAGCGACGATCTGCGCGGCCAGGTCCGGACGCGACACCAGCCCTCGACCGAGCATGATGTCTTCGGCGCCACTGATTTCGCGGCAACGACGCCAGTCTTCAACCGACCAGATATCGCCGTTGGCAAAGACCGGCACCTTCACGGCCTCCTGCACCTGGGCGATGTACTCCCAGTGGGCTGGCGGCTTGTAGCCATCCATCTTGGTCCGCGCATGCACCACGATCTGGCTCGCACCGCCTTCAGCCAGAGCAATGGCGCACTCATTGGCGCTGTCCGGCGTATCGAAGCCCAGTCGCATCTTGGCCGTCACCGGGATATGCGCAGGCACCGTGCGGCGCACTTGCAGCAAGATCGCGTGCAGCAGCTCGGGCTCCTTGAGCAGGACCGCACCGCCACGTGACTTGTTCACCGTCTTGGCCGGGCAACCAAAATTGAGGTCAATAACCCCCGAACCCAGCTCGCAGGCCAACGCCGCGTTATCGGCCAGACAGGAGGGGTCGGACCCCAGCAACTGCACACGCAGCGGCACACCGGCGCGAGTTTTCGCGCCATGCTGGAGTTCGGGGGCGAATTTATGGAAGTAGGCTTCTGGTAATACCCGCTCGGTGACCCGAATAAATTCGGTCACACACCAGTCAATACCGCCGGTGCGGGTCAGAACATCACGCAGGATGTTGTCGACCAACCCCTCCATCGGCGCCAAAGCAATTTGCATGGGTGACTCTCATCAAAAACGTGCGGCAGTTTACGGGGTTCTGTGGCCTGGGGGTACGAGCAAACGCGATGGATCAGGCCGTCACGACAGCCGGGCCATAACCTTCCAGAAACTCGGGCGGCAGGCGCTTGGGCTTGCCGGTGGAAAGTTCGATGCAGACAAAGGTGGTTTGCGCACGCAACAGGGTCACACCATCGCAGGGGCGTATAAGCTGAAAGTGACGGGTCATGCGCAGGCGCTGGTCACAATCGACAATCCAGGTCGCCAGTTGCAGCTCATCGCCTTCGTAGGCGCTGGCCAGATAATCGATTTCATGCCGGGACACCGCCATGGCACGGTCAAGACGACGGTACTCGGTGAGGTCCAGCCCCAGGCGCTGGGAGTGGCGCCAGGCACAACGCTCAAGCCAGACAACATAGGCCGCGTTATTGGCATGGCCAAAACCGTCTATGTCTTCGGCCTGAACCTCCAGATCAATAATGAACGGCGCTGCCAAATCCCAACCCATGCCCTGCCTCCTGACACACAAATAAGACGCGCAGTGTAACGCACCCGGCCGGTGCAAAGGCGTGGGCGGGACAGACAGAGGGAAAAGGTTGAGGATTGGCCAAACGCCAGACAAACAAAAGGGTCATTCAATAATCGAATGACCCTTATAAATCCCGCAAAGCGGGTAATCGTGGCGTCCCCTAGGGGACTCGAACCCCTGTTACCGCCGTGAAAGGGCGGTGTCCTAGGCCACTAGACGAAGGGGACACAAACCCTTCTAACAGTAATCAGCACTGAGTGCCGATCGATTCAATGCCAGTGTGGCCCGACATTGAACTGTAAATTGGTGGAGCTAAACGGGATCGAACCGTTGACCTCTTGCATGCCATGCAAGCGCTCTCCCAGCTGAGCTATAGCCCCGATTTATCGCCTGGCGGCGGAGCATCACCCAAGTGCTGCTTCTGTAAAACTGGCGTCCCCTAGGGGACTCGAACCCCTGTTACCGCCGTGAAAGGGCGGTGTCCTAGGCCACTAGACGAAGGGGACACAAACCTTCTAACTGATCAGCGCTGAGTGCTGATCGATTCAATGCCGGTGTGGCCAGACATTGAACTGTAAATTTGGTGGAGCTAAACGGGATCGAACCGTTGACCTCTTGCATGCCATGCAAGCGCTCTCCCAGCTGAGCTATAGCCCCAAACAGTCACTGCAGCGTGTTGTTGCTGCTTGTTTCGTGTTGCTGTGTGGACGGGGCGCATATTAAGACTGGATGGATAGGCTGTCAAACTTATTTTTAAAGTTTTTTAAAAAAATTTGCCGTGAGAACAACCACTTACCCGCCAACCCCAGTAAATACTGGCCCAAAAGCATAAATCCTGTAACCGCTGCCGAAGGCTGCGATAAGGGCCGAAGGACCTTCAACCCCCAAGGACTGCTGCGCCGCCCGTCGCAGCCTGCGGCAGCGGCTACAAAAAAAGCGGTTAACTCATCGCGTTAAACAGCTTTTCCCACTCTTTGTTTTCTTTCTTGGACACGCCACCCAGCAGGTCCAGCGCTTGACGCAGACGGAAACGGGTCAGGTCCGGCCCCAGAATTTCCATGGCGTCCAGCACCGAAACCGAGCTGGCCTGGCCCGTGATCGAAGCAAACATCAGCGGCATGGCATCACGCAGCTTCAGCTCCAGGGATTCAACCACCGTCTGAATGCAACCGGTGATGGCGTCTTTTTCCCACTGACGCAGGCTCTCAAGCTTCCACAGAATCAATTGCATCAACTGACGCACTTGTTCGTTGGACAGCTTCTTGTGTTCAAACAGCTTGGCATCCAGCTGCAAGCCACCCGAGAAGAAGAACCCGGCCAATGGTGCGATCTGGCTGAAGGTCTCAACACGACCCTGAACCAGCGGGGCGATCTTCATCATGTACTCGGGGTTCAACGCCCACTGCTGCACGCGGCTGGCAAACTCTTCCAGCGGCAGGTCACGCAGCCATTGGCCGTTCAACCAGGACAGCTTCTCGACGTCAAAGATCGGCCCGCCCAGGGAAACGCGGGACAAGTCAAAGTTATCGACCATTTCCTGCAACGAGAACTTCTCGCGCTCGTCCGGCATCGACCAGCCCATGCGGCCCAGATAGTTGAGCATGGCCTCAGGCATAAAGCCCATGCGCTCGTAGAACGTCACCGAGGTCGGGTTCTTGCGCTTGGAAAGCTTGCTCTTGTCCGGGTTGCGCAGCAGCGGCATGTAGCACAGTTGCGGCTGTTCCCAGCCAAAGTATTCGTACAGCAGGATCAGCTTCGGAGCCGATGGCAGCCACTCTTCGCCGCGCAGCACGTGGGTGATGCCCATCAGGTGATCGTCGACCACGTTGGCCAGGAAGTACGTCGGCAGGCCGTCGGTCTTCATCAGCACTTGCATGTCCATGCGATCCCACGGGATCTCGACATCGCCGCGCAGCAGGTCCGGCACTACGCACACGCCTTCGGTCGGCACTTTCATGCGGATCACGTGCGGTTCGCCAGCAGCCAGGCGGGCCGCCACTTCTTCTTTGGACAACAGCAGCGCACGACCGTCGTAACGCGGGGTTTCGCCCTTGGCCATTTGCTCGGCGCGCATCTGGTCAAGCTCCTCGCTCGTGCAGAAGCACGGGAAGGCATGACCCATATCGATCAGTTGCTGGGTGTACTTCTTGTAGATCTCGCTGCGCTCGCTTTGACGGTACGGACCGTGCGGGCCGCCAACGTCCGGGCCTTCGCTCCAGGTGATACCCAGCCAGCGCAGGGCATCGTAGATCTGCTGCTCGGACTCGCGGGTCGAACGCAACTGGTCGGTATCTTCGATCCGCAGGATGAACTCGCCGCCATGCTGCTTGGCAAAGCAGTAGTTGAACAAAGCGATGTAAGCGGTGCCGACGTGGGGGTCGCCGGTAGGCGATGGCGCAATGCGCGTGCGAACGGTGGTCATGGGCGGTCTCGAAGTGGAGATAAAACAAAGGGCGAATGGTAACAGGCCGACACGTCTTGGCTCCAGCGCAAGGCCGGACCCAGCCGCCACACGGCTGAAAAAAGCTCGAATAGAGCGTTTGTATCGAATTGATACAGGGAAAAGCACTTAACACCGGTGTTAGTCTCGGTCTATTCCCGATTTTCCCTGGCTGGAGGCACGTATGTCCCACGTTGTACTGGTGCTGGTTGAAACCGTTAACGATTACCTGCCATTGCTTGAACGCGAAGGCTTTGAGCTAATCCTTGCACCGACACCGGCCAGCCGGGCCGCCGCCATTGCCGAACATGGCGCGCGTATCGACGCCGTTTTAACCCGCGGCCCCCTGGGGCTGTTCGACGCAGAAATGGCAGCCCTGCCCTTGCTCAAGATCATCTGCGTGATCGGTGCCGGCTATGAACACGTGGATCTGCAGGCCGCCAGCAACCGGGGAATAACCGTCACCAATGGCGCCGGAGCCAATGCTTCGTCTGTGGCCGACCATGCCATGGCGCTGCTGCTGTCACTGGTGCGCGCCATTCCCCAGGCCGATGCCGCTATCCGTCGAGGCGAATGGAACAAGCTGCGCCTGCCCTCTCTGGCGGGTAAACGCATGGGTATTATTGGCCTGGGAGCTGTGGGACAGGCCATCGCCAAACGTGCAGCCAACGGCTTTGACATGAGCATCCGCTACCACAACCGCCAGCCTCGCCCTGATACCCCCTACACCTACCATGCCGACCTGCATGAAATGGCAGGAGCGGTGGACTTCCTGATCGTGGCTACCCCCGGCGGCAATGCAACACGGCATCTGGTCGGTCAGAGCGTGCTTGAGGCGCTTGGGCCGCAGGGTTACCTGATCAACATTGGCCGCGCCAGTGTGATCGACACTCCGGCCTTGATCGCAGCCCTGACCGAGGGCCGCATTGCGGGCGCCGGTCTGGATGTATTCGATGACGAGCCCCGGGTCCCGGATGCCCTCAAGGTGCTTGGCAACGTGGTGCTAACCCCCCATGTCGCCGGCCAGTCACCGGAGGCCGCGCAGGACACCGTACAACTCGTGCTCGAAAACCTGCAGGCGTTTTTTGCCGGCCAGCCGGTGCTGACCCCGGTGCACTTACCCGATCCTCAATAAGAGCTGGGCCCGCGCTTGAAATTCATTCTGCCGAAAACCGCTACCGCCCCCTTCTGCCCTTCCGAAGTCAACGGCAGCGTTCCCGTCGATGCCAGCGCTGCGTTCTGGAGGCGTGTATTGCGCTTTGCCGGCCCCGGCCTGCTGATCAGCATCGGCTACATGGACCCCGGCAACTGGGCCACCGCCATCGAGGCCGGCTCGCGTTACGGCTACGACCTGCTGTTTGTCGTACTGCTCGCCAGCCTCGCCGGCATGGTCGTGCAATGCCTGTGTTCACGCCTGGGGATCGCCACGGGCCGCGACTTGGCGCAACTGTGCCGCGAGCGCTACAGCAAGCGCTCCGCGCGGGTGCAATGGCTGTTGGCGGAAATCTCGATCATCGCCACCGACCTCGCCGAGGTGCTCGGCTGTGCGCTGGCCTTTCACTTGTTGCTGGGTTGCTCGCTGACCTTCGGCATCGTCCTTACCGCTTTTGACACGCTTCTGGTCCTCGCATTACAAGGCAAAGGTTTCCGCCGCCTTGAGGCCATCATGCTGGCGCTGGTGCTGACCATCGTCGGGTGTTTCTTTGTAGAACTGGCGCTGATCAAACCCTACTGGCCGCAGGTGTTCGAAGGCTTCAAACCCTCGCTGTCAGCCATCAGTGACGCGGCGCCGCTCTATATTGCAATCGGCATCATTGGCGCCACGGTCATGCCGCATAACCTGTATTTGCACAGCTCCATCGTGCAAACACGCCTGACGGGCACTGATTACGCCAGCAAGCTGGACGCCGTGCGCCTGTCGCGGATCGACACGATCGGCTCCCTGGCCCTGGCGTTGATGGTCAATGCCGCCATCCTGATCCTCGCGGCCGCCGCCTTCCACCAGACCGGGCACAGCGACGTGGTCGAAATCCAGGATGCGTACCGTATGCTCGACCCGCTGGTGGGCGGCGCCATGGCCAGCGTCCTGTTCGGCGTAGCACTGCTGGCCTCCGGCCAAAGCTCGACATTCACCGGCACCATTGCCGGCCAGGTGATCATGGAAGGTTATCTCGACCTGAAAATCCCCTGCTGGCAACGACGCCTGATCACTCGAGGCCTGGCGTTGATCCCGGCGTTCCTCGGCGTATGGCTGATGGGCGACGATGCCGTGGGCAAGCTGCTGATCCTCAGCCAAGTAGTGCTCAGCCTGCAGCTGCCGTTTGCGCTGTACCCGCTGATTCGCATGACCGGCGACAAGCAACTCATGGGCCCCTTCGCCAACCGCCTGCCGACCCGGTTGCTGGCGTGGTTTTTGTTTGCGGTGATCAGTTGCGCCAATGTGTGGCTGATAGCGCAGATCGGGTTTGCCTAGGGTCTGTTGACGTTTCGGGTCGCGTGTCACAACGAAACGTCAACAGACCCTGGCTAAATTCAGCGCCCTGAAATTCGTTATACAAACGATTCCTGCTTACTGAGGTGCTGTTATGTCCGCCGCTGCCACACTGGTAAAAAACCTGCGCAAACGACTCAGCAAACCCACCGGTTACTGCCTGTTCGACATCCAGCTCAAGCGCCGCATTGCACTGAGCCCTTCGCTGACCCGCCTGGTGTTCAGCGGCGACGATGTGGCGCTGATGCGCACCCTGGCGCCCGATCAACGGGTCAAGGTGCTGTTCCCCGGCGCCAATGGCGCCGCCCCCAACCTGCCCAAGCACGGCGACTGGCGAGCGGCCCTGCGTGACTTGAGCCCCGAGCAGGCGCCTGCCATGCGCTCTTACACGATCCGCAACCTGCGCACCGAAGCGGGCGAGCTGGACATCGATTTTGTGTTGCATGGCGACACCGGCCCCGCTTCACGCTGGGCAATGCAAGCCAACATCGGCGACCGCCTGCAAATCAACGCCCCCAATGCCGCCTTTGACGACGACCCCGGCGGCTATGAATGGCAACTGCCCCAGGGTGTACGCAAAGTGCTGCTGATCGGAGACGAAACCGCGCTGCCGGCCATTGCCGGCATCCTCGAACAACTGGCCCGGCACCCGGACACACCCCAGGTACAAGCCTTTATCGAAGTGCCCGAAGAGTCCGACTGCCAGCCTTTGCTCTGCGGCCCCAACACCAAAGTGCACTGGCTTCCCCGCGCCAGCCTGGGCACCGGGCACGGCGACGGCATGCTCCTCGCGGCCCGCGAACTGGCAAGCCTGCCGCCAGTCCGCGTGCAAACAGCGGACCACGCCGAACTGGAAGAACCCGACCTGGACAGCCAGCGGCTATGGGAGCGGGCCAGCGCCAAACAGAACGAGTTTTATGCCTGGGTGGCCGGGGAATCAGCGGCAGTCATGGCCATAAGGCGGTTTCTCGTCAATGACTGCGGGCTGGACCGCAAGGGGCTGACGTTGATGGGGTACTGGAAGCTGGGGCGGTCACTGGGCTAACCCCGCCCCCACAGCCATGGACACAATTTTTTACAACTCAAGCTTCGGGTTTTGCACATCTCATCCGTCCTACATGGATAAGCAATCGCTTCTCAATGGCGATTACACACCCGCCCTGCTGCGAGTTTGCCGTTTCCCATGTCCAAAAAGTCCCGTTCCAAACTCTGGTTTCTGGTGCACAGCTGGTTGACGCTGCCTGTCTGGTTCTTTGTGTTGATTGTCTGCGTGACCGGCACCCTGGCCGTGGTCAGCCAGGAGATCGTGTGGCTGGCCACTCCCGAGGCCCGCGCCAGCCAACCGTCGGATGATGCGCCGCTGCTGACTTACGAGCAGGTATTGACTGCCATCCACAAGGCCGAACCGGCGCTGGCCGTGCAGTCGATCAGCCGCCCGGACGAGTCGCACTTTGCCCTGGTCGCCGATGTGGTGTACCCGGACGGCCGCTCGCCGTCGCTGTACATCAACCCGTACACAGGGGCCATTCAGGGCGAGAGCCCGAGTTTTAACTTCAAGGCCTTTACCCGCGCCCTGCACGGCTGGTGGCTGGTACCGTTTACCAATGGCTACAGCTGGGGCTGGTACCTGGTGTCGTTCCTTGGCTTGCCATTGCTGGCATCGCTGGTCACCGGGCTGGTGGTCTACAAGAAATTCTGGAAGGGCTTTTTCAAACCCAACCTGCGTTTCAAACACGGAGCGCGGATTTTCTGGGGCGACTTCCATCGCCTGTGTGGCATCTGGTCGATCTGGTTTATCGCGGTGATTTCCATCACCGGCCTGTGGTTCTTGATCCAGGCCTTTATGTTCGATAACCAGATTTCGATTTCGACCGCCGGCAACCCGCCCGTTGTGGCGCGCCAGGATGTGCCGATCATGCCGGACGGCACACCCGCGCCACAGATCAGCCTCGATCAGGCAGTGAAAATTGCCGCCGAGAATATCCCGGGGCTGGAAGCCAGTTTTGTCAGCCTGCCAAGCAATGCCTATGGGCATATCGAAGTCGGCGGCCCGGGCTGGTATCCGCTGCTGTTCCAAACGGCGGATATCAACCCGTACAACGGCGCGATTGAAGGCTCGCGCATGATCGCCGACCGCTCCGGGCTGGAGCTGGTGACCGAGTCGATGCGCCCGCTGCACACCGGCGACTTTGGCGGGCTGTGGGTCAAGCTGATCTGGTTCTTCTTCGGCCTCGTTCTCAGCATGATGGTCTTGAGCGGTCTGTTGATCTGGACCAAACGCACCGCACTGGCCACCGCCAACGCCCTCAAGCGCAGCAATAAGCCTGCCCGCGCCCCGGTCAAAACCCGGACCGTCACGGCCCATGACCCACAGCCCGAAGAGGCCAATGTATGAGCAAGGCAGTGACTGCACCGCCCGCGTCCGCCCTGAGCCGGTTCTGGCACAAATGGCGCTTTCACATAAACATCCTGCTGCTGTTGGTGCCGCTGGGCTTTATGCCCAAGTACTTTGCCGACGCCTCGCTGTTTCGCGGGGACAGCGGCCTGGGCGAGCGCGATATCGGCACCGTGCAGGTCGGCCCCTGGAGCCTGCAACTGGCCGAACTACGCAACGAGGCACCGCGCCCTGACGGCCCCGCCGGTCATATGAAAAGCTTTAACGCCGCCCTGTGCCAAGCCTGTATCGATGAGGTCAAGGCCACCTACCTGCGTATCGGCAAGCCACGCAGCCTGCGGGCCGCCGGGGTGATTTTTTTCGGCACGCCGTACCGCATGGGCGCCACCTTGCCGATCCCGGAACGCACCAAAGCCGACGCAGAGCTGTGGATCACCCTTGAAGGGTGGGACGGTTCCATGCACCAGGCCTCCATTCCCCTGAGTCAGGCTTCACCGGCTACGGTCGCCTGGCTGGCCCAACGAGGAGCCAAATAATGCCTTCGCGCCTGTTTAAAAAACCTGCCCTGGCGGCGGGATTTATTGCGTTGCTCGGCGTTTGCAGCCAGGCACTGGCCCACAACCCGATGTGCGAGTGCACGGCCGTAGAAGACGGGCAAATCCGTTGCACCGGCGGGTTTTCCGACGGCAGCGGCGCACCGGGCGTGACCCTGGATGTGATCGGCTACGACGAAACCATCCTGGTGCCCGGCAAGCTGGGAGCCGATTCAACCCTGACCTTCAAGCGCCCGGACTCCGAATTTTATGTGCTGTTCGACGCCGGTCCCGGTCACATCGTTGAAATCGACCAAGCCGATATCGAGGCCCCATGAGTACTCAAGTGGTGCGCCCCGCCGGGGCCGGGCATGAAACGCTGTACGTGTTGCTGCTGTGCCTGGTGATTCTGACCGTGGCCGGCTCCGTGGTGGCCTGGCGTCACGAGTCGCAGGAAGTGACCTCGGTGGCCGCCCACCAACTGGATGCACGACGTGACCTGAGCGCCGCCGAACAAGGCATCTACGCCGACCTGCGGGTCACTCTGGACGAAATCCGGTTGCTGCGCGAAGAGGCCAGCGCCCTGCCCCAACCCGCGCAACTGGCCACTGAAGGCTTCGCGCCCTTTGCCAGCGATGCCAGCTCCGTCAGCCGGGGCAGCCATGTGTGGCAATTACTGGGCGAGCAGGCCTACCTGGGCATCAGCCCCAACCCTGAGGTGGCGGGCTCGTTTTTGATGCGCATCAGCACCGAGCCGGACATCTGGCTGAACCGCAATCGCGACGTAAAAGCCCCCGCCGACTTCAGCGATGCCGCCTTGAACCAAAGCGGCTGGCAACAAGTGATCGCGCAATTCGATGCCGGGGTTACCCGCCAGCACCGTCACTGAACCCACCGCGTTACCTGAGAGAAGACTGCTCGCCATGTCGATTTCATCTGTATTGCGCCGCCGCACTTTGCTGCTGGCCGGCCTGTTTGCCCTTTGCCTGTCACCCGCGGTCAGTGCCGACACCGCACCTGCGCCACTGGCCAAGCCACTGCGCATTGGCATCACCCTGCACCCGTATTACAGCTACGTGGCCAATATCGTCGGCGACAAGGCCGAGGTGGTGCCGCTGATCCCGGCCGGTTTCAACCCCCACGCCTATGAACCGCGCGCCGAAGACATCAAGCGCATCGGCACCCTGGATGTGATCGTGCTCAATGGCGTGGGCCACGATGACTTCGCCGACCGCATGATCGAGGCCAGCGAAAAGCCCGCCATCCCGGTGATTGAAGCCAATCAGAACGTGCCCTTGCTGGCCGCCACCGGCAACGCGGCACGGGGGGCGGGCAAGGTGGTCAACCCGCACACCTTCCTGTCGATCAGCGCCTCGATTGCCCAGGTCAACAACATCGCCCGGGAGCTGGGCAAGCTCGATCCGGCCAACGCCAAAACCTATACCGCCAATGCCCGTGCCTACGGCAAGCGCCTGCGCCAGATGCGCGCCGAAGCCCTGGCCAAATTGACCCGGGCACCCAACGCCGACCTGCGCGTGGCCACGGTGCACGCGGCTTACGACTACCTGCTGCGCGAGTTTGGCCTAGAAGTCACCGCGGTGGTCGAGCCGGCCCACGGCATTGAGCCAAGCCCCAGCCAGTTGAAGAAAACCATCGATCAACTGCGCGAACTGGATGTGAAGGTGATCTTCTCCGAGATGGATTTCCCGTCCACTTATGTCGAGACCATTCAGCGCGAGTCCGGGGTCAAGCTGTACCCGCTGTCGCATATTTCCTATGGCGACTACAGCGCCGACAAGTACGAAAAAGAAATGACCGGCAACCTCGATACCGTGGTCCGGGCCATTCAGGAGGCCGGGGCATGACGGCTGTTGAACGCCTGTCGGTAGCGGCCTGCGGGCCGGGGGTCGAGTTTGATCAGGTGTCGCTGACCCTGGGTCGCACCACAATTCTGGATCATGTCAGCTTCAGCATTCTGCCCGGCAGCATCCATGCGCTGGTGGGGCCAAACGGCGGTGGCAAAAGCTCGTTGATCAAGACCCTGCTGGGGCAAATGCCCCACCAGGGTCGTCTGTGCCTGAACTGGCCGGGCGAACCGGGGCTGATCGGTTACGTGCCGCAAGCCCTGGAGTTCGACCGGGGCTTGCCCATGACCGTCGACGATTTCATGGCCGCCATGTGTCAACGCCGTCCGGCCTTTATGGGCTTGTCACGCAAGGTCGGCCCGGCCATCGGCGAAGCGCTGGAGCGCGTGGGCATGCAGGACAAACGCAAGCGGCGCATGGGCGCGCTGTCCGGGGGTGAGCGCCAGCGCGTGTTGCTGGCACAGGGCCTGATCCCTGCACCGCAGTTGCTGGTGCTGGATGAACCCATGTCGGCGCTGGACGAGGCCGGTGCCCGAGTGTTTGAGCGCTTGCTGACTGACTGGCGTCAGGCCGGAGTTACCGTGGTGTGGATCGAGCACGATCTGGCCGCCGTGAAACGACTGGCAGAACGGGTGACCGGGCTCAATCGCCAGGTCCTGTTCGACGGCCCGCCTGAAAAGACCC
This sequence comes from Pseudomonas deceptionensis, assembly GCF_900106095.1. NCBI lineage: Bacteria > Pseudomonadati > Pseudomonadota > Gammaproteobacteria > Pseudomonadales > Pseudomonadaceae > Pseudomonas > Pseudomonas deceptionensis. The sequence continues at coordinate 2,708,611 of NZ_FNUD01000002.1, read as the reverse complement.
TGAGCCCCGAACGCTTGCTCAACCTGTTTTCAACCCATCCCAAGGCTCACGGGAGCGCCCGCTCATGAGTTATGAAGCGTTCCGTCTGATGGTTCAGGGCTGGGCCTCGGCGGGGTATTTGCCCGAAGTGCTGGCCTACGGTTTTGTGGTCAATGCATTACTTGCCGGCTTGCTGATTGGCCCGGTACTCGGAGGCCTGGGCACGCTGGTGGTGGTCAAGCGTTTCGCGTTTTTCTCGGAGGCGGTGGGGCATGCGGCACTGACCGGCGTCGCCATCGGCATCCTGCTGGGTGAACCCTACACCGGGCCGTATGGCAGCCTGTTCGGGTATTGCCTGCTGTTCGGGATTTCACTCAATTACCTGCGCAATCGCACCGGGCTGGCACCGGACACCCTGATCGGCGTGTTTCTGTCGGTGTCATTGGCTCTGGGCGCCAGCCTGCTGCTGATTCTGGCGGGCAAGATCAACGTGCACATTCTCGAGAACGTACTGTTCGGCTCGGTGCTGACGGTCAACAGCAATGATCTGCTGGTACTGGCGATTGTCGGCGCGCTGGTGCTGGGCCTCAGCCTGCCGCTGTACAACCGCATCATGCTCGCCAGTTTCAACCCGCAACTGGCGGCGGTGCGCGGAGTGGCGGTGAAGTCGCTGGACTACCTGTTCGTGATTCTCGTGACGCTGATTACCGTCGCCGCCGTTAAAGTCATTGGCGCGATTCTGGTGGGTGCCCTTCTGGTGATTCCGGCAGCGGCGGCGCGCTTGCTCAGCCAGTCGCTGAAGGGATTTTTCTGGATTTCGGTGCTGATCGCCACCGTCAGTACCGTGTGCGGCATCCTGCTGCCCATCGTGTTTGACCTGCCGATCCCGTCCGGCGCCGCCATTATTCTAATGGCCGGTATCGCCTTCGCCCTCGCCGCCATCGCCCGAGGCGTGGTGCCCAGCCTGAAAGGGAATATTGGATAAATGCTCACTCTGCGCAAACTCTCACTGGCCCTGGCCATCACCGGCCTGCTCAGTACTCCGCTGCTGGCAGCCGACACAGCAACGCAACCGGCGCGCATCCTCGCCAGCCTGCCGATCACTTACGGGCTGGGCGAGTTGCTGCTCAAAGACAGCAACGTGACCCTGGAACGGGCCGCAGCGGCCAACCTGCCCGGTAGCCGGCAGAGTGCCTACTTCAGCGGTCGCGGCGCCCCTGCCTTGCACAAACTGGCCACACACGCGGATGCCGTGATTGGCCTGCGTTCATTGTGGAGCGATGACCCGCTGTACCCCATGGCGCGGCGCAGCAATATCCGCATTGTTGAAGTTGACGCTGCGCGGCCAGTGGACGGCAGCCTGCCGGGCATTGCCGTGCAACCGGGTGCTCACGTCGATGGCCTGAACAGCCAGCCGTGGCTGACCAGCAACAATATGGGGCGCATGGCGGATGTGATCGCTGCCGATCTGGTGCGGTTGGCGCCGGATGCCAAGCCAAGGATCGAAGCCAACCTGGCAGGTATCAAACAGCGTTTACTCAAGCTCAGCGCCGACAGCGAGGCACAGCTGGCCAAGGCTGACAATTTGACCGTGGTGAGCTTGTCGGACCGGCTCGATTACTTGATGGGCGGGCTGAATCTGGAGCGGGTTGAGGTGGACCACAAGGGTGACGAAACCTGGACACCCGAGTCACTGCAAGCACTGACCCAAACCCTGAAAGACAATGATGTGGCGCTGGTGCTGGATCACCGCCAGCCTGAGGCGGCGGTGAAGGCTGCGATTGCTGCGGGCGGCAGTGAACTGGTGGTGGTGACGGCAGACGAGGCCGACCCTGTGGCCGGATTGCAGGGCAACATTGACGCCATCGTCAAGGTGTTGAGCAAGACATAAACACCAAAACTGTAGCCGCTGCCGCAGGCTGCGATGGGTTTGGTGCACCACTGCGACAAAGCGGCCCGCTTTATGAAGGCCCTTCGGACCTTATCGCAGCCTGCGGCAGCGGCTACAGCGTGCTCACCGGCTTATACTGCCCTTCACCTGCTCATCCGCATGGTATGAGGAACGCACCAGCGGGCCCGATGCGACGTTTTTAAAACCCATGCGCTGCCCCTCCTCCGCAAACCAGGCGAAAGTGTCCGGGTGCACGAAGCGCTGTACCGGCAGGTGGCTGCGCGAAGGTTGCAGATACTGCCCCAGGGTCAGCATGTCGACCTCATGCTCGCGCAGGCGCCGCATCACTTCGATCACTTCCTCGTCCGTTTCACCCAGACCGAGCATCAGCCCGGACTTGGTCGGTACATGGGGCACCCTGCGTTTGAAGTTATGCAACAGGTCCAGTGACCACTCGAAATCCGAGCCCGGCCGCGCAGCCTTGTACAGGCGCGGCACCGTTTCCAGGTTGTGGTTGAACACATCGGGCGGCTCTTGCTCGGTGATCGCCAACGCCACGTCCATGCGCCCGCGGTAATCGGGCACCAGGGTTTCAAGTTGCACCCCCGGTGACAGCTTGCGAATTTCGCGCAGGCAGTCGACAAAGTGCCGGGCGCCGCCGTCGCGCAAGTCGTCGCGGTCCACCGAGGTGATCACCACGTACTTGAGGCGCAGGTCGGCAATGGCGATGGCCAGGTTTTTCGGCTCGTCCATATCCAGCGGCTTCGGGCGGCCGTGCCCCACGTCACAGAACGGGCAGCGACGCGTGCAGATATCGCCCATGATCATAAAAGTCGCAGTACCACCCGAGAAACACTCCCCAAGATTCGGGCAAGAGGCTTCTTCGCACACACTGTGCAGCTTGTGTTTGCGCAGCAGCGCCTTGACCCGGGCCACCTCGGGTGAGGTGGAGATGGGCACACGGATCCAGTCGGGTTTGCGCGGCAGGGTTTCGGTGGGCAGGATTTTCACCGGGATGCGCGCAACCTTCTCGGCTCCGCGCAATTTGACCCCGGCCTGCAACGGCTGCGGGCGGGTGGCGACAGACAGGTTTTCGCTCATGTTCTTGCTCCACACTGGTCGGCTTCAACCACAATAGTCACGCTGTGGCCCGAAAGGCCTATTGACCCCTCGGGCCGCAGGTCATGCCGAGTAAACCGGGAACAAGGCACACAGGTCGCTGACCTGCCGGGCAACCCGGGCCTCGATGGCGGCATCGCCCGGATGGTCGAGGATGTCGCAGATCCAGGTCGCCAGCGCGCGGCACTCGGGGGTCTGCAAGCCACGGGTGGTCACCGCTGGCGTGCCGATGCGCAGGCCCGACGTCACGAACGGCGACTGTGGATCGTTGGGCACGGCGTTTTTGTTGACGGTGATATGGGCACGGCCCAGGGCCGCATCGGCGTCCTTGCCGGTAATGCCCTGGCGGATCAGGCTGACCAGAAACAGGTGGTTATCGGTGCCGCCGGAGACCACGTCATAGCCGCGTTGCTTGAACACTTGCGCCATGGCCTGAGCGTTTTTGATGACCTGGAACTGGTAGTCCTTAAAGCCTGGCTCCAGCGCCTCCTTGAAGCACACGGCCTTGGCCGCGATCACGTGCATCAGCGGCCCGCCCTGCCCGCCCGGGAATACTGCCGAGTTGAGTTTCTTCTCCAGATCCGCATCGGCCTTGGCCAGGATCAGCCCGCCGCGCGGACCGCGCAGGGTCTTGTGGGTGGTGGTGGTGACCACATCGGCGTAAGGCAGCGGATCGGGGTACAGGCCAACGGCAACCAGACCGGCAACGTGAGCCATGTCCACGAACAGGTAAGCCCCGACCTTGTCGGCAATGGCGCGAAAACGCGGGAAATCCAGGGTCTTGGAGTAGGCCGAGAAACCGGCAACAATCATTTTTGGCCGGTGCTCCAGCGCCAGCCGTTCAACCTCGTCATAGTCGATCAGACCATTGCCATCGATGCCGTATTGCACGGCGTTGTACAGCTTGCCCGAGGAGCTGACCTTGGCACCGTGGGTCAGGTGACCGCCGTGGGCCAGGCTCATGCCCAGAATGGTGTCGCCCGCTTGCAGCAGCGCCAGGTACACCGCCGCGTTGGCCTGTGAACCCGAGTGCGGCTGGACGTTGGCATAACCGGCGCCGAACAGCGCCTTGGCGCGGTCGATTGCCAGTTGCTCGACCACATCGACATATTCGCAGCCGCCGTAATAGCGCTTGCCCGGATAGCCTTCGGCGTACTTGTTGGTCAACACGGTGCCCTGGGCCTGCATCACTTGCGGGCTGGTGTAGTTCTCCGACGCGATGAGCTCGATATGGTCTTCCTGGCGTTGCGCTTCGCGGGTAATGGCGTCGAACAGTGCAGGGTCAAAGTCAGACAGGGTCAGGCTTTTATGGAACATGAGGTTTTCCTTTTTTTATTAGAGGTTCACGTTTCAGGCATCGGCCGGTTGTAAGCCGGCTCAGGCGTTTTCGGCCACAAGGGCGTCGTAGGCCTGTTGGTCCAGCAGGTCGTTGAAGGCCGAGCTGTTTTCGATGCGGATACGGAAAAACCAGCCCTCGCCCATGGGCGAGGCGTTCACCAGCGCAGGGTCATCGGCCAGCGCGTCGTTCACCGCTACGATTTCACCGGTCAGCGGCATGGTGATAGTGCTGGCGGCCTTGACCGACTCCAGCACTGCCACCTCGTGACCTTCACTGAACGTCCCCGTATCGGGCAACTGCACAAACACCACATCGCCCAGCGCTTGTTGGGCAAAGTCAGTAATGCCGACGGTCAACTCGCCGGACGCTTCCAGACGCAGCCATTCATGTTCAGGAGTAAAACGCAGAGTGCTCATGGACTTTTCTCTTGTTGTTGAGGTGCCCTGGTGCAGGGCGGACAGGCCGCCCCAGGTACGGTGCAACTGACTGAACAAGAGCAAGGGTGATGCCAAGTTTATAAAAGCCTTTTAGATCAACTACTTACTGTTATCTGGAAGATTTTTGATCGGGCCTTCGGAACGATATCGATCCGCCCGTGGAGGAGTTATGCAGGGGGCGGTCCTGCAATGGCGGGGTTTGGGCATGACCGGAGCGAAAGCGCTCCGGTGGAGCATTATCAAACCACCTTAATGCTCCCTGTAGCCGCTGAGGAGCGCAGCGAGGCTGCGATCGAGATGGTGCGCCACTGCGACGAAGCAGTCGCAAACTCAGGCGCCGCGCTGGGCCAGGTCTGTTTCGGGATCAGGTTTGACGACGGCTACGCCGCCGATCGCAGCCTCGCTGCGCTCCTCAGCGGCTACAGATCCAGAGGGCCACCGCTTACCGCGAGTTAATCCCGTATTTGCGCAGCCGTTGCCCGATGGCGGTGTGCGATGTTTGCAAACGCATGGCCAGTTGGCGGGTAGACGGATAGGTCGCATAGAAGTGTTCCAGCAGGGTCTTTTCGAAGCCCTGCATCGCCGCTTCCAGGCTCACGACTTCTTCGGTATCCGCCTTGTGGCTGGTCAATTCAGTACCGGCCAGTTCCAGGCTGTCGCAATCAATCACGTCACCCTCGCTGGTCGCCGCAGCGCGGAAGATGACGTTTTGCAGTTGGCGCACATTGCCTGCCCAGCGATTGCCCAACAGCAACGGATGGGTCGCGGCAGCCAGTCGGCAGGGCGGTCTGTGGATCTGCTCGCAGGCCTGACGCAGGAAGTGTTCGGCCAGCAGCAGGATGTCCATGCCGCGCTCACGCAGCGGCGGCACCAGCAGGTTGAGGACGTTGAGCCGGTAGTAGAGATCCTCGCGGAAGGTGCCCTCCCTCACCATGCGTTCCAGATCTCGGTGGGTTGCGCAGAGCACCCGCACGTTGACCCGCACTTCGCGCTCGCCGCCTATGCGCCGAAAGCAGCCGTCACTGAGAAACCGCAGCAGCTTGGCCTGCAGGTACGGCGACATCTCCCCCACTTCATCGAGAAACACGGTGCCACGGTCGGCCAATTCCAGCAGCCCCGGTTTGCCGCCGCGCTGGGCCCCGGTGAAGGCCCCGGCGGAGTAGCCGAACAGCTCGCTCTCGGCCAGGCTCTCGGGCAGCGCCGCACAGTTGAGCGCCAGAAACGAGGCATCGCGCCGGGCACTCAGGGCATGGCAGGCGTGGGCCACCAGCTCCTTGCCGGTGCCGGTTTCGCCCTGGATCAACAGCGGCGCATCCAGGCTCGCCACTTTATGCAACCGTGTTTTGAGCTCTTCGAGTACCGCTGACTTGCCCAGCAGCGCCTCCAGCCCTTCAGCCGGGTCGCGGAGCAAGGATGCCAGCCGTTCACCGATGCGGCTCGGCGGGTACAGGGTCAGCAGGCCACCCACCAGCAAATCCTCTGCGCCGCTGATGGGTGTGGCATCGAGGAGTAAATCGCTGCCCTTGAAACTCACTTCGCACATCGGCAGGCGGAAGCCTTTGTCGATCAGGGTGCGGGCCAGATCCGGTGCGGCGAACAGATTCGACAGCGGCTCCCCCGTGGGGTCGCTCCCGTAAAGATCCGCCAGCCTGGGATTGGCCAGCAGCACACAACCGTCGGGGTCCACGGCCAATACCGGGTCGCTCATGGCCGCGAGCAGGGCCTCCAGTTGCAGGCGCCGGCGCTGGCCCGGAAGGATGTCTACCAGCTCCACGGCCTTCACGCCTGCGACCAGGAGCAGCGCGTGGTTGAGTTCATCCAGTACCGCTTGGGACAAGGTGGGCGCGTCGATGTAGACATTCGGCGGGCTCATTTCCACCGCATCCAGGTTGAGGTTACGTGCGCCCAGCAGCATCAGGATTTCCTGAGTGATGCCGACGCGGTCCTTGAAAGTGACGTGAATTCGCATGACCAATCGCTCCCTGATGGCAAACAACGAGGGGGCGGCACGTTATGTGCCGCCCCCCTGGCAGTACCGATGTCGTGAACGCGGCGATCAGTCTGGCTGGCAGGCCAGGCTCGCGACTTCCAGCTTGTTGCGCCGCACCGAGCGGTAGCCCAGAGCCAGCAGCACAAACCAGACCGGCACCAGATACAGCGCCTGACGGGTGTCGGTTTCCAGCGCCAGCAATGCCAGGATAAACACGAAGAAGGTCAGGCAAACCCAGACCATCACCTTGCCGCCGGGCATCTTGTACTTCGATGCGCGGTGCAAGTGGTCGCGTTTTTTGCGATAGGCCAGATAGGACAGCAGGATCATCGTCCAGACAAACATGAACAGGGTGGCCGATACCGTGGTGATCAGGGTGAACGCCTCCATCAGGTTCGGCACCACATAGATCACCAGCGCTCCCGCCAGCAGGCAAATGCAGGAAAAGATCAGGCCATTGGAGGGCACTGAGCGCCGGGACAGGTTCTTGAACTTGCTCGGCGCATCGCCATCCATCGCCAGACCGAACAGCATGCGACTGGTGGAGAACACGCCGCTGTTGGCCGAAGACGCCGCAGAGGTCAGCACCACGAAGTTGATGATGCCTGCGGCAGCGGGCAGACCGGCGAGCACAAAGAGCTCAACGAAGGGGCTCTTGTTGGCCACCACATCGCGCCACGGGGTCACCGCCAGGATCGCAATCAGCGCAAACACGTAAAACATGATGATACGCAGCGGAATCGAGTTGATCGCCCGCGGCAGGTTGCGCTCCGGGTTTTTGGTTTCTGCGGCAGTGGTGCCCACCAACTCGATGCCCACAAAGGCAAACACGGCAATCTGGAAGCCGGCGAAGAAGCCCATCACGCCATGGGGGAACATGCCGCCGTCATTCCACAGGTTGGCCAGGGATGCAGAGTTGCCGGTCGGTGACTGGAACGCTGTAGTCACCATGTACAGCCCGGTGCAGACCAGCGCACAAATGGCCACGATCTTGATCATGGCAAACCAGAACTCCAGTTCGCCGAACATTTTCACGGTGATCAGGTTCAGCGACAGCAGCAGCGCGACGCAGCCGATTGCCGGCAGCCACAGCGGAATGTCCGGGAACCAGAAGTGCGTATAACCGGAGATGGCAATCACATCGGCGATGCCGGTCACGATCCAGCAAAACCAGTAGGTCCAGCCGGTAAAGTAACCGGCCATGGGGCCCAGCAGATCGGCCGCGAAATCGATGAACGACTTGTACTTGAGATTCGACAGCAGCAGCTCGCCCATGGCGCGCATCACGAAAAACAGCATAAAACCGATGATCATGTAGACGAAAATGATCGAGGGACCTGCGAGGCTGATGGTCTTGCCCGAGCCCATAAACAGACCGGTACCGATGGCACCGCCAATGGCTATCAACTGGATATGACGATTGGACAGGCTGCGCTGGAGTTCTGGTTCTTCTGTGGCAGGTCGGTGATTTTGCATGAATCATCCTCTTATTGTTCTTGTACGGGGTCTTCACACCAGACAAACATCATGTTCACTGGATGTGGACAAAAGGACATGAGCACGTTCTGTGCCAGCCTCGTACAAGCGGTCAAGGGGGCCGTATGTGCGCCGTGGAGTCTGTTTAACTGGAATGGAATCACTCCACAAAAAAGCCCCCTGTGGGGGGCTCAGCAGAGCGCGGGTACTGTAAACCATGGTCCAACTGAAGTTGTAACGAAATCAGTCCATTGGAGCGCAATCGTACCGTCAGGCGGCCTGAATCTACCCGCATGCGCACAACCTGCAGCCGCTGCCGAAGGCTGCCAAGGGTTGCGAAGCAACCCTGTGAGTCGATCAAAAACGAAGGTCCTGCGACCTTATCGCAGCCTGCGGCAGCGGCTACGAGGTCAGCGGTTGCAACGGCATCCGCAATTCAACCCGCAAGCCATCGGGCTGGCTGTCGAAGCTGAGCTCACAGCGGCAACGTTCGACAATGGCCTGAACGATCGCCAGCCCCAGACCGCAACCGTTGCTGTTGCCGTTGCGCCAAAAGCGCTGGGTCATGTGTTGCAGGGTTTCAGGCGGGATGCCGGGGCCATGGTCACGCACCACATACCGCACCTGGGGGCCGTCGATGACCACCGTCAGTTCCACCTGGGTGCCGGGCGGTGTATGGCGCAAGGCGTTGTCCAGCAAGTTGCGCAGCGCGGCGATGGCCAGCACCGAAGGGACTTCAAGCGCAGTGACCGGCAAGTCGTCAGGCAGGTGCAAACGGATGCGCTCGCCATCGCCCCCGGTCGCATCGTGGATCGCCAGCCGCGCCACTTGCCCGGCCGAACAGTTGACCCCGTCGTCAAATGACAGGCTGCCCTCCACCCGCGCCAGCAACAGCAATTGCTCAAGGGTGCGGTGCAAGCGGTCGGCACCGGCTTCGGCATGGGCCAGCGACTGCTCGCGAGCCTCACCCTCGGTCATGCGCGCCACTTGCAGGTGGGTTTTTATCGCGGTCAGCGGGCTGCGCAGTTCGTGGGCAGCATCACCGGTAAGGCGGCGCTCGCGCTCGATGGCTTTGGCGATACGCGCAAAGAGCTGGTTCTGCGAGTCGAGCAGCGGCTTGAGTTCGCTGGGCAGAGGCGAGATTTGCAGCGGCTGCAGTGAGTCGGCGTCACGCCGCATCAGGGCATCGCGCATCCGGTTGAGCGGCGCCAGGCCCTGGCCGATCCCCAGCCACAGCAGCAGCAGGCAGACCATCAGCGCCATGCCCACCGGCACCGATGCCGCCAGCAGTACCGACAGGTTCAGCGCCTCGCGCTCCACCTGCCGGTCAGCGGTGGTGATGCGCACATCACCGCGATCCAGGGTAAAGGTGCGCCAGATGGCGCCGTCGATGGTCTGGTCATGAAAACCCGCCGCCAGGGATTGCATCGGCTGATCGGGATTGTTGTGGCTGCGTGCCAGGACCTCACCGCGCAACGAACTGACCTGGCAAGCCATGCCGCCGGGGATGGTCAGTTGTTCGGCGCTGAAGTGAGTGCCCTCGCCTTTTACCGGCAATTGCGGCAATTGCTCCAGCAACCCGGCCACCATGCGCGCCGAGGCGACCAGCCGCTGATCGAGGGAAAACATCATTTGCTGACGCAGGTCGCTGAGCATCCAGGCCGCAGCCAATGCCCAGACCAGGACAAATGCCGAGCCAATGGTCAGGCTCAGACGCAGACGCATGCTCATCATGTGTTGGACTCGGCACCATCGGCCGTGCCCAGGCGATAGCCCAGGCCCCGCACGGTTTCGACGATGCCATTGCCCAATTTGCGCCGCAGGTGGTGGATATGCACGTTCAGGGCATTGCTCTCCAGTTCGTCACCAAAGCCATAAATGCTGTCTTTGAGTTGCTCACTGGACAGCACCCGCCCCCGGTTATGCAGCAAGGCTTGCAGCAGCGCCTGTTCACGGCGGGACAAGTCCACCGGCTGGCCTGCCAGCAGGGTCACGCGGCTGCTGGGGTCATAACTCAGGGGGCCGTGCTCGATCAGGTTGACACTGCGCCCCGCCACCCGGCGCAGCAAGGTGTGCAGGCGGGCGGCCAGTTCGCGCAGGTCAAAGGGCTTGAGCAGGTAATCATCGGCACCGGCCTGCAGACCGTCTACCCGATCGGTGACGGAATCGCGGGCGGTGAGGATCAGCACCGGCAACTCCAGCCCTTGCTGACGCAACTGTTGCAACAGCTTGAGGCCGTCTTCGTCGGGCAGGCCCAGATCGAGCACCATGACATCGAACTCGGCAGCCTTGAGCATGGCCCGCGCCGCACTGGCCGTGCCTACATGCTCGACCGTCAGGCCCTGGGCCGTCAGCCCGGCCTTGATGCCGCTGGCAATCAGTTCGTCGTCTTCGCAAACCAGTACGTGCATGCTGATACCCGCGTAAATGAGCCGATTAAAAGTCGATGGGATTAAGGGCCGATTATGCCGTGAACAGATTGATGTGCATCGGTTAATGATCGGTTAATCGCAGGATCACACTGTAGCGTCACTTGAACTTGCCCAAGGCTTAACTCATGCGTTTGCTGCTGTCCTTGTTATTGATGTGCCTGGTCGGCGTGACCCAGGCACAGACCGCGAACAATCCTTTCTCACAGCCCGACTTTCTGCCGGTCAACAAGGCCTTTGCATTCAGCGCCGAACCCTTGCCCTCAGGCGAAACCCGTCTGCAGTGGAAAATAGCCGATACGTACTACCTCTATCAAAAGGGCTTCAAGTTCTCCGGGCTGGAGGCGACGCATACCCCTGCGCTGCCTCAGGGGCTGGAGCACAGCGATGAGTTTTTTGGTGCGACCCAGGTCTATCGCGACCGCGTTGAGCTGCTGATCCCGGCAGGCGCCAGCGGTCAGGTCAAGGTCAGCTGGCAAGGCTGCGCCGATGCCGGGCTCTGTTACCCGCCGCAAAGCCAGACGGTTGACTTGGGAGGCACGCAACCGGTTGCAGCCCAGGGCCAGGCGCAGGACCAGTCGCTGGCTGCCAGCTTGCAACAGAGCTCGCTGGGCTGGAGTTTGCTGCTGTTCTTCGGCCTGGGCCTGCTGCTGGCCTTTACCCCGTGCTCACTGCCGATGCTGCCGATTCTGGCCGGGCTGGTGGTCGGTAGCGGTGCCACGACCGGACGCGGGTTTGCCGTGGCCGGCAGCTATGTGATCAGCATGGCGCTGGTGTATGCCGGGCTGGGCGTGCTGGCAGCCCTGCTGGGCGCCAACTTGCAGGCACTGCTGCAACAACCGTGGCTGCTGGGCAGTTTTGCCGCGCTGTTCGTGGTGTTGTCGCTGCCGATGTTCGGCTTTTTCGAACTGCAACTGCCCGCCGCCCTGCGTGACCGTCTGGAAACAGCCGGGCGTGGGCGCAAAGGCGGCAGCCTGGTGGGTGCAGGCATTCTTGGCGCGTTGTCCGGCTTGCTGGTCGGGCCGTGCATGACCGCACCGCTGGCCGGTGCCCTGCTGTTTATCGCGCAAAGCGGCAACGCGGTTGAAGGGGGCCTGGTGCTGTTTGTCATGGGCGTCGGGATCGGCATGCCGCTGTTGCTGCTGGTCACCGTGGGCAGTCGCTTCCTGCCTAAACCCGGTGCATGGATGAACCTGATGAAAGGCCTGTTCGGCTTCCTGTTCCTGGGCACCGCACTGCTGCTGGTACGGCCGGTACTCGACGAGTCCTTGTGGGTCGGCCTGTGGGGCGTACTGCTGGTCATTTTCGCCAGCAGCCTCTGGCAACAGGCGCAGACATTCCTGCGCGCGAAAAACCTGTTCAGCCCCCTGAGCCTGCTGGCAGGTCTGTGGGGCAGCCTGTTGCTGGTGGGTGCAGCCGGCGGCGGCACCGAGCTGTGGCAACCCCTGCAGGTGTACACCGCCAAGACCGTGGCGGGCAGCACCGCAAACACCGCCCATGATGCGTTCATCACCATCAAGGACCCCGCCGCCCTGGACCGTGAACTGGCCAGTGCCAAGGCGCAAGGCCAATGGGTATTGCTCGACTATTACGCCGACTGGTGCGTGTCATGCAAAGTCATGGAAAAACAGGTCTTTGGCAAACCGCAGGTGATGGAGGCCCTGGAGGGCGTGCGCCTGTTGCGTCTTGACGTGACCGCCGATAATGTCGCCAGCCGCGAGCTGCTCAGCCGCTATCAAGTACCCGGCCCGCCCAGCTTTGCCTGGATCGGTCCCGATGGGGTTGAGCGCCGCGGACAACGCATCACTGGCGAAGTCAACGCCCAGACCTTTTTGAATAACTGGAACGCCACTCGGGAAACCCTCTAAATGCTAACCCTGACCATCGGTTCGTTTGCCCTGGCCATCAATCACCTGCTGCTGATCCTGGCCCTTGCCCTGGCGACACTGGTGGGTTGGCGTGTGGCCAAACGCGGTGGTGAAAACCCCGAGTCAGTGTTGTTCAGCCTATTTTTGCTGGGTTTGCTGACGGCACGCATCGGCTTTGTCATCAGCTACTGGCGCTACTTCAAGCAAGACCCGCTGCAAATGCTCGACTTGCGCGACGGCGGCTTTTTGCTGTGGCCGGGGCTGGTGGCCGTGGTGGCGGGTGCCTTGATCTGGGGCTGGCGCCGCAGCGGGTTGCGCCGCCCTTTGGGCTGGGGCCTTGGCAGCGGGCTGGCGTTCTGGCTGCTGGCCAGTTTTTCGTCCAGCCTTTACGAACAGGGCACGCGCCTGCCGGAGATGGTGCTGCGCAACGCCCATGGTGAATCGGTAGAGTTGAGCAGTTATCAGGGCGGCCCTTTGGTGATCAACCTGTGGGCCACCTGGTGCCCGCCGTGCCGGCGCGAAATGCCGGTGCTGCAGAACGCGCAGAACCAGCAGCAGGACGTGACCTTCCTGTTCGTCAACCAGGGCGAAAGCATGCAGAGCGTCAGCACCTTCCTTGAAACACAGGGTCTGAACCTCAGTAACGTGCTGTTCGACAGCGGCGGCCAACTGGCACAAAAAGTTGGCTCGATGGCCCTGCCGACTACGCTGTTCTACAGCGCTGAAGGCCGCCTGCTGGGCAGCCATCTGGGCGAACTGTCACAAGCCAGCCTGGCCCGGGCCATGGAACCTTTCGAACAGAACAATTCAATGTCGGCCCAACAGGCCGACCCTGCAAGGAATCAGCAAAAATGCTTAACCGCAAACTGTTAACCCTGAGCATGACCTCACTGCTGGGCGCCTCGCTCCTGCAGTCGCCTGTGTTGCAGGCTGAAGAACTGCCGCCAGCCATCAAGAAGATTGAAGCCAAGGGCGCAAAAATCGTTGGCAGTTTCGATGCACCCGGCGATTTGCGCGGGTTCGCAGCCCAGTACCAGAACCGTGGCATGGCGCTGTACCTGACCAAGGACGGCAACGTGCTGGTGGGCAACCTGTATGACGCCGACGGCAAAGACCTGAGCCTGGCACCGCTGCAAAAGCTGGTGTACGAGCCGATGGCCAAGCAAGTCTGGGCCAACATGGAAAAGAGCAACTGGATCGCCGACGGCAAGGCGGATGCACCCCGCATCGTTTACCTGTTCAGCGACCCGAACTGCCCGTACTGCAACATGTTCTGGGAGCAGGCACGCCCTTGGGTCGACTCGGGCAAGGTGCAATTGCGTCATATCATGGTGGGCATTATCCGCGAAGACAGCCCGGCCAAATCCGCCGCCCTGCTGGCCGCCAAGGACCCGCAGCAAGCCCTGCACGAGCATGAGAAAGCCGGCAAGGCCAGCAAGCTCAAACCGCTGGAAAAAATCCCGGCTGACGTGCAGGCCAAACTCGACGCCAACGCAAAGCTGATGGAAGAACTGGATGTCGCCGCGACCCCGGCGATTTTCTATCTGGACGCACAAGGCAACCTGCAACAGCAACAGGGTGCGCCGTCACCGGACAAACTGGTGCAGATTCTGGGGCCCAAGTAAGTGCCGCAGGCTGCGATGCTCATATCAATGCATCGCAGCCTGCAATCGTAAAACCTGCCTGCCCTCCGGCTGCGTCCTGGCAGACCTTCCCTTCTTCAGCCCACGCCACCGCGGGCGCGAAACACTCGCTCGGCGCGTGTGTGAGGCATGTCTCAGTCCGCCCCGATAGCGGTTATTAATTCTATTTCTCAATTGACAATCATTATCATCAAGCCTAGTTTGTGACCAGCTGTGTAGGACGCCTCCCATGCCGAGGCCCTCACTCACTCATTCGCAGCAGGTGATCTCCATGACGGAACAAATGTCCACAGGCAAGTGTGACTCACCCCTTCTCCAGGCCTTTGTTGAAAACCGGCTGGTCCTGGTCAAGATCGCAGCCCGTATCACCGGCTGTCGATCCCGGGCCGAAGATGTGGTGCAGGATGCGTTCTTCCGCTTGCAGTCGGCACCGCAGATCACCACCTCATTCAAGGCTCAGCTCAGCTACCTGTTCCAGATCGTGCGCAACCTGGCGATCGATCACTACCGCAAGCAGGCGCTGGAATTGAAATACTCGGGTACGGAAGAGGAAGGTTTGAATGTGGTCATCCACGGCGCGTCTCCAGAAACCTCGCTGATCAACTTTTCGACCCTGGAACACATCGCCGTGGCGCTGACTGAACTGCCGAGCCGCACCCGCTATGCATTCGAGATGTATCGCCTGCACGGGGTTCAGCAAAAGGACATTGCCAGGGAGTTGGGCGTGTCGCCAACACTGGTCAACTTCATGATTCGCGATGCCCTGATTCATTGCCGCAAAGTGTCGGGAACCCAAGCCGACACCTTCGCCCGCCGCTGAGCACCCCGCCTGCCTGCGGGAGCCAGTTCCCGCAGGCGCAGCAACACTCCCCCGCCTAGAAAGGCTCTACTGCAACCACTGCAATTTTGTAGGGCGCAAAAATAGCCACCAACTGACCATTCTCGCGAAGCTGTTGCAGCATCCGGGCAAAATGCTGACCCTGGATCGGTGCTTCCGGCCGCAACAGGGCGAAGTGACGGTACACCTGATCGATACGCTCGGAGACCATGACCTCTGACTTGGCCTGGGGGTCATGGCGCAACAAGTCGGTGAGATTGGAGCGGGTAATCAACGCGATATCTACCCGCCCGCGCTGAACCATCAACAGGTTGCTTTCGTGGGAGTACGTAAGTGTGGCGTTGAACGTGTCGGTCAAAAATGTCGGGCCGGGATTGAATCCGGCAAAGGCATAGTGATACCCGCTAAACAGCGCGAGCCGTTTGCCGTCCAGGTCATCGAAGTAGCTTTGCTGGCGATCAGGCTGCTGTTTGGCGACAAACACTTCAGCGTCTTCAAGGCCCATGTCGACGGCGTTGTACGAAAGCGCCTGCCAGCCCCAGGCCGGGTTTTCAAACATCATCATGTCCACCCGCCCCTGCTCGAAATCACGCTGGCGCCGCGGGATGGAGCTGGGTACAAGGACAAAACGATAATCGCTCTGCAACAGGTTGAGCGCATTGAGCAATTGCGACAACAGCCCCGTGCCGCCACCCCGTTCCGGGCGCACGGCGTATGGCGGAAAATGTGCCGCCCCAACCCTGACTTCCTGAGTAGCCCAAACCGGCGCCAACCAGATCATGCCAAAGGCCAGCGCCAGGCTGTGGGCCATCTGTATTGGCAAACACTTTAAAACCATACACATCCGGCACCGCCCATGGCGGGAACTTATTGATCGACACACGACCTGAGATCGAGCACGCACACCATTAAAGCGCATATAGACTATCAAGCAAGCGATGGACTGGCCCACTACAAAATAAGCGCTTGGGCCGGTGCTTTAGCTACGCTCCAACTTCAACACCGATGCTGTTAAAGGAAGCTGCACATGCCTCACTGGCTGGTAATTGACCTGGAAGCCACTACTGATGATGGCGGCTGGCCCCTCGAGGAAATGGAAGTGATTGAAATCGGTGCCAGCGTGGTCACCCGCGCAGGTCGCGAGGTGGATCATTTCCAGCGTTTCATCCGCCCGCAACGGCGCCCGTTGCTGACCCCGTTTTGCCGGCAACTGACCCGTATCACCCAAGCCAACATCGATGCCGCAGCGCCGATGACACTGGTGTGGGAACAGTTCGAACGCTGGCTGGGCCAGCACCTGCCCAAACTCGAAGGCTGGGCCAGCTGGGGCGACTACGATCGCAAGCAACTGGAACAGGAGTGGCACCACAAGCAGCTCGCCAGTGCACTGATGCAATTGCCCCACACCAACCTCAAGCAGCAGTTTGCCCAGGCCCGCCAGCTAAAGCGCCCGCTGGGGCTTAACAGCGCGCTGCAACTGGCCGGGATGCAGTTCAACGGGCAGCAACATCGCGCGCTGGAAGATGCACGAAACACGGCGCGTTTGTTGCCACTGATCCTCAAGGTTTAGCGGCCATAAAAGGGCGTGACGGGATAAAACCGCTTCTGCATACTGGCCAGCCCTTTTTAGCCCATTCCGAGGAATCGCCATGTTCAAAGTCAACGAATACTTCGACGGTACCGTCAAGTCGATTGCCTTCACACAAACCGAAGGCAAAGCCACCATTGGCGTCATGGCTGCGGGCGAGTACGAGTTCGGTACGGCCGAGCGCGAAATCATGCACGTGGTGTCGGGTGAGCTGAGCGTCAAACTGCCAGGCAGCAGTGAGTATGAAACGTTCAAAAGCGGCAGCCAGTTCAACGTGCCGGCCAACAGCAAGTTCCAGCTGAAAGTGCCCGTTGATACGGCTTACCTGTGTGAGTACCGCTAAGGCCCTGCACACTCCCCTGTAGAGACTCTGTCACCGGTCAAGACCCTCTGTGGGAGCGAGCCTGCTCGCGAATGATTTTCGCGAGCAGGCTCGCTCCCACGGTTGGTGTATCTCAAGCCATCGTCCCTCGGCAGCTGCCACAGGTCTCACACCCCCACATTGAACTGCAGCGCCGCCAGCCGTGCATACAGCGCGTTGCTGGCGATCAACTGTGCGTGGGTGCCGATGGCTACCAGCTTGCCCTGGTCCATCACCGCGATGCGGTCGGCGTTCTGCACCGTGGCCAGGCGGTGGGCGATCACCAGGGTCGTGCGGCCTTGCATCAGGCTGGGCAAGGCTTGCTGGATCAAGTACTCGCTCTGGGCATCAAGGGCACTGGTGGCTTCGTCCAGTAACAGGACCGGTGCATCGACCAGCAACGCCCGGGCAATTGCCAAACGCTGGCGCTGCCCGCCCGACAAGCCCAAGCCACCATCACCCAGGTGGGTTTTGTAGCCCTCGGGCATTTGCAGTATGAAATCGTGCGCATGGGCAATCCGTGCCGCCGCTTCGACTTGCTCGTCACTGGCCCCCGCATTGCCATACCGAATGTTGTCTTCAATGGTGCCGAAAAACAGTGCCGGGGTTTGCGACACCAGGGCAAAGCAACGGCGCAGGTCCTGGGGATCAAGCCGGGTGATCGGCAGGCCTTCAAGCAGGATCTGACCTTGCTGGGGGTCGTAAAAACGCAGCAGCAAGTCAAACAACGTCGACTTGCCCGCCCCCGAAGGACCGACCAGGGCCAGGGTTTCACCCGCATTGATCGTCAGGCTCAAGCCGTCAATGGCATAACTTTCCGGGCGCGAAGGATAGGAGAAGTGCAGATTTTCAAGCAGCAGATTCCCCTCCACCCGCTCAGGCAACACCAGCAACCCCGTGCTCGGCGGCTCAATCAGGCTTTTTGACTGCAACAGCTCAGCAATCCGCTCCGCCGCCCCCGCCGCCTGTTGCAGCTCGCCAATCACTTCACTCAAGGTACCGAACGCACTGCCAACGATCAGGCTGTAGAACACGAACGCGGCCAGTTCGCCACCGGTGATCCGCCCGGCAATCACGTCCATTCCGCCGACCCACAGCATCACCCCCACCGCGCCCAGCACCAGCAGGATCACCAGGGTAATCAGCCACGCGCGCTGCAGGATGCGTTTACGGGCCGTGGCAAACGCGTGCTCAACCGTCGTGGCAAAACGTTGCTGGTCTTGCTGTTGGTGGTTGTAGGCCTGCACCGTTTTGATCTGGCCCAGGGCTTCGGCGACATAGCTGCCCACATCGGCGATACGGTCCTGGCTCTGGCGCGACAGGCTGCGCACCCGGCGCCCAAAAAACAGGATCGGCACCAGCACCAGGGGCAAGGCGACCACCACGATGCTGGTCAGTTTGGGGTTGGTGACAAACAGCAGCACGACGCCGCCAATCACCATCAGGCTGTTGCGCAGGAACAGGGACAGCGAAGAGCCAATGACCGATTGCAGCAACGTGGTATCGGTAGTCAGCCGTGACTGGATTTCCGAGCTGCGGTTGTTCTCATAGAACCCCGGGTGCAAGTCGATCAGGTGGTTGAACACCTGGCGACGAATATCGGCCACCACCCGTTCGCCGATCCAGGACACCAGGTAAAAACGCACAAAAGTACCCACCGACAAACCAAGCACCAGGATCAGAAAAAACCCGATGGACTGGTTGAGCAGGTGCGGGGACTGGGTCATGAAACCCTTGTCGACCAACAGCCGGATGCCCTGCCCCATCGACAAGGTGATGCCCGCCGTGACAATCAGTGCCAACAAGGCGCCAAAGGCCTGCCAACGATAGGGCGCAACAAAATGGATAGCCAGACGAATGGCACGGCGGTGACGGGAAGAAAGCATCAGTAGGTATCCGAGAAGTGAACCAGCGTGAAAAGCCTTACACAGCCTACAACGAAGTTCTGCTTATATCGGTAAACCTTTCTCACTCGTTTTGAATATGACCTGGAACAGTAAACCCTAGGCTCTAATGTTCTAAAGTGAGGCTGGAAGTTTCAGGATATTTCTGTTGGACTGGAGTGGCCGCCAAGTTTGTAACAGCTTGGTCATTAAACGGATCTACAGTATCAATACACCCTGATGAGGAGACAGGCCATGGATTTGCAACACAACGCTCAAGCCGTACCGGTGATTCGCACCCAACCACAGCAATCTTTGGGCTGCGCGATTATCGACGAAAATGGCAAGGAGATTTTGATCACCGAGGCGATGATCCAGAACGCCTGCCATGAGCTGGAGCAGCGTCTGGTCAAGCCTGTGCTCAAAGACTGATCCTCTGTCGTGCCCCTCTGCAGGAGCTGACTAGCCAGCGCCTGCATGTTAGATAGCAGTTCAAGAATCACTGACCGGCCTTACAGCGTGAGGCCGGTTTTTTTATGCCTTCAATTACGGCACCAGCACCCCGCCCAAGGCTTTCACCAGTTGATTCAAGGCCACTGATTCGCCGTCGACATGCACGGCCAGGCCTTCGATTTCACGGCGAATCGGGTAGTTCTTGCGCAAGCCATCAAACGCCAGCTTTTGCTCTTCGACACTGCCGGTCAGGCTGCGGCGAAAATCCGCATCGTCGCGACGCGGGTCGTACACGCCACGACAAAGCATGGCCATGGCCCAGGCAGGATCGCTGTCGGCACTCAGTTCAACCTTCGCCAGCCAGGGCGCAGGCAACAAGTCGGCAAGTTTGACCTGCGGCAAATGGCCGAGGTAATCGCACAGCGCCTGATAGATCTGCGCAGTCCCCCGCTGCTTTCCATCCAGGCTGTACCCGGCAATGTGCGGGGTCGCCAGTACGCACAGGTCAGCCAGCTCGACGTCTACTTGTGGCTCGCCTTCCCACACGTCCAGCACCGCTTGCAGGTCTTCGCGCCGGGTCAGCACTTCACGCAGCGCGGCATTGTCGACGACCGCGCCACGGCTGGCATTGATCAGCCATGTACCGGGTTTCAACTGGTTCAGGCGCTCGCGGTCGAGCAAGTGCCAGGTCGGGTCGCTGCCGGTTTTGTCCAGCGGGGTGTGCAGGCTGATGACATCGCATTGCTCGATGATCTGTTCGAGGCTGACGTAATCGCCACCTTCATCTGCCTGACGCGGCGGGTCGCAGAGCAGCACGTTGAAGCCCAGCGAACGCAGCACCTGGACCAGACGCCCGCCCACTTCCCCGACGCCCACCACACCGTAGGTGCGTTGCGTCAGATCGGCGCCTTCGATTTCGGCCAGGGTCAGCAAGCTGCCGAGCACGTAGTCCACCACGCCACGGGCATTGCAGCCGGGGGCGCTGGACCACTGAATCCCGGCGCGCTGAAAGTACTCGAGCGCCAGGTGGTCAGTGCCGATGGTGCACGTCCCGACAAACCGCACTGCGCTGCCTTCAAGCAGGTCGCGGTCGACTTTGGTCACAGAGCGCACCAGCAGGATATCGGCATCAAGCACGTCGGCGCGGCTGATCTGGCGGCCCGGAAAACGGCGTATTTCACCGAAGTCAGCAAAAAATTCTTCGAGCAGCGGAATATTTTCGTCAGCAACAATCAACATGGCAGGCTCCTTTCGCGGAGTGGCAGTGTAGGCGTTGTTGCGACGAATGGGCCAGCCGGGTGTAGAAGGTACTTACAATCACGTTTACAAAGCTCCTACAACTCAGTGTTTTCTGACCATTTGGTCAGGCGTACAATTGCCGGCTTTGCGCGTTAATCACTGTGGATACACGCTTGTGAACTCTGTGACTCATAACCCTCCTTCCCTCACTGTCAGCCGCCCGGCCCGGGTCCGCACGGAAGTGCGAGCGCTGTTGGCGCTGGCGTTTCCAATCATCATTTCCCAGATCGCCACCACCGCCATGGGGTTTGTCGATGCGGTCATGGCAGGGCGCGTCGGGCCACGGGATCTGGCTGCCGTGGCGCTGGGCAACTCCATTTGGGTGCCGGTATTTTTGCTGATGTCGGGCATTTTGCTGGCAACCACGCCCAAGGTCGCCCAGCGCTTTGGCGCCAATGCACAGGGTGAAATCGGCCCGATCGTGCGCCAGGCCATGTGGCTAGCCTTAATGACCGGCCTGTGCGCAGCCCTGATTTTGATCGGGGCCGAACCGCTGCTGCATTTGATGAAGGTCGACCCCGAACTGATCGAACCGAGCATGGGCTATCTGCACGGCATCGCCAGTGGCATGCCGGCCGTGGGGCTCTATTGCGTGTTGCGCAATTTCAGCGACGGCCTGGGCAAGACCCGTCCCAGCATGGTGCTGGGGCTGAGCGCGCTGGCCCTCAATATCCCGATCAACTACATCTTTATCTATGGCCACTTCGGTGTACCGGCCATGGGCGGCGTGGGCTGCGGCTGGGCCACGGCCATTGTGATGTGGTTTATGGCACTCGGTATGGTGGTCTGGACTTTTCGTGGCGCGATTTACAAGTCGAGCCAGGTGTACAGCCATTTTGAATGGCCGAAGTGGGCGATCATCAAGCGCTTGCTCAGCGTGGGCCTGCCGATCGGGATCGCGGTCTTTGCCGAGTCGAGTATTTTTGCGGTGATTGCGCTGTTGATCGGCAGCCTGGGCGCCACCGTCGTGGCGGGCCATCAAATCGCCCTGAACTTCAGTTCACTGGTGTTCATGATCCCGTACTCGCTGGGCATGGCAATTACCGTGCGCGTGGGCCAGGCCCTGGGCCGTGAGCAACCCCGCGAAGCGCGGTTTGTGGCTGGGGTTGGCATGGGTACGGCGCTGGTGTGGGCGGCGATTTCAGCCAGTTTGATCCTGTTGTTGCGCGAGCAAATTGCAACCGTCTACACCGCAGACCCGATGGTGATCGAGGTAGCGACCATGCTGCTGATGTTTGCCGCGCTGTACCAATTCTCGGATGTGATTCAAGTGACCGCCGCCGGCGCACTGCGCGGTTATCAGGACACGCGGGTGACGATGATCCTGACGTTGTTTGCGTATTGGGGGATTGGTTTGCCGGTGGGCTATGCGCTGGGGCTGACCGACTGGTTCGGCGAAGCCAATGGCCCGAGCGGGCTGTGGCAGGGTTTGATCGTGGGCCTGACCTGCGCCGCGCTGATGCTCGGCGTGCGGCTGGCCCGCAGTGCGAAAAAACATATTCGCCGCAGGGCCTGACCTCTGGGAGCGAGCCTGCTCGCGAACGCCTCAATACGGCGACTTTCGCGAGCAGGCTCGCTCCCACGGTAGCTACCTGAACGTTTAATCCTGCTTCTTGCGGATCCAGTACAGGTACGTGCCCGCCTCTTCCTGCTGCCCTACCAGTTCATGGTCCAGAAACACGCAGAACTTGGGAATGTCGCGGCGGGTCGAGGGGTCGGTGGCGATGACTTTCAGCAAGCCACCCGGCGCCAGGTCGCGTATGTACTGGTGCAGCATCATCACCGGCTCAGGGCAATTGAGGCCGGTAGCGTCCAGAGTGCCGTCAACCGGCAGATCAGCAAAACTCATCATTCACTCCTGAATCAGCGAGATTTTGGTTTTTTCACGTCAATGCGACGCAAGTGACAGGTGACTTCTTCGCGGTCGTGGTACAGCTGCTTGCAGCCGATTTCCACCTGGATGCCCCGTGCCTTGAAACCGTCAGCAATACGGTCAAGCAAGCGACGCACTTCGGCATAACGTTGCTTCATCGGCAGTTTCAGGTTAACCACGGCTTCACGGCAATGAC
Source organism: Pseudomonas deceptionensis (assembly GCF_900106095.1). NCBI lineage: Bacteria > Pseudomonadati > Pseudomonadota > Gammaproteobacteria > Pseudomonadales > Pseudomonadaceae > Pseudomonas > Pseudomonas deceptionensis. The sequence goes on along the minus strand of NZ_FNUD01000002.1, from coordinate 2,685,949 downwards.
CTTCGCCAATCCACTCTTCAAGCATCGCCGCATTACGCGCCGGCTTTTCGACGATATCGCACACCATCCAGTCCACGGGCTGCTTGGGCTTGAAGGTGAAACCATCGGCCATCAAGTGTTGCACCAAACCGGTGTCCATCAGGCTCTCGGCCATTGGGCCGTTGTCGATGGCCGTCACGATCATGCCGCGATTGACCAACTGCCAGGTCCAGCCACCCGGGGCTGCGCCCAGATCAACGCCGGTCATGTCGCTGTGCAAGCGCTCGTCCCACTGATCGCGGGGGATGAAGTGGTGCCAGGCCTCTTCCAGCTTGAGGGTCGAGCGGCTCGGCGCTTCACGCGGGAACTTCAGACGCGGAATACCCATGGGCCACATGGCGCAGTTATCAGACTCCGCCAGACCAAGGAACACTTCACGGCCACTTTTAAAGGTCAGCAGCAGGCGCGGCTTGTGCGCGTCTTCTTCCACCAGTTTGCCGGCCTTGATCAGCGCCTTGCGCAAATGGGCTTCAAACTTTTTGCAGAAGTTGGACAGCTCTTTGCCATCATTGGTGTCGACGATTTCCAACCACAGGCTGCCACACACCGGGAAGTCGGCCATGTGCTCAAGGATCACGCTGATACGGTCGGTTTCTGGCAGATCGACAAAGCCACCCCGAGCCCACTGGCGCGGGAAAATCAGTTCGGCAAACCGCAAGCTGCGCATCAGGCGCTCGGCGCCGCCTGCTTCGGTACACACAAACTCGGCACAGGCAGCGCTGGTTTTGGCCTTGGCATAGCCGGAGACATTGAGGCGTGCGGCGTGCTCGGCGATTTCCGAGCAGACTTCGCCTTCAAAACCGGGACGGCAGTGCATAAAAACGGTGTTCATTGAATTACTCCTGGGCAACAGGCGGGAATTGGCCGGCTGCGCAACCTTGCTTTGGAGCAAGGTGTGTCACGAAAAGGCGGGCATGATAACTGAGTTCGGAACCTTGAACCCCCATAGACAGTCCAGTTATTAGCCAGCGCCCGGAATCAGAGCTAGGTTAGAAGCTCTGCTTGCGTAACGTGATCCGCCCAAAGGAGTCATTTCATGTCCTCCCTCGATAGCCTGAACACCCTAGCCACACTAAAAGTCGACGATAAGACTTATCACTATTTCAGCCTTCCCCTTGCCGCCAAGTCCCTTGGTGACTTAAGCAAGCTGCCGATGTCACTCAAAGTGCTGCTGGAAAACCTGCTGCGCTGGGAAGACGGTAAAACCGTCACCGAGCCCGACCTCAAGGCACTGGCTGCCTGGCTCAAGGAGCGTCGCAGTGACCGGGAAATCCAGTACCGCCCGGCACGGGTGCTGATGCAGGACTTTACCGGCGTACCCGCCGTGGTCGATCTGGCCGCCATGCGCGCTGCGATGGCCAAGGCTGGCGGTGACCCGCAGCGGATCAACCCGCTGTCCCCGGTGGATCTGGTGATTGACCACTCAGTGATGGTCGACCGGTTCGACAGCCCCGGCGCCTTTGAGCAAAACGTCGATATCGAGATGGAACGCAACGGCGAGCGTTATGCGTTTTTGCGCTGGGGGCAAAATGCCTTTGATAACTTCAGCGTGGTGCCACCCGGCACCGGGATTTGCCATCAGGTGAACCTGGAGTACCTGGGCCGCACGGTCTGGACCAAGGACGAAGACGGGCGCACCTACGCGTTCCCCGACACGCTGGTGGGCACCGATTCCCATACCACCATGATCAATGGCCTCGGCGTGCTGGGCTGGGGGGTGGGCGGGATTGAAGCCGAAGCGGCCATGCTCGGCCAGCCCGTGTCGATGCTGATCCCGGAAGTGGTGGGGTTCAAGCTCAGCGGCAAGCTTAAAGAAGGCATCACCGCCACGGACCTGGTGCTGACCGTCACCCAAATGCTGCGCAGCAAGGGCGTTGTCGGCAAGTTCGTCGAATTTTATGGCGATGGTCTGGCTGACTTGCCGTTGGCCGACCGGGCCACCATTGCCAACATGGCCCCCGAATACGGCGCCACCTGCGGCTTTTTCCCGGTCGATGACATCACCCTGGACTACCTGCGGTTGTCCGGTCGCCCTGACGCCACCGTCAAACTGGTCGAAGCCTATTGCAAAGCCCAGGGCCTGTGGCGGCAAGCGGGCCTTGAGCCCGTTTTCACCGAAACCCTGGCCCTCGACATGGGCACCGTCGAAGCAAGCCTGGCCGGCCCGAAACGTCCGCAAGACCGGGTTTCGCTGCCCAATGTCGCGCAGGCCTTCGACGACTTTCTGAGCCTGCAATTCAAGCCCAACACCAAAAAAGAAGTCGGCCGCCTTGAGAGCGAAGGTGGTGGTGGCGTGGCCGTGGGCAATGCGGACTTGATCGGCGAAGCGGACTACAGCTATGAAGGCCATACCTACCGCCTGAAAAACGGTGCCGTGGTGATTGCCGCCATTACTTCCTGCACCAACACCTCGAACCCGAGCGTGATGATGGCCGCCGGGCTGGTGGCGAAAAAGGCCGTCGAAAAAGGCCTGACCCGCCAACCCTGGGTCAAAACTTCGCTGGCGCCGGGCTCCAAGGTAGTGACCGATTACTACAAGGCCGCCGGCCTGACCCAATACCTCGACCAACTGGGCTTTGCCCTGGTGGGTTACGGCTGCACCACCTGCATCGGCAACTCCGGGCCACTGGCAGAGCCGATTGAAAAGGCCATCACCCAATCTGACCTGACCGTAGCCTCGGTGTTGTCGGGCAACCGCAACTTTGAAGGCCGCGTACATCCACTGGTGAAAACCAACTGGCTGGCCTCACCGCCGCTGGTAGTGGCTTACGCCTTGGCGGGTACGGTACGTATTGATATCAGCAGCGAACCGCTAGGAGTGGGTAAAGACGGCAAACCGGTGTACCTGCGCGATATCTGGCCAAGCCAAAAGGAAATTGCCGACGCGGTGGCGCAAGTCACCACCCGCATGTTCCACAAGGAATACGCCGAAGTATTCGCCGGTGATGCACAGTGGCAGGCCATCGAAGTGCCGCAAGCGTCCACCTATGTCTGGCAACAGGACTCGACCTACATCCAGCACCCACCGTTCTTCGATGACATCAGCGGGCCGTTGCCAGTGATTGCTGACGTCAAAGGCGCGAGCATCCTGGCGCTCTTGGGCGACTCGGTGACCACCGACCACATCTCCCCTGCTGGCAATATCAAGGCCGACAGTCCTGCCGGGCGCTATCTTCGCGAGAAAGGCGTCGAACCACGGGACTTCAACTCCTACGGTTCGCGTCGCGGCAACCATGAAGTCATGATGCGCGGCACCTTCGCCAATATCCGTATTCGCAACGAAATGCTCGGCGGCGAAGAAGGCGGCAATACGATCTACATTCCCACCGGTGAGAAGTTGCCGATTTACGATGCAGCCATGCGCTATCAGGCATCAGGCACGCCACTGGTGGTGATTGCAGGCCAGGAATACGGCACCGGTTCAAGCCGCGACTGGGCCGCCAAGGGCACCAATCTGCTGGGCGTCAAGGCGGTGATCGCCGAGAGCTTCGAGCGTATTCACCGCTCTAATCTGGTGGGCATGGGTGTGCTGCCGTTGCAGTTCAAGCTCGACCAGAATCGCAAAAGCCTGAAGCTCACGGGCAAGGAAACCCTGGATATCCTTGGGCTGACGGATGCCGAGCTGCAACCGCGGATGAACCTGACACTGGTTATCACTCGCGAAAATGGCAGCCAGGAAAAAGTCGACGTGCTATGCAGGATTGATACGCTCAACGAAGTGGAATACTTCAAGGCGGGAGGGATCTTGCACTATGTGTTGCGCCAGCTGATTGCCTCCTAGCGACACCTCAACCTTGTGGGAGCGAGCCTGCTCGCGATTGCATCACCGCGTTAATCCTGGCGGACCGCATTGCATGCATCGCGAGCAGGCTCGCTCCTACAAGTGCCCGAGTCGTTATACTTGCGCGCCCCAAATTGCATTTGGGGCGCTTTTTTAACGATTCCAAGGATTTTCATGATCGCTTTGCCATGGCCTTATCTGGCACTTCTTACCCTCGGCTACGGCCTTGCCCTGAGCTATGGGCAATTGGGAGTTCAAACCCTGATCGCGCTGGCCCTGCTGATTATCAGCGGGCTTGCCGTCCTCCAGAACAAAAACCATTACCTGCGTTATGCCGGCCACGGGCTCTTTGTTCTGCTCGCCCTGGCCCTGGCCCTGCATTGGCTGCCCGGTTTCCATAACGGCCGGGCCATCAGCCCGACGTGGCTGACACCCGATGCCGTACCGTTCTCGATGTACTTCAACCTGGACAAACCACTGATCGGCTTCTGGCTGCTGCTGGTATGCCCGTGGATTGCGCCACGATTTGCCTGGAGGGTATCTCTGGGCGCCAGCTTGATGGGCCTGGCACTGGCGGCCATTCTGGCGCTGGGGGGTGCGATGCTGCTGGGCATGATTGCCTGGGCGCCAAAATGGCCACCCCAAAGCACGATCTGGCTGTTGAACAATCTGCTGCTGGTGACGCTGGTTGAAGAAGCACTGTTTCGCGGTTATATCCAGGGCGGGATGAGCCGCCGCCTCAAGCTGTTGCCCTATGGCCAGACCATAGCGCTGCTGGTGGCCGCCGTGCTGTTCGGCCTGGCCCATGCCGCCGCAGGCTGGAAATGGGTATTACTGGCAGGGTTGGCAGGGATCGGTTACGGCCTGGCCTACCGCTTTGGCGGGCTGAGTGCGGCGATTACCACGCACTTTGGCGTCAACGTGCTGCACTTCGTGTTTTTCACCTACCCGATGCTCGTCCCCTAGCAACAACAACCGGGGCGTTCCTCCACGCCCCGGCCTGAAATATAAATTAAACAAATCCCTGCATGTGCCGACAGCCTGTCAAAGTCTTGCGGATTGAAACGACATGCGTAACAACCAGCCCATCACTCAACGCGAACGGACATTCCCCGCGCAACAACGGTTGATTTCCACGACTGATGCCAAAGGCGTCATTTCCTATTGCAACGATGATTTTATGGAAATCAGCGGGTTTTCGCGTGAGGAGCTGATACGCGCGCCGCACAACCTTGTGCGCCACCCCGATGTGCCGTCGGCAGTGTTTGAGCATATGTGGAGCACCCTGAAAAAGGGCGCCCCATGGATGGGTATTGTGAAAAACCGCTGCAAGAATGGCGACCACTACTGGGTCAATGCCTACGTGACCCCGGTGTTCGAGAACGAGCGCGTGGTGGGCTACGAATCGGTACGGATCAAGCCGACTGCCGAACAAATCCGCCGCGCCGAAGCCTTGTACTCTCGCCTCAATAGTGGCAAGTCGGCAGTGCCTCAACGCGACAAGTGGCTGCCGGTGCTGCAGGACTGGCTGCCCTTTATTCTGGTCAGCCAGTTGAGCTTCATGATTGGTGCCCTGCTCAATTCCAGTTGGGGTTTCGCCCTGGCCGCCCTGCTATCGATCCCGCTGGGGTTGCTCGGCCTGAGCTGGCAACAGCGCGGGATCAAGCGCCTGTTGCGCCTGGCCGAACAAACCACGTCCGACCCGCTTATCGCCCAGATGTACACCGACAGCCGTGGCCCGCAAGCGCGTCTGGAAATGTCCATCCTGAGCCAGGAAGCACGCCTCAAAACCTGCCTGACGCGTCTGCAGGACACCGCTGAACACCTGAGCGGGCAAGCCCGTCAATCCGACATCCTAGCGCACAAGAGTTCGGTCGGGCTGGAACGCCAGCGCGTTGAGACCGAGCAAGTGGCAACTGCGGTCAATCAGATGGCCGCGACCACGCAAGAAGTGGCCAGCCACGTGCAACGTACCGCTGACGCCACGCAAGAGGCCAATCGCCTGACCAGCCGCGGGCGCGACATTGCCGGTGAAACCCGCGAGGCCATTGAGCGTTTGTCGGTGGTAGTGGGCGAAACCGGGGCCACGGTCACGCAGTTGGCCAAGGACAGCGATGAGATCGGCGGCGTTGTAGATGTGATCAAGGGCATTGCCGACCAGACCAACCTCTTGGCCTTGAACGCCGCCATCGAGGCCGCACGGGCAGGTGAAATGGGCCGCGGCTTTGCCGTGGTGGCTGACGAAGTGCGCCAGCTGGCACAACGTACCAGCACATCGACCGGGCAAATTCATAGCCTGATTGCCAAGCTGCAACAGACCGCCGCCACGGCCGTACAAACCATGAACGCCGGGCACCGTCAGGCTGAAGAAGGCGTGGCTCGCGTGCTGGAGGCTGACCAGGCACTGATCGGCATCAGCGAGGCGGTAGCCAATATCACGGACATGACCGCCCAGATCGCCGCCGCGACCGAAGAGCAAAGTGCAGTGGCTGAAGAAGTCAGCCGCAACATCAGCACCATTGCCGATCTCGCGGACCAGACCTCCGAGCAGGCGCAACACTCGGCGCTGTTGAGCGAAGAGCTGAGCCAGACCGTGAACACCCAGTACTCGCTGGTAGCGCGGTTTAACCGCTGACCCTTGTGGGAGCGAGCCTGCTCGCGATTGGATCGCCGCGGTTCAACACTTGCACCGCGTTGATGCCATCGCGAGCAGGCTCGCTCCCACAAATCGTTCAAGGTTGCTGCAACCACCGCGCTATCTTGTCTGCCGCCGCATCCAGATGCTGCTCATGGGTAAACCCCGAAGCCTTTAATGGCTTCAGGTCGTGATCCCCCGACACGAGCCACGACACTTCAATACCCGGTGCCAGCGTGTAGGCCTCCACCGCCTCCCGGTTGCCCAGCGCATCACGCTCGCCCTGCACAATCAGAGTCGGCGTTTGCAGTTCAGCCAAGTGCGCCACACGCGGTTTTTCCGGTTTGCCTGCGGCATAAAACGGATAACCCAGGCACACCAGAGCGTGCGTCTCTAGCTCATCAGCAACCAGACTGGCCATGCGCCCGCCCATCGACTTGCCGCCGATGGCTAATTGCCCAGCGACATGCCGTCGCACCTCGGTAAATACCTCATGCCAGCATTCAAGCAATTTTGCCTGCTGATTGGGTGGCCTTTTACCACCATCTAGCCGTCGCTGAGCCATGTACGGGAACTCGAAGCGCAACACGCTCACCCCGCGTGCAGCAAGGCGCTCAGCCATGCCTGTCATCCAGGCACTGTCCATCGGAGCCCCCGCTCCGTGGGCCAGAATCAGCGTCATGGATGAGGGGGTTGGCGCGCCATTCCACAGCCAGCCCCGCTGTTCCACGCACTTCAGCCATTGATCCCCGTCAATACCGGCCTTGCCTCCTACACCCATGCTTGCCTCGCTTTTAGTCTGCCTATAACTCCAGGCGTGCATTTGTATTCGCCTGAACCGTGGATGGGGAACCATGAACACTTCTACAAGTACCGCCTACAACTACAAGGTGGTCCGCCAATTTGCCATTATGACGGTGGTTTGGGGCATCGTCGGTATGGGGCTCGGCGTTTTTCTCGCCGCGCAGTTGGTTTGGCCGGAACTCAACTTCAATTTGCCTTGGACCAGTTTCGGGCGCCTGCGCCCTTTACACACAAACGCAGTGATCTTCGCCTTCGGCGGCTGCGCCTTGTTCGCCGCTTCGTTCTACTCGGTACAACGTACCTGCCAGGCCACATTGTTCTCGCCCAAGATCGCGGCGTTTACCTTTTGGGGCTGGCAACTGGTGATTGTGCTGGCAGCCATCAGCTTGCCGCTGGGCTACACCAGTTCCAAGGAATACGCCGAACTGGAATGGCCGATCGACATTTTGATCACCATCGTCTGGGTCGCATACGCCATCGTGTTCTTCGGCACGATCATGAAACGCAAGACCAAGCACATCTACGTGGGCAACTGGTTTTTCGGCGCCTTTATCGTGACCGTGGCCATTTTGCACATCGTCAACAACCTGGAAATCCCGGTCAGTTTCACCAAGTCCTACTCGCTCTACGGTGGCGCCACTGACGCCATGGTGCAGTGGTGGTACGGACATAACGCTGTGGGCTTTTTCCTGACGGCTGGCTTTTTGGGGATGATGTACTACTTCGTGCCGAAACAGGCCGAACGTCCGATCTACTCCTATCGCCTGTCCATCGTGCACTTCTGGGCGCTGATCACCCTGTACATCTGGGCCGGCCCCCATCACCTGCACTACACCGCACTGCCGGACTGGGCCCAGTCGCTGGGCATGGTGATGTCGCTGATCCTGCTGGCACCCAGCTGGGGCGGCATGATCAACGGCATGATGACCCTCTCGGGCGCCTGGCATAAGTTGCGCAGTGACCCGATCCTGCGATTCCTCGTTGTGTCCCTGGCCTTCTACGGCATGTCGACCTTCGAAGGTCCGATGATGGCCATCAAGACCGTCAACGCCCTCTCGCACTACACCGACTGGACCATCGGCCACGTACACGCCGGTGCGCTGGGCTGGGTTGCGATGATTTCGATCGGTGCGCTGTATCACATGATCCCGAAAATCTTCGGTCGCCCGCAGATGTACAGCCTGGGCCTGATCAACGCGCATTTCTGGCTGGCCACCATCGGTACCGTGCTCTACATCGCTTCGATGTGGGTCAACGGCATCGCTCAAGGCCTTATGTGGCGCGCAGTCAACGAAGACGGCACGCTGACTTACTCCTTCGTCGAAACCCTGGTGGCCAGCCACCCGGGCTATGTCGTGCGACTGGTCGGCGGTGCGATCTTCTTCAGCGGCATGTTGCTGATGGCTTACAACACTTGGCGCACCGTGCGTAACGCCGAGCCCGCTGAAGTCGTAGCCGCCGCGCAGATGGCCTGAGGAGTTGGCAATGAAACACGAAGTCGTTGAAAAAAATATCGGCCTGATGCTGTTGCTGATGATTCTGTGCGTGAGTGTCGGCGGCCTGACGCAAATCGTCCCGCTGTTCTTTGAGGACGTGACCAACACGCCGGTTGAGGGCATGAAGCCTTACACCGCACTGCAACTGGAAGGTCGCGACATCTACATTCGCGAAGGCTGTGTGCAGTGTCACTCGCAGATGATCCGTCCGTTCCGTGCAGAAACCGAGCGCTATGGCCACTACTCGGTGGCCGGTGAAAGCGTGTGGGACCACCCGTTCCTGTGGGGTTCCAAGCGCACCGGGCCGGACCTGGCCCGCGTAGGCGGTCGCTACTCGGATGACTGGCATCGCGCGCACTTGTACAACCCGCGCAACGTCGTGCCCGAGTCGAAAATGCCAGCGTACCCGTGGCTGGTGGAGGCTCCGGTAGACAGCAGCCATACCGAGAAGAAACTCGAAGTGATGCGCACCCTGGGCGTGCCGTACACCGACGAAGACATCGCCAACGCCAAGCAGTCCGTGCAGGGCAAAACAGAGATGGACGCGTTGGTGGCCTACCTGCAAGTGCTTGGCACTGCCATCAAGAGCAAGAGGTAAGTCATGGTCTTCGAGATGAGTAGTGGAATGATTCGCGGCCTGGGCACTGTGGTGGTGGCCGTGGCGTTTATCGGCCTGGCGCTGTGGGTGTTCAGCCCGCGGCGCAAGTCAGAATTTGAAGACGCGACCTTACTGCCATTCAAGGACGATCCAGAGGCGATTCAACACGTCGAGCAAGAACAAGCGTCTAGGAGTAACAAAGCATGACCACCTTCTGGAGTCTCTATATATGCGTGCTGACCATTGGCACGCTGATCGGCCTGACCTGGCTGCTGGTCAGTACGCGCAAGGGTGAAACCAAAAGCGATACCGTCCAGACCATGGGCCATAGCTTTGATGGCATCGAGGAGTACGACAACCCGCTGCCGCAATGGTGGTTCATGTTGTTCGTGGGCACCCTGGTGTTTGCCGTGGGGTACCTGATCCTGTACCCGGGCCTGGGCAACTGGAAAGGCCTGCTGCCCGGTTATGAGGATGGCTGGACTGGCGTTAACGAATGGCAAAAGGAAATGGACAAGGCGGATGCCAAGTTCGGACCGATTTATGCCAAATATGCCTCCATGCCCGTGGAGCAAGTGGCACAGGACCCGGCCGCACTGAAAATGGGTGGCCGCCTGTTCGCCTCCAACTGCTCGGTGTGCCACGGCTCGGATGCCAAGGGTGCTTTCGGCTTCCCTAACCTGGCCGACAACACCTGGCGCTGGGGCGGCGATGCCGACACCATCAAGGCCACCATCATGGGCGGGCGCATCGCGGCCATGCCGGCATGGGGTGAAGTGCTGGGTGAAGCCGGGGTCAAAAACGTCGCCGCCTACGTGCGTCACGATCTGGCCGGCCTGCCATTGCCGCAAGACTCTGCGGTGGATCTGGCTGCAGGCAAGCAGGCGTTTGATACCACCTGCGTGGCATGCCACGGTGCCAACGGTAAAGGCATGCCCATGATGGGCGCGCCGGACCTGACGCAACCTGCAGGCTTTATCTACGGCACCAGCCTGGCGCAATTGCAGCAAACCATTCGCCACGGCCGACAAGGCCACATGCCTGCGCAAAACGAGTTGTTGGGCAACGACAAGGTGCAGCTGCTGGCGGCATACGTGTTCAGTTTGTCACATGGTAATCAAGAGGAAAAAACAGCCGAATAATTACCAGACATTTCCTGTCGCATCATTTTGGTGCGGCAGTTCCCGCCCCAAAGCGCGACCAAGTGTCGCACCTCTTTTTAGTCCGTCATTGCTCTCCCGCCATTCAGGACTAAGCTCTTAACTTGCGTGTTCGGGACTCCCCCGGCTTCACGTCAAGTGAAAAAAATCGGTAAGTTGAAGGGCACTGTTACGGGCCACACTAGTGGGTTTACACCGGCTATCGTCCATCGCGATCTTCGCCATGCTCTTGCCACGCCCTACCCCCACCAGAATCTGCCCGCCTCACCCCCTTCGGTTTTGCCCTCCATTCGGCATTTTTGGCGAGGTCACTTTGACCTTACTACCCGCATGGAAAGGCCGCAGAATCAGCCTTGGAAAGCATTGACCGGGGTCATGCTTCGTTGCAATAACCCTACGCTTTATACATACTTGCGACCGATTTTTATCCTAATAAAACACCTAAACCGTGGAACCTTAGAATGAGCACAGCAATCAGTCCGACTGCTTATAACTATAAGGTAGTCCGCCAGTTCGCCATCATGACGGTGGTCTGGGGGATCCTTGGCATGGGGCTCGGGGTTTTCATCGCGTCACAGCTTGTGTGGCCTGAATTGAACCTTGGCCTCGAATGGACGACCTTCGGCCGTCTGCGCCCCTTGCATACCAACCTTGTGATCTTTGCCTTCGGTGGCTGTGCATTGTTCGGTACCTCTTACTATGTCGTGCAGCGCACCTGCCAGACGCGCCTGATCTCCGATGCCCTTGCCTCGTTCACCTTCTGGGGCTGGCAGGCGGTCATCCTCGGCGCGATCATCACGTTGCCGCTGGGTTACACCACGACCAAAGAATACGCAGAGCTGGAATGGCCTTTGGCTATCCTGCTGGCCATCGTCTGGGTGACCTACGGCATTGTGTTCTTCGGCACCATTACCAAGCGCAAAACCAAGCACATCTATGTGGGTAACTGGTTCTACGGTGCGTTCATTGTCGTGACGGCAATGCTGCACATCGTCAACCACGCGTCCCTGCCGGTGAGCTTCTTCAAGTCCTACTCGGCATACGCCGGTGCGACTGACGCCATGATCCAGTGGTGGTACGGTCACAACGCTGTAGGTTTCTTCCTGACTACAGGCTTCCTGGGCATGATGTACTACTTCGTGCCCAAGCAAGCCGAGCGTCCGATCTACTCGTATCGCCTGTCCATCGTGCACTTCTGGGCACTGATCACCCTGTACATCTGGGCAGGCCCGCACCACTTGCACTACACCGCTCTGCCGGACTGGGCCCAGTCCCTGGGCATGGCGATGTCGATCATCCTGCTGGCTCCAAGCTGGGGCGGCATGATCAACGGCATGATGACCCTCTCGGGCGCATGGCATAAGCTGCGCACCGACCCGATCCTGCGATTCCTCGTTGTGTCCCTGGCCTTCTACGGCATGTCGACCTTCGAAGGCCCGATGATGGCAATCAAGACCGTCAACTCGCTGTCGCACTACACCGACTGGACCATCGGCCACGTACACGCCGGTGCACTGGGTTGGGTTGCGATGATTTCGATCGGCGCCATGTACCACATGATCCCGAAAATCTACGGTCAGAAGCAGATGTACAGCACCAGCCTGATCAACACGCACTTCTGGCTGGCGACTATCGGTACCGTGCTTTACATCGCTTCGATGTGGGTCAACGGCATCACCCAGGGCCTGATGTGGCGTGCAATCAACGACGACGGCACCCTGACCTACTCGTTCGTGGAAGCGCTGCAAGCCAGCCACCCGGGCTTTATCGTTCGCGCCATCGGCGGTGCAATTTTCGCCAGCGGCATGCTGTTCATGGCTTACAACGTGTTCCGCACCGTACGTGCCTCGAACCCGGTAGAAGCTGAAGCGGCGACCAAGATCTCTGTAGTTGGAGCCCACTGATGAAGCACGAAACAATCGAGAAGAATATTGGCCTGATGGCCTTCTTCATGGTCATCGCTGTCAGTATTGGCGGCCTGACCCAAATCGTTCCGCTGTTCTTCCAGGACGTGACCAACACCCCGGTTGAGGGCATGAAGCCTCGCAGCGCGCTGGAGCTTGAAGGTCGCGATATCTACATCGCCAACGGCTGTGTCGGTTGCCACTCGCAGATGATTCGTCCGTTCCGCGCCGAAACCGAACGCTACGGCCACTACTCGGTTGCCGGTGAAAGCGTCTGGGACCACCCGTTCCTGTGGGGTTCCAAGCGTACCGGCCCGGACCTGGCCCGCGTCGGCGGCCGCTACTCCGATGACTGGCAGCGTGCGCACTTGTACAACCCGCGCAACGTAGTGCCTGAGTCGATCATGCCGGCGTATCCCTTCCTCGTAGAGCGCAAGCTCGACGGCAAGGATACGGCGAAAAAAATGGAAGTCTTGCGCAAGCTCGGCGTTCCTTACACCGACGAAGACATCGCCGGTGCCAAGGATGCTGTGAAGGGCAAAACCGAAATGGACGCACTGGTGGCTTACCTCCAGGGCTTGGGCACCATCATCAAAAGCAAACGGTGATCTAGATGGATATCGGGATGATTCGAGGCCTGGGCACCGTCGTCGTGATGGTGGCTTTTATCGGTTTGGCATTGTGGGTTTTCAGCCCGCGACGCAAGTCTGAGTTTGACGACGCTACCTTGTTGCCGTTCAAGGATGATCCCGAAGCCATCAAGCACGTCGAGCAAGAGCAAGCTTCTAGGAGTAACAAAGAATGACTACATTCTGGAGTCTGTACGTTACAGTCCTCACTCTGGGTACCATCTTCGCCTTGACCTGGCTGCTGCTGGCCACACGCAAGGGCCAGCGCAGCGAGCAGACCGACGAGAAAGTCGGGCACGCTTTCGATGGGATCGAAGAGTACGACAACCCGATGCCGAAATGGTGGTTCATGCTGTTTGTCGGCACCGTCATTTTCGCCCTTGGCTACCTCGTTCTGTACCCGGGCCTGGGTAACTGGAAAGGCCTGCTGCCGGGCTATCAGTACCTGGACACCAAAGAGCAAACTCCGTTTGCCAATGGCCAGTCAGGCTGGACCGGCGTTCACGAGTGGGAAAAGGAAATGGCCAAATCGGACGCCAAATTTGGGCCGATCTTCGCCAAATTCGCAGCCATGCCCATTGAAGAAGTCGCCAAGGATCCGCAAGCACTGAAAATGGGTGGCCGTCTGTTCGCGTCCAACTGTTCCGTGTGCCACGGTTCCGACGCCAAGGGCGCTTATGGCTTCCCGAACCTGACCGACGCCGACTGGCGCTGGGGCGGTACGCCGGCAGACATCAAGACCACCATCATGAATGGTCGTCACGCTGTAATGCCGGGCTGGTCTGAAGTGATTGGCGAGCAAGGCGTCAGCGACGTCGCTGCCTACGTGCTCACCAACCTCGATGGCCGCAAACTGCCAGAAGGCGCGAAGGCCGACCCTGCCAAAGGCAAGGAAATCTTCGCCACCAACTGTTCGGTTTGCCACGGGCCTGAAGGCAAGGGCAACCCTCTGATGGGCGCACCTGACCTGACCCACCCAGGGGCATTCATCTACGGTTCGAGCTTCGCTCAACTGCAGCAGACCATCCGTTACGGCCGTCAGGGCCAGATGCCTGCACAGGCTGACATGCAAGGGAATGACAAGGTTCACTTGCTGGCCGCCTACGTTTACAGCCTGTCCCACGGCGATGACGCCAAGGCAGCCGAGTAACGCAGAAGCCTGAACGCAGCAAAAAATGGCCCCGCCCACGAAAGTTGGCGGGGCCATTTTGTTTCAGGATCCCCCAGGCTGTTGCAGCCCAGGCCTTAAAGGTAGTAACGTTTCTACATTATACTTTTCGGGGAGGAACAGCCCATGTCAATCACGACCATTTCAAGCCGCGATTTCAACCAGGACACAAGTGGTGCCAAAAAGGCAGCCCAAAATGGGCCGGTTTACATCACTGATCGTGGTCGCCCCGCCCATGTACTGCTATGCATGGAGGAGTACCAACGACTGACCGGACTGAACGCCAGCATCGTCGACCTTCTCGTCATGCCAGAGCCAGCGGTTGAATTTGAACCTGAACGCGCAGTCATCACGCCGCGCCCAGTGGACTTCTAATGTTCCTGCTCGATACCAACGTCATCTCTGAACTGCGTAAACCCCAGGCGGATCCCAACGTGGTAGCCTGGGCCCGCAATGTTCCGGCCTACAGGCTGTACATTTCGGCCATTAGCCTGCTTGAAATCGAAACCGGCATTTTGCGCCTGGAGCGTCGCGACCCTGCGCAAGCCGTTCCGTTGCGCAACTGGCTGGACAACCATGTCATCCCCGCTTTTGCCGGGCGCGTGCTGTCCGTAGACGGCAGCGTTGCCCGACGCTGCGCACGCCTGCACGTCCCTGACCGCAGCAACGAGAGCGATGCCCTGATCGCTGCCACTGCACTGATCCACAACATGACCGTCGTCACCCGCAATACAAAGGACTTCGCCTTCAGCGGCGCCTCCCTGCTCAACCCTTGGGAGCTCTGATTCAAGGCTGCGCACAACTCACCTGCCGCCCTAAGTCAATTGATCCATGTCACGACTTGTTACAACTCCTATACCAACTTCTTCTTTTCCGGAACGCGACCAAAGGTCGCACCCTTGAGCTAGAGTCACAGGCGTATCATTACGCTATCGCAACACCTTCTGACCGCGGTCGGCACGTACTGACCGAGGCATTTTCCACTGCCGTGGGACGCACTAATGAGCAATCAGATTCCTGTACACGACGTCACTCCACCTGCCAAAAAACCCACTGAAAGCGTCGATTTGTACGCAGCCCGGGAAAAAATCTACACCCGCGCCTTCACCGGCCTTTTCCGCAACCTGCGCATCGGTGGCGGGGCCATCCTGTTCCTGCTGTATTTCGGCACGGTGTGGCTCAACTGGGGTGGCCATCAAGCCGTCTGGTGGAACCTTCCCGAGCGTAAGTTCTTTATTTTTGGCGCTACCTTCTGGCCACAGGATTTCATCCTGCTGTCCGGGCTGTTAATCGTCGCGGCCTTTGGCCTGTTCTTCATTACCGTGTACGCCGGGCGTGTGTGGTGCGGCTATACCTGCCCGCAAAGTGTCTGGACCTGGGTTTTCATGTGGTGCGAGAAGGTCACTGAAGGCGACCGCAACCAGCGCATCAAACTCGACAAGGCGCCAATGAGCGCCAACAAGTTCCTGCGCAAACTCAGCAAGCACACCCTGTGGCTGCTGATCGGCTTTGTCACGGGCCTGACTTTTGTCGGTTACTTCTCGCCCATCCGCGAGCTGGTGTTCGACTTCTTTACCGGCCAGGCCGATGGCTGGGCGTATTTCTGGGTCGGCTTTTTCACCCTCGCCACCTACGGCAACGCAGGCTGGCTGCGCGAGCAAGTGTGCATTTACATGTGCCCGTATGCGCGCTTCCAGAGCGTCATGTTCGATAAAGACACCCTGATCGTTTCCTACGACCCGCGTCGCGGCGAAGTCCGGGGCCCACGCAAAAAAGACGCTGACTACAAGGCCCAGGGCCTGGGCGACTGCATTGACTGCACCATGTGCGTACAGGTGTGCCCGACCGGGATCGATATTCGTGACGGCCTGCAGATCGAGTGCATCGGCTGCGCCGCGTGCATCGACGCCTGCGACAGCATCATGGACAAGATGAATTACCCCCGCGGCCTGATCAGCTACACCACCGAGCACAACCTTTCGGGCCAGAAAACCCATAAGCTGCGCCCGCGCCTGATTGGCTATGCGCTGGTATTGCTGACCATGATGGGGCTGCTGGCC
The DNA here is from genome assembly GCF_900106095.1 of Pseudomonas deceptionensis. Classification (NCBI taxonomy): domain Bacteria; kingdom Pseudomonadati; phylum Pseudomonadota; class Gammaproteobacteria; order Pseudomonadales; family Pseudomonadaceae; genus Pseudomonas; species Pseudomonas deceptionensis. The sequence continues at coordinate 2,669,675 of NZ_FNUD01000002.1, read as the reverse complement.
GCCGCATTTTTCACCCGCACACTGGTGGGCTTCGATGTCAGCAAGGACCGGGTGCTCTACCGCGAAAACGCTGAAGGCCGGATCGAAAACGTCTACAGCCTGAAGATCATGAACAAGGACCAGCAAGACCACACCTACGTACTGGACGCCACCGGCCTGCCTGACCTCAAGCTGCAAGGCAAACGCGAAATCAAGGTCGCGGCCGGCGATATCGTCAGCCTGCCGGTCGAGTTGTCGATTGCGCCCGAGAAACTACCGTCAAGCACCAACGAGGTGTTCTTTATCCTCAAGGACGCCGACAACAACGACGTCAACGTTAAAGCCAAGAGCCGATTCATCGGCCCACAAATCAGATAAGAGAACTCGACATGCCCGCAGCAAATGCCTCCAGCCCCTGGTACAAGCATATTTGGCCCTGGATCATCATCGCCATCCTCGCCTGTTCGGTAACCTTGACCCTGTCAATGGTCACCATTGCCGTGAACAACCCGGACAACCTGGTGAACGACAACTACTACGAGGCTGGCAAAGGCATCAACCGAGCGCTGGACCGTGAATTGCTGGGCCAGACCCTGCAATTGAAAGCCAAGCTGCGCCTGGACGAAATGACCGGTGAAGTCGTGCTGCTGCTTGAGGGCAACAGCAAGCCGCAGGTGCTGGAACTGAACCTGATCTCTCCGACCCAGCCTGAAAAAGACCGCAAGATCAGCCTGAGCCAGAGCGCGTCAGAGCCAGGGCGCTACATCGGCCAGCTGGATGACAAGATCGAAGGTCGTCGCTTCGTCGAGTTGCTGGGCGTAGAAGACGGCAAGACCTGGCGTCTGTTTGAGGAAGAGGTGGTCGGCCACGACATGGACCTGCTACTGGGTGACGAGCCGCTTCAAGGCGCGGAAGACCACAACAAGAAGTAATCCCGTCGCGGGCAAGGCCGTTCCTGCCAGTGCGGGAACGGGCTTGCCCGCGATGACGTTCTTCCCTGCGACACAAAACCGCGATAGACCGCCATGACCACTCCCGTTCCCTGCTATCACTGCGCCCTGCCCGTCCCGCCTGGCAGTCGCTTTACCGCCGTTGTTCTGGGCGAAGTTCGCGAGTTCTGCTGCCCGGGCTGTCAGGCAGTGGCCGAGGCCATCGTAGCCGGCGGCCTCGAAAGCTACTACCAACACCGCAGCGAACCTTCTGCCAACCCCCAGGCACTGCCCGTGCAACTGGTAGAAGAACTGGCGCTGTATGACCGCGCCGATGTGCAAAAACCCTTTGTCCGACATGAAGGCGAACAGGCCGAAGCCACGCTGCTGGTCGAAGGCATCAGCTGCGCCGCCTGTGGCTGGCTGATTGAAAAACACCTGCGCAGTCTGCCTGCCGTGAGCGAGGCGCGGCTCAACCTGTCCAACCATCGCCTGCACGTGCGCTGGGCCGACAGCCAGTTACCCCTCAGTGAAGTCTTGAGCGAACTGCGACATATCGGTTATGCCGCGCACCCGTACCAGGCCGATCGCGCCACAGAACAGCTGGCCAGCGAAAACCGCCTGGCCCTGCGTCAGCTGGGTGTCGCCGGGTTGCTGTGGTTTCAGGCAATGATGGCAACCATGGCCACCTGGCCCGAATTCAACATCGACCTCAGCCCCGAGATGCACACCATCCTGCGCTGGGTCGCGCTGTTCTTGACCACGCCTATCGTGTTCTACAGCTGTGCACCCTTTTTCAAAGGCGCCATGCGCGACCTGCGCACCCGCCACCTGACCATGGATGTGTCGGTGTCACTGGCCATCGGCGGCGCTTACATCGCCGGGATCTGGACCGCCATCACCGGCATCGGCGAGTTGTATTTCGATGCGGTCGGCATGTTCGCCCTGTTCCTGCTGGCCGGACGTTACCTCGAACGCCGCGCCCGCGAGCGCACCGCTGCCGCCACCGCACAGCTGGTCAATCTGCTGCCTGCCTCCTGCCTGCGATTGAGCGGCGATGGCCAAAGCGAACGCATCCTGCTGACCGAGCTGAAAGTCGGCGACCACGTGCTGGTGCACCCCGGCGCAATTCTTCCGGCTGACGGCAAGATCCTTGATGGCCAGTCAAGCATCGACGAGTCCCTGCTGACCGGCGAATACTTGCCGCAGCCACGTCGCGTGGGCGATGCGGTAACGGCGGGCACCTTGAACGTCGAAGGCGCACTGACCATTGAAGTCACGGCACTGGGCCAGGACACGCGCCTGTCCGCCATCGTGCGCTTGCTCGATCGCGCCCAAAGCGAAAAGCCGCGTCTGGCCGAAATTGCCGACACGGCCGCGCAATGGTTCCTGCTGTTTTCATTGATCGCCGCGGCCGGTATCGGCCTGCTGTGGTGGCAGCTTGATCCATCACGGGCCTTCTGGATTGTGCTGGCGATGCTGGTGGCCACGTGCCCTTGTGCATTGTCCCTGGCCACCCCCACTGCACTCACCGCTGCCACCGGCACCCTGCACAAGCTGGGCTTGCTGCTGACTCGCGGCCACGTGATCGAGGGCCTGAACCAGATCGACACGGTGATTTTCGACAAAACCGGCACCTTGACCGAAGGTCGCCTGACGCTGCGCGCCATTCGCCCCTTGCGCGATCTGGACGCCGACCAGTGCCTGGGCCTGGCAGCCGCACTCGAAAACCGTTCCGAGCACCCCATTGCCCGCGCCTTTGGCCGCGCCCCGCAAGCCGCCGGGGAAGTCCACAGCACTCCGGGCCTGGGCCTCGAAGGGCGGGTTGGCGAACAGCGCTTGCGCATTGGCCAGCCAGGATTTGTCTGCGAACTGAGCCAGTGCCAGGTCCCGGACATGCCGAATGAACCCGGGCAATGGCTGTTGCTGGGTGATACCCGAGGCGTGCTGGCCTGGCTTGTCCTCGATGACCGCCTGCGCGACGACGCCCCGGCGCTGCTGGCTGCGTGCAAGGCGCGCGGCTGGCATACGCTGCTGCTCTCCGGGGACAGCTCGCCGATGGTCGCCAGCGTGGCGGCCGAGCTGGGTATCGATGAAGCACAGGGCGGGTTGCGCCCGGATGACAAGCTGCGGGTCCTGCAGCAACTGCACGCCCAGGGCCGCAAGGTGCTGATGCTGGGTGACGGCGTCAATGATGTCCCGGTGCTCGCCGCCGCCGACATCAGCGTGGCGATGGGTTCGGCCACGGACCTGGCCAAAACCAGCGCCGACGCGGTACTGCTGTCCAATCGACTGGACGCCCTGGTTCAAGCCTTTACCTTGGCGCGCCGCACACGCCGGGTAATCATCGAGAACCTGCTGTGGGCCGGCCTGTACAATGGCCTTATGCTTCCCTTTGCCGCCCTGGGCTGGATCACCCCCATCTGGGCGGCCATTGGCATGTCGATCAGCTCGCTGACCGTGGTGCTCAATGCCTTGCGCCTGACTCGCATGCCCGGCCAGGCGCATACTCCAGCCACGTCACACTCCCGCACGCCTGCGGCCTGAAGCGGCCGCCCGGAGCCCATATGCCAGCCCTCTACGTCATGATTCCTGCGGCCCTGCTGATTGTCGCCATCGCCATCTACATCTTTTTCTGGGCGGTAGACAGCGGCCAGTACGACGACCTCGACAGCCCGGCACACAGCATCCTGTTCGACGACCAGGACCCGCAACACACCGCCGCCGTCGAAGAAGCGAAAAGCCAGCACCCGGAATCCCCCGCAGACACCGACAAAAAAGCGCCTCCCCATGCTTGAGCTGGCACCGCTGTTGGTATCCGCCGTAATTCTGGGCCTGCTCGGAGGGGGGCATTGCCTGGGCATGTGCGGTGGCCTGATGGGTGCGCTGACCCTGGCCATCCCCAAAGAGCAACGCAGCCGACGCTTCAGGCTGCTATTGGCCTACAACCTGGGAAGAATTCTTAGCTATGCCACGGCGGGATTACTGCTGGGCCTGGCCGGATGGGCGGTAGCCAACAGCCCCGCGGCGATGTTTATGCGCATCCTGGCCGGGCTGCTGCTGATTTGCATGGGCCTGTACCTGGCCGGCTGGTGGAGCGGCCTGACCCGCATCGAAAGCCTGGGCCGCGGCCTGTGGCGGCACATACAGCCCGTGGCCACCCGCTTGCTACCGGTATCGAGCCTGCCCCGCGCCCTGCTGCTGGGCGCGCTCTGGGGCTGGCTGCCTTGCGGCCTGGTCTACAGCACACTGATCTGGTCCGCCAGCCAGGGCAGCGCCATCGACAGTGCACTTTTGATGCTGGCGTTTGGTCTTGGCACCTGGCCTGTGTTGCTCGCCACCGGCCTTGCGGCGGAGCGCGTAACGGCGCTGCTGCGCAAACGCAGTGTGCGCATGGCAGGCGGATTGCTGGTGATTCTCTTCGGCATCTGGACCCTGCCCGGCCCGCATCAGCATTGGTTGATGGGGCATTAAGCCAGCGCCCGCAGGCTCCAGGCCTGCCTCCACACCCGTTGACGCAAATCAAGGTGTCACAAATCCCCAGCCCCTAGACTCCAACGCATTGTCAGTCATCCCAGGGGAATGCCCGCATGCTCGACGCCATTCGTTGGGACCCAGATTTGATTCACCGCTACGACCTGGCCGGCCCGCGTTACACCTCGTACCCGACGGCGCTGCAGTTCAACGATCAGGTCAGCCCGTTCGACCTCCTGCACGCCCTGCGCGAAAGCCGCAAGGCGCAGCGCCCGTTGTCGCTGTATGTGCACGTGCCGTTCTGCGCGAACATTTGCTACTACTGCGCCTGCAACAAGGTCATCACCAAAGACCGTGGCCGGGCCCAGCCCTACCTGCAAAAACTGGAACACGAAATCCAGATGATTGCCTGCCACCTCGACCCCAAACAAAAGGTCGAGCAGTTGCACTTTGGGGGCGGTACACCGACTTTTCTCAGCCACGACGAATTGCGCCAGCTGATGGCCAAATTGCGCAAGCACTTCAATTTGCTGGACGACGACTCGGGGGACTACGGCATCGAAATAGACCCCAGGGAGGCCGACTGGTCAACCATGGGCCTGTTGCGCGAACTGGGCTTCAACCGCGTCAGCATCGGCCTGCAAGATCTCGACCCGGACGTACAGCGGGCAGTCAATCGCCTGCAAAGCCTGGAGGAAACCCGGGCAGTGATCGACGCGGCGCGCACCCTGCAGTTCCGCTCGATCAATATCGACCTGATCTACGGCCTGCCCAAGCAAACCCCCGAAGCCTTTGCGCGGACCGTTGACGAAGTGATCAGCTTGCAGCCCGATCGGCTGTCAGTGTTCAACTACGCCCACCTGCCTGAACGCTTCATGCCCCAGCGCCGGATCAACAGCAGCGACCTGCCCTCGCCCGCCATGAAGCTGCAGATGCTGGAACGTACCATCGAGCAACTGACTGGCGCCGGGTACCGCTACATCGGCATGGATCACTTCGCATTGCCGGACGACGAACTGGCGATTGCCCAGGAAGAATCCACCCTGCAGCGCAACTTCCAGGGTTACACCACCCACGGTCATTGCGACCTGATCGGGCTTGGCGTATCGGCCATCAGCCAGATTGGCGACCTTTACTGCCAGAACGACAGCGACCTGGTTCACTACCAGCACACCCTCGCCAGCGGCCAGCTCGCCACCAAGCGTGGCCTGCTGTGCAATCAGGACGACCGGATACGGCGCGAAGTCATTCAGCAGATCATTTGCAATTTGCACGTGCCGTTCGCCCGCATAGAACATGCTTTCAACATCGACTTCCGGGGCTATTTTGCGCCGCAGTGGCCGATGCTCAAAACCATGGCAGCGGACGGGCTGATTGCCCTGGACGACCAGCAATTGACCGTACTGCCCGCCGGACGACTGCTGGTGCGCTCGGTGTGCATGGTGTTCGATGCCTACCTGGAGCAGCAAAGCCGCCAACGTTTTTCTCGGGTGATCTAAGCCCTGTACCAACGTTTGACCGGGCTCGGGCCCGGTCATCCAACACATGAGATGAACGCACTATCATGGTGCGACTGGCCTACCCCCCCTGCGCTGGGGTACCCTTGCATCTTATGTGTGTTTTCCTACAAGGATTTAAGAAATGCCTGAGCCAGTAAAAGTGCGCGCTCATAACCAGGCACATTGCAAGGATTGCAGCCTGGCCCCTCTTTGCTTGCCACTTTCGTTGAACCTGGAAGACATGGACGCGCTGGAGGAAATCGTCAAGCGTGGACGCCCCCTGAAAAAAGGCGAGTTCCTGTTCCGCCAGGGCGATACTTTCGGCTCGGTGTATGCCGTGCGTTCCGGCGCGCTAAAAACGTTCAGCCTGAGTGACAGCGGTGAAGAGCAAATTACCGGCTTCCACCTGCCAAGCGAGCTGGTCGGCCTTTCCGGCATGGACACTGAAACCTACCCGGTGTCGGCTCAAGCACTGGAGACCACGCCAGTGTGCGAAATCCCTTTCGAGCGTCTTGACGAACTCTCCGTGCAATTGCCACAACTTCGTCGCCAGCTCATGCGTGTGATGAGCCGGGAAATTCGTGACGACCAGCAAATGATGTTGTTGCTGTCGAAAAAGACGGCGGACGAGCGCATTGCGACCTTTCTGGTCAACCTGTCAGCCCGTTTCCGCGCCCGCGGCTTCTCGGCCAATCAGTACCGCCTGAGCATGTCGCGCAACGAAATCGGCAATTACCTGGGCCTGGCCGTTGAGACCGTCTCCCGCGTATTCACCCGCCTGCAAGAAAACCGGCTGATCACGGCCGAAGGCAAGGAAGTGCATATTCTTGATCCGATCAAGCTGTGTGCCCTCGCGGGTGGTTCGCTGGAAGTCTAAAACGGCTTGAGGGGTTATACTGGCGCGCTTAACGCACGCCAGGACACCTGATATGGTCTTCGACGATTTTTGCCTCAAATCCCTGATCCGCCCGGTAGTTGATTTCCCCAAGCCGGGGGTCATCTTTCGCGATATCACGCCACTGTACCAATCGCCCCGCGCCATGCGGGTGATCGCCGACCGCTTTATCGAGCGCTACGTCGAGGCTGACTTCAGCCACATCGGCGCCATGGATGCCCGTGGTTTTCTGATCGGCTCGGTGCTGGCCCATCAACTCAACAAGCCGCTGATCCTGTTTCGCAAACAAGGCAAATTGCCCGCTGATGTATTGGCCGAAGGCTATCAGACGGAATATGGCGAAGCGTTTCTGGAGGTTCACGCCGACAGCCTGTGCGAAGGCGACTCGCTGCTGATCGTCGATGACCTGATCGCTACAGGCGGCACGCTGATCGCGGCAGCCAACCTGGTGCGGCGCATGGGTGCGCAGGTGTTTGAAGCAGCGGCGATTATTGACCTGCCCGAGCTGGGCGGCTCCAAACGCTTGCAGGATATGGGCGTACCCAGCTTCTGCCTGACCGAGTTTTTGCTGACTGAGTAATACCATTCACTATGTAGCCGCTGCCCCAGGCTGCGATGGACTGCGCAGCAGGTCCAACTGAAAGACCTGCGGTCTTTATCGCAGCCTTCGGCAGCGGCTACAGGCAGTGCTTACAACGTAATCGGACGACGCCCCGAGAACGAATGGGCCAACGTACCGCCATCCACCAGCTCCAGTTCGCCACCCAGCGGCACGCCATGGGCGATGCGCGAAGCGATCAGGCCCTTGTTGCTCAGTAGCTGGGCAATGTAATGCGCAGTGGCTTCGCCTTCGACCGTCGGGTTGGTGGCCAGGATCACTTCGGCGAAAGTGCCCTGCTCCGCAATGCGTGTCATCAGTTGCGGAATGCCAATCGCCTCGGGCCCCAGACCATCGAGCGGCGACAAGTGCCCCTTGAGCACAAAGTAACGACCGCGATAGCCAGTCTGTTCGACCGCATACACATCCATCGGCCCCTCGACCACGCACAACAAGGTGTCGTCACGGCGCATATCAGCACACTGCGGGCACAAATCGTCTTCCGTAAGGGTTCTGCACAGCCGGCAATGCCCCACGCCCTCCATCGCCTGAGTCAGCGCCAACGCCAGGCGCGAGCCGCCACTGCGGTCACGCTCAAGCAATTGCAGGGCCATGCGCTGCGCGGTCTTTTGACCCACACCCGGCAAAGTGCGCAAGGCATCGATCAGTTGGCGAATCAGGGGGCTAAAGCTCATAGGGAAAGGTCCGACAAAACAACGAGACGCGGTTTATACCCGCGGTGTGGGCCAGCGTCAAATGCCCGTAAAACAGGCAAAAAAATGCCAGGCACGAGACCTGGCATTCTTCAAGCGCCTTAGAACGGCAGCTTCATGCCCGGCGGCAGTTGCATGCCGGCGGTCACGCCAGACATTTTGTCCTGGCTGTTGGCTTCGATCTTGCGCACGGCGTCGTTGACGGCAGCGGCAAACAGATCTTCCAGCACTTCACGGTCGTCTTCGCTGACGCCTTCAAGCAGGGCCGGATCAATGCTTACCCGCTTGATGTCGTGACGACCGGTCATGACCACAGTCACCATGTCGCCACCGGCCTTGCCGGTCACTTCTGCATTGGCCAGTTCTTCCTGCATCTTGGCCATTTTTTCCTGCATCTGCTGCGCCTGCTTCATCAGGCCGGCCATGCCACCTTTCATCATGGGAATCACCTCAAACGTTATTTGGACAATGCACCCGGGATCAAAACGACCCCGGGCTGTAAGTTTCTATCCTGGCGTTACTAAGCCTGAGCCTCGACAACCTCTACAGGTTGAATCGTATCCTCACGGACTGCCGCGCCAAACTGCTCAATCATTTGCTGGATCAGCGGATCGGCATAAATCGACTCTTCAGCCAGGCGCTGACGCTCTGCACGAAAGCGTGAAGCCGCCTGGGCCGGGGTTTCCTGCTCCGGCTTGACCAGCTCGATTGTCACTTTGAGTGTGCGCTGAGTGGACTGGTTCAGTGCATCGTTTAGCCGGCGCTGCTGTGTCGAGTTAAACAGTGCGCTGTGGGCCGGGTCCAGGTGCAACAGCCAGTCATCGCCCTCAACGGCAATCAGCGTGCAGTTGGCGCCAATGCTGGCGGTCATGCCCGATACCGGTAATTTGGGGAACATGTTCAGCCATTCAAGGGCCAGCCCGGTCGCCGGCATTGCAGCAGGCAACGGCTCGGGTTCCGGCGCAGGCTCGGCCGCATGCTCACTGGCCAGCTCGTCGAGGTAACTGTACGCCGCCGAGTCCATGTCCGGCTCGATGTAGTCTTCATCCAGCGGCGGCTCGTCATCGCGGTCCATACCTGAAAGCGCTGCATCCACTTGTTCAGGGGTCGGCTCGGGAATCGGCGCGGCGCTCCACTCGGGCGCATCCGGCACAACGCTGTCAGGCGTCGGCAGAGGCATTGGCGGCAACTCGGGCGGCTCGCCCACGGTGTCCAGCATCGGCTCTGGTGCAGCCTCGACTTCGATCACCGGCACTGACGGCTCGTTCCAGGGCAAGTCCTTTTCCGGCACTGCAGGCACATTGGGCGCGACCACAGGGGCAGGCGCGGCCACGGGTTCCGGCTTGAGCGCTTCTGCTGCTGGCGCCGGCACCACAACAGGTGCAGCAGCTATTGGCGCAACAGGGGTTGCAGCCGCCACGGTTGGGGCGGAATCAACTGTGGCCTGGCTGATCCCCACTGGCTTTAGCGGCTGACTCGGTGCATTACCGGCGTCCGCCGGGCGGAAGGCAAGCATCCGCAACAAGACCATCTCAAAGCCGCCTCGCGGGTCCGGGGCCAGCGGTAAATCGCGCCGGCCAATCAGGCCCATCTGGTAATAAAACTGCACATCTTCGGCGGGCAGCGCCTTGGCCAGGGCCAACACCCGGTCACGGTCGCCGTGACCATTGTCGACACCGTCAGGCAGTGCCTGGGCAATCGCAACGCGATGGAATACGTTAAGAATTTCGGACAGTACGCCGTTCCAGTCCGGCCCTTGCTCGGCCAGATGGCGCACAGCTTCAAGCAAAGCCCGCGCATCGCCTTCGATCAGCGCGTGCAACAGGTCAAAAACCTGACCGTGATCGAGTGTGCCGAGCATCGCCCGGACATCGGCCGCCAGTACCTTGCCTTCACCAAACGCAATGGCCTGGTCGGTCAGGCTCATCGCATCACGCATCGAGCCGTCTGCGGCGCGGCCCAGCAACCACAGTGCATCATCTTCAAACGGAACGTTTTCTACACCGAGTACATGAGTCAAATGCTCGACCACACGCTCGGGCGTCATGTTTTTCAGAGAGAACTGCAGGCAGCGGGAAAGAATCGTCGCCGGCAACTTTTGCGGATCGGTAGTCGCCAGGATGAATTTGACGTAGGGCGGCGGCTCTTCAAGGGTTTTAAGCAGCGCATTGAACGAATGGCTGGAGAGCATGTGCACTTCGTCGATCAGGTAGACCTTGAAGCGCCCACGGCTCGGCGCGTACTGCACGTTATCGAGCAGCTCACGGGTGTCTTCGACCTTGGTGCGGCTGGCGGCGTCGATTTCGATCAGGTCGACAAAGCGCCCCTCATCGATTTCGCGGCAAACCGAACACTCACCGCACGGGGTCGAGGTGATACCTGTTTCACAGTTCAGGCATTTGGCGATGATCCGCGCGATGGTGGTCTTGCCGACGCCACGGGTACCGGTAAAGAGGTAGGCGTGGTGCAAGCGCTGACTGTCCAGGGCGTTGATCAGAGCCTTGAGCACATGGGTCTGGCCGACCATTTCGCGGAACGAGCGCGGACGCCATTTACGTGCAAGAACCTGATAACTCATTGATAACCGTCGCGTCTGAAAAGCGGAAGGGGCTAATGCTAGCGGAGCAAGGCCAAAATTGCATCCGATGCGCACTTTAAACTGCTCGGCACTGCTGCAATGCGGGCTTTACCCACGCACGACAATACGCCGACAGTTCAATTGAACGTCGAAAGTAACTGGATTGGTATTTTGACTAAAACCCTTCAGGACTGAGGGTTTTTAAAATGGAGGCAACCCCACCAGCCACACCCCGGCACACAATGTTCCCGCTGTGGCTGCTTCCTTCCGGATCTGACCAGGTTCACGGGTAATCGTTGCGGGGGGACCGATAGGGTCACCATAACAACATCCGCCTAGCAGCGAACGGCGCCATTGTACCTGTCTGAGAAAAACTTACAACCGCTGCTGCAAGAATAAAAAAATGAATGGGCTCAAGTACTTGGATTCAGCCGGGCACAAACCCCATGCAGTCGCCGCCGCAGGCTGCGATGGGCTCCAAAGCAGCCCGCAGCAGCGACTGCCGAGAGATCCGTCAGATCGAAATGCCCTGCGTTTTCAAAAACGCCATAAAGGCTTCTTCATCCAGCACCTTGAGCCCCAGCTCATTGGCCTTGACCAGCTTGGAGCCGGCACCCGGCCCCGCCACGACGCAATGGGTCTTGCCCGAGACCGAGCCAGAGACCTTGGCCCCCAGACTCTCCAGCTTGTCTTTGGCGACGTCGCGGCTCATCAACTCCAGCGAGCCGGTCAGCACCCAGGTCTGACCAGCCAACGGCAAGCCTTCTACGGCTTTTTTCTCGCTCTGCCAGTGCATGCCGAACTCGCGCAGCTGCGCTTCGATTTCAAGCGCCATGCGGGCGTTTTCAGGGTTGTCGAAAAATTCGCGCACCGCCTTGGCCTGCTTCTCTGGCAACGCCTGACGCATATCGAGCCAGTCGGCGTTGATCACACCCTCCAGCGAGCCAAATTTTTCCGCCAGCTTCTGCGCCCCGCCCGGCCCCACCGAGGGAATCTGCAGTTTATCGATCAGCCCGCCCAAGGTAGTACTGGCCGCGAACTCGGCCCCCAGCTCACCCTGATCCTGCAACTCGAGCCCGCGCTCAAGCAGTTGCGCTATCACCTGCTGGTTGTGCGCATCGCTGAAGAAGCTATGAATCTCGTGAGCCACTTCCAGGCCAACATCCGGCAAGTACGTGAGCACTTGCGGCAAAGCACGCTGAACGCGCTCAAGGGAGGCCAATGAACGCGCCAGCACCTTGGCGGTCTCTTCGCCCACATCGGGAATACCCAATGCGTAGATAAAACGCGCCAACGTCGGACGCTTGCTGTCGGCGATGGCCTGGAGCAGGTTTTTGCTCGACAACTCGGCAAAACCTTCGAGATCGACAATCTGCTCGAAAGCCAGGGTGTAAAGGTCGGCGGGCGAACTCACCAGCCCCTCGTCCACCAGCTGCTCGACGCTTTTTTCGCCAAGGCCTTCAATGTCCATCGCACGGCGCGAGACAAAATGAATAATCGCCTGTTTAAGCTGGGCACCACAGGCCAGACGCCCTACACAGCGATAAACCGCACCTTCGGTGATGGTTTCACGCCCCTTGCTGCGCTTGATCAGTTGCGTGCGCTCGACATGGGAGCCGCACACCGGGCAGCTTTCAGGGATCTGCACCGCACGGGCATCTTCAGGGCGGCGCTCCAGCACCACCTGTACGACCTGCGGAATCACATCGCCAGCACGGCGAATAATCACCGTATCGCCAATCATCAGCCCCAGTCGCGCCACTTCGTCCATGTTGTGCAGCGTCGCATTGGACACTGTCACACCGGCCACCTTGACCGGTTTGAGGCGTGCCACAGGCGTCACCGCACCGGTGCGTCCGACCTGGAACTCCACATCCAGCAGTTCGGTCAGCTCTTCCATCGCCGGGAATTTATGGGCAATGGCCCAACGCGGCTCACGGGCCCGAAAGCCCAGTTCGCGCTGCGAAGCCAGGCTGTTGACCTTGAACACCACGCCGTCGATTTCATACGGCAACGATGCGCGGCGCTCGCCAATATCACGGTAGTAGTCCAGGCACTCGGCAATGCCCCTGGCCAGTTTCAGTTCGTGACTGATAGGCATGCCCCATTGCTGCAATTGCTTGAGGTTGCCGATATGGGTATCGGAGAACTCCTCGGACACTTGCCCCAGGCCATAGCAGCAAAATTCCAGCGGGCGGCTGGCGGTGATTTTCGAGTCCAGCTGGCGCAAACTGCCGGCTGCCGCGTTACGCGGGTTGGCAAAGGTCTTGGCGCCAGCGGCGAGCTGAGTCTCATTGAGGCGCTCAAAACCGGCCTTGGACATAAAGACCTCACCACGCACTTCCAGCACGGCGGGCCAGCCGCTGCCATGCAGCTTGAGCGGGATATTGCGCACCGTGCGCACGTTGACACTGATGTCTTCGCCGGTGGTGCCGTCACCCCGGGTAGCACCGCGCACCAGATTTCCGTCTTGATACAGCAGGCTGACCGCCAGCCCATCAAGCTTGGGCTCACAGCTGTATTCCACTTCGGCGCCGCCGCCAAACAGATCACCTGCGG